>DKNM01000081.1:0-28395 GCA_002470695.1 Candidatus Neomicrothrix sp. UBA7388
CCTAACTCACGACACGCCCGAATCACTCTTACAGCTATTTCGCCACGGTTAGCGATCAAAATCTTCGAGAACACGACTTCTGCCTTCCCTGCACAAACATACGATCCGCAATCGTGCCACAACCCAGGCGGTTTCCCCACCTAGATGGGCCTTCTTTCGCAAATAACACTATAAATCAGTAACTAATGTGAGCTAAATGACTACCGACCGATTTAATGCTGTGGAACATACCCGCTTCACCGACGTTAAATGGGTAAGCCAAATCGGTTCCACAAACACGGAATTGCTCTCCCTGGCGCGCAAAGGCGGCCACGAAGGCAACGTGCTCATTGCCGACATGCAGACAGCTGGACGGGGCAGAAGGGGAAGAGTTTGGACCGCACCGCCCGGCACGTCGTTAATGATGTCCATATTGCTTCGCCCGGCACCTCAAACCCTGCAGTTAGCAAACGCAAGTCTCATAACTTCTGCCTTGGCTATATCAACTATTGAAGCGGTCCAGGCGTTAACAGGTGTTGAACTGAGAGTGAAGTGGCCGAACGACCTTGTGGTTGACAGCCCGAACGAAACCGAAAAAGACACCGACCCTGGGTACCGAAAAGTCGCAGGCATCCTCTCAGAGACCCTTCTAACTAACGCGACTATTGACGCTTTGGTTATCGGAATGGGGCTAAACGTCAACTGGGGTTACGTTCCATCAGAGCTCGAACAGGTCGCAACAAGCCTCGATCTTCTCGCAAATTCCAATATTGATCGAAACGATCTGGCTTACCGAATTCTTCGCAACTTCGAATTGCACTACGAAGAATTATCTGGAGAAGAAGGTCAGGCTAGAACTCTCCAGCGGCTCCGTAAACACTCTGCGACTTTGGGGCGGCGCGTCGTGATCCTTAGCGAAGCTAAGAGCGGTACCGAGCGACTTTATGGACTAGCGATCGACGTGGATGATTCTGGTCGACTAATTGTTCAGGACGACGAAGGCACGGCGCACGCAATCTCGGTCGCTGACATCGAACACTTGCGACTCGATGGGCGCTAACAGTCAGGCTTGGTTAGGGAATACTCTAGAGAGTCATGGCAAAGGTCGAATCTTCTGAGGCAATCGAAGGCGTCTATATTGTGACCCCGGACGTTTACAGCGACGACCGTGGATTCTTCGTTGAGACATACCGGAGAGAATGGATCCCTCAAGGTTCGCGCGAAATGGTGCAAGCCAACCGTGGTGATCGACAACAAGGCTGCGTCGTTGGCCTGCACTACCACCTCCACCAAGCTGACTATTGGTACGTTCCATTCGGAACGGTGCGAGTTGTTCTCCACGACCTTAGGGAAGGTTCGCCAACCGAGAGTGGAACAGAACAATTAGATCTAAGTGGCACTGAACACCGCGGCATCTACATACCACCTGGAGTGGCCCACGGTTTCGCCTCGCTAACCGATGCAACTATTACGTATCTAGTGGATAGCTACTACAACCCAGCAGACGAACTAGGTCTAATCTGGAACGATCCCGAGGTCGATGCGGACTGGGGATTAAGTGACCCGATCTTGTCTGAACGCGACCAATCGAACCCGACTAAACGGAACATCCCCGACGCTTTGCGTCCGCGCCACGGGTTAAGGAATTGACCACAACATGAAAGTTCTAATCACGGGAGGAGCTGGATTTATTGGGTCAAACTATGTCAGGCATCATCTCGCCCAGAGCGATGACCAAATAACCATTCTTGACGCTCTCACCTATGCCGGGAGTCGTGACACGATTTCCGATTTTATTGATAACTCAAGAGTTAAGTTTGTTCACGGAGATATCTGCGACCGGGACACTGTAAATGCCGTGCTAAAGGGGATGGACGCAATCGTTCATTTTGCCGCAGAAAGCCATGTTGACAGATCCATAGCGGGGTCGGAACGATTTATGGTCACCAATGCCGTGGGCACCAACGTGCTTTGCGACTTAGCGAAGAACTCAGAGATAGAACGCTTTGTCCATGTGTCAACAGACGAAGTTTATGGCTCTCGAGAGAGAGGGTCTTTCGACGAAAACGACAGACTGGAACCGAGCAGCCCTTACTCCGCATCAAAGGCTTCGTCGGACTTAATCGCCCTCGGGCATCATGCAACGCATGGGCTCCCTGTAAGCGTCACTCGTTCCTCCAATAACTACGGGCCATACCAATTCCCAGAAAAGCTGATACCTCTTTTCGTTACAAATCTCATCGACGGGCTCAAGGTCCCCCTCTACGGAGAAGGGCTCAACGTCCGTGATTGGATCCACGTTCAAGACAATTGCTCAGCGATTAATAAAGTTCTGCATGAAGGGACGCAAGGAGAGATCTACAACATTGGCGCGGGAAACGAGGTATCTAATCTTGCCCTCACCCACATGCTTATAGAACTTTGCCAAAGGGACATATCAGCAATCAATCCAGTAGGGGATCGACCCGGCCATGATTTTCGGTATTCGGTAGATGTATCAAAAATCACTAACCTTGGCTGGAAAACTGAGATCGACCTAAGTGAAGGTCTGGAATCAACTGTTGCTTGGTACCACTCAAATGAGAAATGGTGGCGTCCAAAGAAAGCGAAAACCAAGTGAGGGACAGCAACGTTTTCGTAGACGCAAAAAAGTATTTCCCTCTCGTTCAAAACTTTGCAAGACGAGAACTGAAGGCGCGATATAAGAGAAGTCTCCTCGGTTGGACGTGGTCATTACTTAACCCGATATCTACCATCCTGGTCTACAGCCTCGTTTTCTCAGTTTTTTTCCGCGCTGCTCCACCTCCTTCGGGAAATGGCTCACAAAACTTCGCGCTATTTCTGTTCACTGGACTAGTTGTCTGGCTTCTTTTCGCTGGAATGATCAATGGATCTATGGGGTGGTTGAGCTCGATAGGGGATCTACGACGAAAAGTTTTTTTCCCGCCGGAAACAGCGATCTTCGGAAGCGCTTTAGCCCTCGGCGTTCAGTCAGCGATAGAAGCGGCAGTGCTCATTCTTGTAATGATCTTGATTGCGAACGTTGGACTAACCACCCTCGTCTTACCAATAATTTTAGTGCTAGCGGGTCTGTTCGGGCTGGGCATAGGGTTTTTCGTATGCGTTTTCAATACGCATTACAGAGATGTGCAATACCTCGTCGGCATCATTCTGAACGCCCTATTCTTTTTGGTTCCAATCGTGTATCCCATCTCGATCATTCCTGAAGCTCATTGGGGAATACCAATTCGAAAAATGATCGAATACAACCCGGTTAATCAATTCGTTGCTGCTGCCCGCGAGAGCGCATATCTACTCGAATGGTCAAGTTGGAACCGTTGGGCACTCATTATCTTTTATTCCGTCGCTAGTTTTGCCTTGGGGTGGCGATTCTTCAATAAACGATCCATGCAACTCAGCGAGGATATGTGAAACCAGCGATCTCCGTTCAGCAGGTATCTAAGAGATACCGGATTCAGCGCGATCGTCCCAATTCTCTAAAAGAAGCCGCGGTAAGGCGCAGTAAACCCCAAGGCTTATCTGACTTCTGGGCTCTCAAAGATGTTTCTTTGGGCATTAGAAAAGGTTCATTCTTTGGGCTCGTCGGGCATAACGGCTCAGGGAAGACAACGTTGTTGAAATTAATGGCTGGTATTCACAAACCCACTAGCGGCCAGCTGCAGGTAAATGGCAGAGTTTCAGCACTCTTGGAACTGGGTTCGGGTTTCCATCCTGAATTAAGCGGTCGCGAAAATATTTTCTTGAACGGCGCCATTCTCGGTCTGAGCCGAAAAGAAATGGAACGAGCTGTCGATCAGATCATTGATTTCAGTGACATAGGCGATTTCATTGATGCTCCTGTCAAGATTCTCTCTAGTGGCATGTACGTGAGGCTTGGTTTCGCCGTAGCCGTGCACGTTGCCCCTGAGATACTCCTGATAGACGAAGTAATTGCAGTAGGTGACGAAGCATTCCAACGCAAATGTCTCGAACATCTTTACGAGCTGCGGCGCGGAGGCGCCACAATTATTCTCGTATCGCACTCTCTGCCGCTGGTGGAGGGACTTTGTGACGAGGTTGGATGGCTCGATAGGGGCATTCTCAAGCAAGCAGGTGATGCCACCGAAGTATGTTGGGCTTACCTTGACGCAGTTAATGCTGAGGAAGCAGAAAAAATGCGAGATGGTGTGGAGGAACAATTTCATACTGACACGTCGCTAACAGAGATCGAGGTTCGTCGCGGAAGCGGCGAGATCCGAATCTTTCATGTTGACTACCTTGATGCGCAATGGCTTGCCAACCCGTTACCCGGCTCAGGTAACAAATTAATTATTCGACTTTGGTACGAGGCGGAAGATTCAGTCGAAAATCCGGTTTTCGCGTTCAAGCTCCACCACGCAACGGGAGTCCATCTTGCTTCTCCCAACAGTGCCCTTCAACAACTCAGTACCGGGTCAATTAGTGCAGGGCGAGGCTACGTTGATTTCATCATTGACGAGCTGGGCCTTTTGGCCGGTGACTATCTTTTGTCGACATCGATTACTGATAACGCTCGAATGCATGTATATGACGCTTGGGAAAGATCTCACACTCTGCGAATCGTTCCCGGATCCTCAAGCGAACGGGAAGGTCTAACAGACCTCAGGGGTAAATGGCAGCCGCCAGTACCGCACGCAAAGGGCTCGCCGGGACACCCCAATCGATGACCGTCGCGCCCCTAGCGAGACCGTAGCTGCACCTACACTTGCAAGTGTCCAAAGTATGACTGGGCTACAACGACCGGAGAACATCTCATTGACCTCGAGCTCCTCATCGAAAATAACCAAGAGCTCCTCGAGTAACCCGGAGCTGCTTTCGCGCGAACGTCTCCAAATAGGATTTGTGCTGCCCGATGACGAAGAGCTGCCGATCAACTGGTTGATAGCGAAGGCGCTTGGAGCAGAAATTCAATGGCGAAGCGGTCCAGCGGACCTTCAATGGTTCGCTAAGCCATCGAATCAACTATGGCATTTAGAAAGCTATGCCATGTCCATTTCGGCGCTACCCACTGACTTGTCAGATCTAGAAGGGCAAGTTGACGTCCTGATCGCATTCGGTGCTGGACGCGACGCCCCGCAGTTTGTCGTCGATCCAGAGCTACTTGAAATATCATTTTCGAGCGTAACGTCGCTTCTCACTCGCCACTTGGCTGAGGAATTGACCCAACTAAGTCACCCCGCTCCGTCGCTTAAAGGGTCGATCCTGATCGACGTATCAACCGAACCTGCCACTTTGATAGTTACTGAACTCGCCAGGCACGCAGCGACGAGAAAGTTAGCAATAGCTTCTATTGGACCAAGAATTCACCAATCAGCATTAGCTGCAGCTTTGGTAAAACTTGGCGAAACGCCCATTGGGTTAGAGACCGACTTTGACGCCGACGAATTTGGCGCCCTCATTCAACACGCTGGCGTAGTGGTAACGAGTGACCCAGCTCTGCATGAGCTTAGTAATGCCTTGCATGGAAGGTCGGTGCTGATAGCAGACGAGATAAATAGCAAAGGTTTTCAACAAGCACTCTGGTCCGCAGCCTCAGACACGGCTGACATAGAAAAAAATTCATCGGTGGATTCAAAAATTGATCGGCTATCGCAAGTAGTCGAGCAAACAGCGCTAATGAGGTTAGATCCATCGGTACTGAACTTGGACCTAAGTCCAAGTGATGAGTTGATGCGGATAAGAAAGCAAATCGAATTCCACGACGTTCAAGCGCAGAACTGGTGGCGGCAGCGTCGACGATCCCATCAGACAATTGATCGATTACGTCAAGAGATCCTGCAGATAACACAAGATTTGGAGTCCACTAAAGGGGAATTGGATAAAACGAAGAAAGCTTCTCGCCTTCAACACAAGCGGCTAAATGAGTTAGAAATGATGGTCGCTGAATACGATCAGGGTCCGGCGCGACTCCAACCCAGCGTCGACTGGAACAGCGTAAGAGCGCAAATCGAAAGAGATTTTCTCAAAATCCTCCGCTGGGTACGCCAGAAAATCGGACGCGGATGAGTTCTGGACCTATCCAGAAGAACGTCACCATTGTTTTGGATGGGGCACCGAGACCGGGACTTGATCCGGTCGGATGGCGGATAGAACAAATAAGCAAAGAATTTGCGGCTAGTGAAGCTACGACACGTCTGGTGGTCCGCCAAATTGAAGCCCCGAAAAGTACCTTCTTCGGAGTAGTTCCCGATGCGGGAATTCTCTCAGCTGAGATTCCGTGGTTGGAGGAACCCAGTGATCTTTACTTCTTCTGCGCAAATGGGAACACTTACCGAATGGTTTCCATGTGCAGGAAACACAAACCGGATGCCGTCATCATTATCGATGCCTCAAACCTTCTGTCGATTCAAAGACCCGATATAGAAGACGGATATGTCACGCAATTAGAACGCGACGGGCGCGACACCGTCGCTAGTCTTCGGCGTCAACGCGACCGCGAGATTCTCAACTTCGTTGATGAAGTCTGGGTGTATTCAGATGTTCAGCGTCTCCTAGTGAGCGCTCTCGGAGTATCGGCAAAGATTCGTGTTGTGCGACCGCCTAATAGCCGTCTCGGACCATCGACCCGTAAACGACCGTTGGTATTTGCGGCACCCCACCGAGATTTCTGTGAGCCTGACATAGAAGCGTGTCAATACATGAATGACCGAGTGCTTCCTAACCTAGAACTAGAAGAATCACCGCTACTAATCAGCGAGCGAGAGTTCACGCCTTGGAATCACACTCTCGAAAACCTTGATCGAACGGAAAGAGATGGCAGTCTGAGCGAACCGCTGAGTCAGGCATCAATGGTGATAGCGGCGCGACAGTCAGGGCCGACCCCCTGGAGTCAGTTCTTAGCGGCGCGAGCGGTTGATGCTCCGATCATTGCAACGTCGGCTGCTGTTGCGCACATCGACACACCTGACGATTGGAATATCGAAGTAGTTGAGCGATCCCAGATAGCTTCCTCTATCCAAAGAACTGCTGAACTGAATCGATCTGCGACAAGCAATAGCGACCACGCGACGGGTATCAAAACTGCTCTAGAAGAGCACGGCATTAAACCGTCTCCCTCGGAAATACCGATAACCGACTGGCTAACTACTTCCGAAATCGGTAAGCGACACAAAATGGGGGTAAAGCAATATCGACGATCTTTAGCTGCAGCAGTGAATGACCCAGATCTTGATAACGGGGCCTCCTTGCCCTACCGCCCCCTAATTTCAATTCTCACGCCCGTCTACAACACTCCATTAGAAATTCTGCGTTCCACCATCGAGTCCGTTCGGTTGCAAATTTATGAAAACTGGCAATTGTGTCTCGTCGACGATTGTTCCACTGATAACGGAGTTCGAACTGTATGCAAAGAGCTGGCCGCAAAGGATCCGCGTATTGATTTCGTTGAGAGGTCAAGTAACGGAGGCATAGCAGAAGCATCGAACACCGCGTTTGAGATGGCAGAAGGTGAGTTCGTGGCGCTATTGGATCACGACGATCTTCTCAGGTCGGACGCTCTTGTAGAGGTCGTTAGAGCACTAAACGAATTCCCCAATACCGAATTCTTATATTCAGACGAAGACAAGCTTTTCGCCGATGGTTCGTATGACCACAGCTACGCCAAATCGGGTTGGTCGCCAGACCTCCATTTGTCATATAACTACATCTGCCACTTCGCTGTGATTAACAAGGCTTTGATAATGAGGTTAGGTGGCTGGCGACAAGGTTTCGACGGAGCTCAGGATTACGACTTGCTCCTTCGGGTCACCGAAGCAACTAGCCAGATCTTGCATATTCCAAGAAACCTCTATCACTGGAGAGTCATTGCGGGTTCAACCGCCGCCGGAATAGACCAAAAAGACGACGCGTGGGCTGCAGGACAAAGAGCCTTGAGCGAAGCCCTAACCCGGAGGCACATCGACGCAACCGTCGAAGAAGGCCTCGAAGCGGGTACCTACAATCTTCGCTACCAGACTTTCGGCCAACCGAAAGTTGGAATAATTATTCCAACTCGTGACCGCTACGAACTGATTTCCCAATGTGTAGAGGGCGTAGCTAACAGAACATCTTGGCAAGAGACCGAAATAATGGTGATCAACAATGAAAGCACGGATGAAGCAACTCTTCGCTGGCTCGACAGTCACGCAGGGCCCGTAATCGACTTCCCTCACCAATTCTCCTACGCGCGAATGATGAACATGGCTGCAGAACAAATTGACTGCGACCTTTTGCTTTTCCTCAACTGCGATATTGAGATAACTCAGCCAGAGTGGCTGGAATCAATGATCGGGCTCGCACAACAATCCCGAGTCGGAGCTGTTGGGGCCAAATTGACGTTTCCCGGAGGCCAAGTTCAACATGAAGGTGTCGCAGTAGGTGTCGGCGGTGCCGCTGTGAACATCAATTCACGGGGCTATTTCAGTATCGGTAATCTCGTCCGCAATTGCTGGGCGCTAACCGCCGCGTGCCTTATGGTCAGACCCGAGGTTTTCTGGGAGGTTGGTGGCTTCGAAGAACGCCTTCGGGTTGCGTTCAATGATGTGGATTTGACAATGCGAATCCATCAGCTGGGCTACGACCTGGTTTACCAGCCGCATGCGAATCTTCTTCACCAAGAATCGGCCCTTCGAGGCTCGCTTCACCCAGCAGAGGATGAAGTCTTTTTTAGAAACCGATGGGGGGATCCTCTCAATGCAGACGACCCCTATTACAACCCTCGGTTATCGCGACACGCGCAGTACTACTTTGCAGACGACGTCAAGCAAGTTTGGCTGCCCCGAGGGCACCCTCTTGCGTGACCTAGGCGACAGCTCTTACAGAAAGGCCCAGACCAACTGGAGATCCAAAGTTAGCAACGTCACCGAACACCATCACAGCGCCCCGAGAGTCAACCACAAGATAACCACTGTCTCGGCCCAGTAACCCGACCGCGTCGACTCGACCCCATTGTGTAGGTGAACCCAAATAAGCGGCCCCACCAGCCGGGTACAGGTCCCCATCAGAAGTAAGAAAAAAATATCCGTCCCCGCGTGGAGTGACTGCGAAATCGACTACCCGAACACTGTCGGGGTCCGTGAAGTCTGAGAGTGTGCCATGAAACTCAGCGGACCCGAAGCAATAAACAGCACCCCTCTCATCGACGATCCAGTATCCATTCCCATCAGGCGCGGCCTCGATACGAATTGCCCTCGCTGAACCCGTCGAAACTTGCGGAATACCCTCAAGGAACGGAGCGTTACCAAAGCTAAAGACGCTGCCCTCTGCATCTATAATCCAATATCCGACGCCTACTGGAGTGGCAGTAATATCAACCGCTGGGCAAGTCAAACTTATAGCCGACAGGTCTCCCAAGGTTCTTGCTGTACCGATAGCTTCGACCTCACCTCCTTTGCTGAGAGCTAAACAGCCTTGACCATCTCGAGTGCTTGCGATAGCGACCGCATCCGAGGAGAGCTCCAGATCAAGTTGTCCGGATTCGCTAGTGAAATGCAGCAGCCGGTTATTGGTAGTCAGAATCCAATATCCCGGAAGAGCCACCCAATGATCCTACGCGAGGAGCGTCTTTGGTCTTGGTCACTTCCACGCTAGCTTGAACAAATAATGAAGATCTATACGAAAACCGGAGACGACGGCTCTACCGGACTCTTCTACGGCGGCCGAGTAGGTAAAGACTCCGCGCAACCAAAGGCGTACGGCGCAGTTGACGAAGCTCAGGCGGCAATTGGACTCGCACGCGCAGCGGCGGAAAATGTCGAACTTAAGCAGATGCTTACCCTGATTTGTCGAGACCTCTATGTTGCAATGGCCGAACTAGCGACGCTGACAGAAAACCGACACAAACTCGTACCGGAAACATCATTAGTCACCGAAGCCATGGTGCAGAACTTAGAAACTTCTATCGATGATGTCAGTTCGCTATTCGAGGCACCCACAGAGTTCACTATCCCCGGAGAAACTGAAATATCAGCGCGCCTCGACTGGGCGAGGGTAATAGTTCGGCGCTCTGAACGAGAGAGTATTGATGTGTGTGATCCAGAATCTCAAGTGCTCCCTTACCTGAACCGCCTTTCGGACCTTTTGTGGACCCTCGCCCGCTGGCAAGAAGGCGGCTCTTTACTTAGCAGAAACCAGTAATCACCTATTTAGACCAACAGGAAAGTTATGCCGAACCAACTACAGATCACCGACATACATATCGAAAACACAGACGCCGACACCGCAACAGTGGCTACTGATAGGCCAGTCGGCGAGAAAGATTTAGCGACGCTCGGAGTTGCTGAGACCTTTCTCGCTGCAAGCAAATTTGAGGGCAAGATCGGCCAAACAGCGCTCCTTCCGGACGAGAGCTCGGTTGTGTTAGCGGTAGGAACAGGATCAAAAGAGATAAGTATCCCGGATTTGCGGGCAAGCGCTGCGCATCTCTGGCGAGCATCCTCCCATCTAGAATCCCTGACCTCGTTCCTTCCCCTTGTCGCCTCATCCCACTTAGGTGCTGAAGTCGCTCTTCAGGCTGTTATCGAGGGCCTGCTTCTTGCGTCGTACCGCTTCGATGAGTTGAAGGGATCTCCAGAAGAAGAATCAAAGCTACGACAGATCACGCTCATTGCGCCAGACGGCGTTGATGGCGAGGGGGCGCTAGCTAAAGCTCACGCAGTCGCATCTGGTATCTCTCTCGCCCGCGATTTGGTAAACAAACCCGGCGGCTCACTTACAGCAATCGACCTAGCGGACGCTGCTGCTTCCGCAGCGTCCGACATCGAAGTCGAGATATGGGACCGCGAGCGCCTCACCAAAGAGCGTTGCGGAGGGATTCTCGGAGTGAATGCAGGATCTACTGAAGAACCCAGACTGGTCAGAATGACTTGGCGCCCTGAGGGCGAAAGCAAAGGAACCATCTACTTTGTTGGAAAAGGCATCACCTTTGATACCGGAGGGCTCAACCTCAAGCCGTTCGAAGGTATGAAAGAAATGAAAATCGATATGGGAGGTGCGGCAGCAGTCATCGGAGCGATGTCGGCGATGGCAGCGCACGCTCCAGACGTGACCGTTGTAGGTATTTGTTGTTGCACGGATAATCAACCGAGCCCCACGGCTACCAAGCCCGGAGATGTTCTCAAAATCCGAAACGGCAAAACCGTCGAAGTTCTCAACACTGACGCTGAAGGCCGACTTGTCCTGGCTGATGGACTCTCGATAGCAGAAGAAGAGAGCCCCGACCTTGTTATAGATCTAGCCACCCTGACCGGCGCCTGTTTGGTGGCCTTAGGCTCCCAATACGCGGGCCTGATGGGAAATAACGATCAAGCAATCCGAACTGTCGAAAGTGCGGCAAGTCAAGCGGGAGAACGTGTTTGGCATCTACCGTTGCCATCCGAATACCGCAAGCAGCTTGACTCCCAAGTCGCGGATCTAAGAAACATTGGTTCCGGACGGTTCGGAGGAACGCTCGTCGCTGGACTATTCCTTCAAGAGTTCATAGGGGACACTCCTTGGGTACACCTTGACATTGCTGGTCCGGTAACTACAGAAGAAGTAGAAGCCGAATTCCCTAGAGGAGCGACCGGATTCGGAGTGCGGACTCTGTTGGAAGTTGTCAATAACTGGTAATGACCGCTATCGCAGCAACATCGCAAATAGCTTGAAAGGCTGAAATAATTGCACCTCACGACACCGGATTGCTAAATGGTTCACGACCTCCAACACAACGCAAATGTTCGCACCCTCACCCACTGGGTAGACCAGAGCGATCGTATTACTGTCCTTACAGGAGCAGGAATATCCACGGATTCAGGAATTCCTGACTTCCGAGGACCGAACGGAGTATGGACAAAAAATCCGAAAGCGGAAAAGGCTTCAAATATCCAGAACTTCATTTCCGACCCCGAAGTGCGCAAAGCATCATGGCGGGACCGTTTAGATAACAGGGCCTGGTCAGCGGACCCGAACGACGGTCACCGAGCATTAGTGCAGCTTGAAAAACGCAACAAGCTTGTTGCTCTCCTCACACAAAATGTTGACGGTTTGCATCATGCCGCCGGGTCCTCGGCAACCAAGGTGGTAGAGGTTCACGGGACCTTGCGCGAAGTTGCTTGCCTCGAATGCAACTATCGAGACGACATGCAAGTAGCGCTGAACCGAGTTCGGCAGGGCGAAGAAGACCTTGACTGTCCTGAGTGTGGGGGAATTTTAAAAAGTGCAACAATCTCTTTCGGACAATCGCTTGTGCAAAAAGACCTCCTTAAAGCAGAAGCTGCGGCCCAAAATTGCGATCTGATGATCGCCATAGGCACCACCCTAGCGGTATATCCGATTGCCGCTGTTGTGCCATCTGCCCAGCGGGTTGGCGCCAAAATCGCAATAATTAATGCTGAACCAACCGAGATGGACCATTTAGCGGATCTCATTATTCGTGATTCCATAAGCGAAATTTTGCCAATCATCGTAAACGGCAGTTCCAATCTGGCTGAGAAAGAGATTGAGGAGTCGTGAGAGTCGCCGCAATAGCTGAAGCGAACTAAACAGCTATCATTAAGAGTGGACAACGTCGGTGCCGAATCCCGAAGAGGAAAATCGATGCCCAACTACGGAACGCTTTTAGCGGCTACCAAAAAAGAGATCCGGGAAATCACGACCCACCAAGCGGCTGAGCTTCTTGCCGACGACTACGTAGCTCTAGATGTTCGAGATCCTGAAGAATATGACCAAGGCGCTCTTGTGGGATCGCTACATATCTCAAGGGGACAGCTCGAAAGCCAAATTGAGCAACGAATCCCCGAAACGGATACGAAAATAGTCGTTTACTGCGCAGGAGGAGCCCGATCGGCGTTCGCAACGAAAACACTTAATGAGCTTGGTTACTCAGAAGTGGTCTCGATGATGGGCGGCTTTAACCAATGGAAATCTGATGGGCGCGAATGGCAAATGCCAGCATCAATGACCGGACGGCAACGAGCCAGATATCAGCGTCACCTGCTCCTTCCTGAAATTGGAGAAGAAGGGCAACAACGGTTACTTGATGCACGAGTATTGATTCTGGGAGCAGGGGGTCTAGGTTCTCCCGCGGCGCTATATCTGGCAGCAGCCGGCGTGGGCACAATTGGCATTATCGACATGGACGTGGTGGACGAAACTAATTTGCAACGCCAAATAATTCACAACACCCATCGAGTTGGACAATCCAAAGTTGAGTCTGCCAAACAGTCAATCCTCGCCCTCAACCCGGACGTAAAAGTGGAAGCGATTGACCGCCAGCTTAATGTCGATAACGCTCTCGAATTAGTCGCAGATTGGGACGTAATCGTAGATGGAGCAGATAATTTTCCTAGCCGTTACCTGCTGAATGACACATCAGTGAAACTAGGAATACCAGTGGTGCATGGATCCATCTTTCGGTTCGAGGGACAAGTCACGGTGTTTGACCCGCTCAGTGGCCCCACGTACCGTGACTATGTTCCGTCGCCTCCCCCTCCTGAATTGGCCCCATCTTGTGCAGAAGCAGGCGTTCTTGGAGTACTGCCAGCTGTAATAGGAAGCTTGCAAGCTACGGAAGCTATAAAGCTCCTTCTGAAACTCGGTGAGCCGCTTATCGGAAGACTCCTTGCTTTCGATGCGCTCGACATGACTTTTCGAGAGTACAAACTCAAGCAGGACCCACAAAACCAAATCACGTACGAAAACCGTGACCGCATACAGCTGCTCGAATACGACCAATACTGCTCGCCTGCACTTAACGAGACCGGGCAGCGCATACCAGGCACCTGAAAGGGCTTAGCAAACATCGCGTTCTAGACTTCTAGCATGACTAATAAAAGGGTCGTGGTGATAGGTGGCGGCCCAGCAGGACACGATGCCGCAACATACGCGGCACGCTTCGGCGCTGATGTGACCCTCATCGAGCGCGAAATCGTGGGCGGCGCTGCACACTTACGCGACTGTGTCCCATCAAAATCTATGATCGCAACCGGGGGAGCGCTCTCCTTCGCTCAGCGACTAGATGGAATGGGTCTCGCCAAAGTTGAAACCGGTATCGACGCAGACCAGCTGCGTGAGCGGATACAAGGTATAGAGAGACGGTTAGAGCAAGCAGTAACACAACTTCTCACCAGCCAGGGAGTAACCATCCACCGAGGCACCGGACGGCTACTCAACCACAACGAAGTTTGCGCGGACACGGATAATGGTCCTATCGAACTAACCGCCGATGCAATCGTCCTCGCAACAGGAAGTAAGCCACGCATCCCACAATGGGCTCCAATTGATAACGACCGTGTCCTTACAACACGAGACGCATACCCTCCGAAGGAAATACCGGAACACCTCGTAGTCGTTGGATCCGGAGTAACTGGCGTCGAATTTGTCCACATGTTTGCGTCACTCGGATGTCAAGTCACGCTGATAGTTAGCCGTCAACAAGTACTCCCGCAAAAAGATCCCGAAGCAGCGGCCCTCTTAGAGCAGAATTTCCTTGATAGAGGAGTTCAATTACTGAAGGGTGCGCGGGCCACGGAAATAGTGCGCAAGGGCGACACGGTAGAGGTCACCTGCTCGGACGGACGAACTGTTGAAGGAAGCCACGTTCTGCTCGCTATCGGGTCGGACCCAAACAGCCAAGAACTCGGACTGGAAACCACCGACGTAACTGTGGACTCGGCTGGCTACATCCAGGTTGACCACAATCTCCGATCGTCCGTTCCCACAATCTACGCAGCGGGGGACCTATCGGGGAAACTGCCCTTGTCATCGGTCGCATCCATGCAAGGAAGAAAAATAGCCGAACACATCATGGGTCTGCATGAGGGCAGAGAGCACCGCCACCTTGACTACGACAAAGCAGCATCCGCGATATTCACAGAGCCCGAAATCGCGGACGTGGGATTGGCCGAAGCCGAGGCTTTCGCAACAGGAAGAAAAATTCGAGTTACTAAAGTCCCATTTTCCTCCAATGCCAAGGCGCTTATCAATAACGACCCCCTCGGCTTCGTCAAAATCGTGTCCGACCCCAACACTGGGCACGTCCTGGGCGGCTCCATTGTGGGCCAGAACGCCGCCGAACTGATATCAGTAGTGGCCCTCGCGGTCAGCGCTAATCTAAAAGTGCAGGACATCCACGAAAGTCTTTTTGTCTACCCGACACTGAGCGAAGCACTCTCGGAAGCCGCAGAATGAGCACCCGAAAGAGGGTGCTCATCACAGGAGGCGGTGGGCAGCTAGCTACAGACCTCGCTACAGCGTTTCCCTCGATGGACACGATTGTCTTGAAGCGAGGCCAACTGGATGTCTCGCGAAAGGCAGACGTCCACGCTGCTATACAGCACTACAAACCGAACGTCATCATAAATACAGCGGCATTTACAAATGTGGACAAATGCGAAAGCAACGATGGGATTGCGCAGTCGACAAACTCTTACGGTGTAAGAAATCTTGTCCAAGCCGCGGACCAAGCGGGAGCGCAAATGGTCCAGATATCAACTGACTACGTTTTTGATGGCACCCTGGGGCGGCCATACATCGAATCCGACATAACCAACCCACTGTCGGTTTACGGAAAAACGAAACTCGAAGGCGAAAAAGCGGTGCGAGAGGGAGATCTCCTCGTTCGTACCTCTTGGCTATGTGGGACGCATGGCTCGAATATCCTCAAAACAATCATCGCGCTCGCTCAACAAGATAAGGCTCTAACTTTCGTAAACGACCAAATAGGTCACCCTTCCTTTACTAGTGACATCGCCTTGGTAATTAGCAATCTCATCGACGTCGAAGCCAAAGGAACCTTCCATGTCACTAATCAGGGCGCAGTGAGTTGGTTTGAATTCGCCCAGACTGTTCTTAACTCAATGGGACGCTCACCCGCCCAAGTTTCACCAACTACGACAGCCGAACTAAGACCGCCTCGTGCCGCTGTGCGGCCAGCAAACGCAGCGCTCCAGAACGACGCCTTACAGTGGGCCGGACTGCCACTAGCGCCACACTTCCAAGAAACACTTCCTCGGCTTGTGAAGGACCTCTGTGGCTGATCAACCAAAGATTGCTGTCCAAACCCCGGATCCGAACCAGACCTCACAGGTTCTTGCCGTGGCCGGTGCGCTCGCACTTGAGTGGGCGGCCCCTTTCGCCCAAATAACAGTGGGCGGCGACGCAGAATTTATTGTCCAACCACACGTTGAATGTATTGGCGGATTGTTCAGACTCGACCCTGAAAGAAAAGCCAGATTGCTAGATGCGGGTATACAAGCCACTCACGAGGAAGCCAACGCCTGCAATATTGTTGAAGCTGCCGACGGTAGCTGGAATCTCGCTAGCGCAACCGACCCTTGGTCTTCCGCAGGCCTAGCTATGGGCGCGACCTCGTTCTCTGCTAGCAGTCCAGCAGGTAAACGACTAGCCGAGGCATTAGTAATTACCGAACCAGATTCACCCGATGCCGTTGACCTGCTTGAACAATCGCAGAGCTGGGCTCTCCGCGAAATCGAAAAGATCGTCGCGGAGATGGGAAAACAACAGTCCCGAAGACTACTGAACCTGCTCCTAGAAGCAGTCGCGACTGCCGAAAACCTTGCAGATAGCTACTCAATATTGCGCGCACGGTACAAACGTGACATAGAAATTATGAGCGAAAATCAATGACGACCCAGCAGGCTGTTTCACTGATCATAATTACCCACGGAGGTGGGCCGATGGTCGAGAACTTGCTCACTTCCATCGCTATTCACACCGAAATGGCCCACGAAATAGTGGTTTTCGACAACAACTCGCCTGATGACACGGCAGATCGAGTGCAGCGACACTCCTCAAACCCGCGATTGATACGTTCAGCCCGAAACCTTGGCTACGGCGCAGGAATTAACTCTGCAGTGAGAATTGCCTCATCGGACGACATAGTCATAATGAATTCTGACCTGCGTGTCACGCCAGGCTGGTTGCCGCCTCTCGTAGCTGCATTAAACGAGAATCACGTCGCTATCGCATCACCTATTTACTGCGACGCCGAGGAAAACCCGCAAGAAACAGGAGCAGTAATCACAGCGGACGGCCATGTCCACAAACACGCCGCACCGGTGATCGGACTTCAACCGGTCGACCACATATCCGCTGCGTGTTGGGCATTTAAAAAGAGTTGGTTCGAGTCAATCGGAGGCTTCAATCCAGCTTTCGGACTGGGGTATTACGAGGACGTGGACGTGGCTAGCTTATGCAGCCACTACAAACGCAGTGTGGTCGTTGTCGACTCGTCGCGTGTTATCCACGAAGAAAACGGATCATTCGAAACAACGCAAACTCGGCACCTTTCACACCGAAATCACGCTCGAAACGCGGCCCGTTGGCAGTGGCTCTACAAGGGCAACTTCTCCCGACACACGCATACGAACGCAGCTATTAGTAACGGACAGGTCGCAATCGTCGGTCATTACCCTGACCTCACACGAGAACTCCAGGCCAAGTATTTGTCAGTAACGCAACTCGCAAGCATCGAAGAACTCGAAACAAGAGGTCACAGGGATGACGTAATCGTCGTTGACGGAGACCACGAGCTCGTCGAAAGCAAAGCACCGCGCGCGGAAGTCACATCGCCGCACGACATATATAAAGCACTAAAACGCGCTGGTATATGCCTCAACTCCATCCCTCCGCGACCACTCTTCAGTTCAATTTCTAACGTTAGAAGCCAGAGGTGGTAAGACAATGACAAATAATGACCCTCTTCAGACAGCCGCGACCCACCTAGCTGCAGCCCGTCGCTTGGGAACCGAACTGGCTTCGAAATCACTCTTCTCGCGATTGCGACGAAAAAATGCAAAAAATGTTAACCAGGTAGTTCACGAACTAGCAGCAGCAATTGACCTAATAACTAGTGTGACGACCGAAACTATAAAGCGAACAGAACAACTCGAAGCTCAAAGTCGACTTCTTGACCAATCTGTTGCGCGGCTCGAAGTCGTAACTGCCGGCGACGAGCAACTGATCGATGATCTAGGAGCAGCAATAGAAGCTGCGCAAATCGAACTTGTCCGCCTTGAACGCCAACACGACCTGTTGCGCTCACAACTGCACCAAGGTTGAGTCAGATGCGAATCGGTGTTGCAGTAGGCGAATATGCACAAGACATATATGGGGCGATTAACTCGCTGTCAGGCATGGCAGCTGATTTCGTTGATATAGAGACCGATCCAACGCCCTACGGCATACTCGTTGCAGTAGACGATGCACCACTACCACCGGCAAAAAACGTCCGGCGTTATGTAACCAAACAGGACACAGATGCTGAAGAATGGGCGGTGGTCGCATCAAGAAACCTTCTTTGTGAAGCAGTTGCCCGCGGTAACCAGTACCCAATAGCGGTGGCTCTCCCAACTCCCGCCTATCACCTATCACAACCAGCGCCATCAGGCGTTGCGATTGTTGGCCCGGACCTTGGCGAACAGTTAACAGCTGCTCTACGTGCCGTAAAAATTGAACTTCTCCACTTCGAAAACGAAGACGTTGGAATTGTCATTGACCCCTCAACGTCGTCTCGGCAAAGCAATTTGAAGCTAATTAGACAATGCATGAGTAAAGAAAGAGTAATTGTTGCCATGCAATCCAACAGCACTGCTTCGGACAACATTCAAAACAACAGCACTGGGCGCCTTGCAAGCGGACCTGAAGAAATTATTCAGATAGTCAGAGACCTAGTGCATGATGACTACGAACGTCAGCGCCTCGGCTTCGAAGCAAAAAAGTTTGTTGCAAGTACAAGCTGGTCGAGAGTTGTGCGCGCCCTTCTACTTGGCGGCAGAAAGGGCCTTCCAGAATTTGAATTGCTATCGCAACCAGTCGCGAAGCGGCGTTGGGATGCCAGGCTAGGTCATGCTCACAAGTGGCAAACAGCAAAATATGGCAACGGACAACTCAGACTCCCTGAAGAACATCTTGACCTAGGGGAGTTAGGGCCCCTGCGCGCAATGAACCTCAAAAAAATCATCGGCGAGCCCGACCCACGAAAAGCCGCTCCGTAGAGTACGTTCCCTGACAATGCCACGCGAGCGACTACGTCGGAACCGTCGAACAGGCGAAAGGGTCTTACTCACCGCCATAGCCTCGCTGACGATTAGTGGATTTCTCCTCACGGCCTTGCTCGGATATGCCGTCTGGCAGCTTGAGCAGATAGAAAGATTCCAAGTACATGACGTCTTAACAGCAGCCCAGCCGGAGCCTTTAACAGCCTCGGATATTTTGGAGCTAAGCAGGTCGCGAACACAACAAGTCGCAAACGTTGACCAATCAACAGAAATTGTTCTATCCCCAAGTATCGACAATCCTCTCGAGAGCTCCGAAAGAACTGCTGAAAACTACCTCCTAGTGGGCTCAGACAGTGTTCGCGGAATTTCCGCCGACGACGCGATCATGAGCGGGAGAACCGCATCCATCGGCAACCACTTAGCAGACACCATCATGATCCTTCGCCTACGGAACGACGGAACTGCCGCTGTTGTTTCGGTGCCCCGAGATCTCATAGTCCCAATTGCAAGCACAGACTCCGTTGCCAAAATCAACAGCGCCTACAACCTCGACTCATCGCCGCAGACCAGAGCAGCACGACTAATAGAAACCGTTGAACAGCATTTCAATATCGGACTCCAGCACTTCGTAGAAGTCGACCTCGATGGATTCAGACGACTTGTTGATGCTGTGGGCGGAGTGTCCATCTGCTTTAACCGACCTACTCGCGACCGCACTATCGAAGACAGCGGCGACGTAACGCAAGGTGGAACCGGATTTTCGGTAGCTCAAGGCTGGTCTCACCTCAATGGCGACGCCGCTTTAGCGTTCGTTCGAAGTCGTCGCTTATTGACCCAACAAGACAGCGGAGAATGGGTTCGCTTGGGGGTGTGGAACGACTTAGAGCGCAACAGTCGCCAACAACAATTCATTTTTCAAGCTTTAGATCAAGCGCTGGGCGGGGCGGTAGGCAATCCTAGAACGCTCCAAAGACTTCTTGAGATTGTCTCGACTCACCTGCGCACCTCCAACACCCTTAGCGTCTTCGATGATGGTCTTGAGTTAGCCAGAAGGTTTCGAGGCCTCAATGTTGATACTGACCTAGAACGGTACGCCTTCCAGTTGATTGACATGGAAAGTGAAGGCCAGTTAGGGCTTGAGCTGCTTGACAACGAACACAACGAACGCGTCAAGCAAGTCTTTCAAGGCATCGGCTGGAACGCAGTAGTTGAAGATCGGGTGACGGTCTCAGTGCAAGGCCCCAATGCCTTAAATTTAGCTGCCAAGTTACGCGGCATTCGTTTCGATGCAAATCATGAAAATGTTGGAGCATATCCCTCCAACCGCATCAGATATGGAGTCGGAGGAGAGCATGCCGCCGCTCTCCTTGCGGCTCGATTGCGCGAACCAATAGAAATAATTCCAGATCCCTCTTTGGTAGGAAACCAACTCGGACTTGAAATAGGAAGCAGTCCTCCATCAGTAATGCTTGGATACCGAGCTGTCGAGGCCCCGCCTGCGATTGCCCAATCAGAAAACGCAGCTGTGCCGCCACCGCCGAGAACATTAGGAATATGCGGCTAGAACTCACTGTGACGAAAAAGTTTCGGAACCGTCGCTCTCCTCTTAATTGCGACGACTCACTAGTTAAGCCCGGTTAACATCAAGCTATTGGTTTCGTCAATGCATCCAATGACCAAAGTAAGGCATAACTGTCATGAGCGAAATTGTGGTAATCGGAGCGGGATACGTGGGCCTGACCTCATCAGTATGTCTCGCTCACCTCGGCCACAACGTGACATGCGTTGATATCGACAGCAACAAAGTCGATTTACTCAATAGAGGCGAAGTACCAATTTATGAGGCGCGATTGCCCGAACTCCTCCAAGAGGGCCAAGGAAAAGAAAGTCTGCGCTTCACTACAGAATTAGAAGCCGCAGTCAGTGCAAGTGAATTTATATTCCTTTGCTTACCTACACCGCAAGAACCTGACGGCAACGCAGACATTAGTGCCGTCGTTAGCGTCATGAACCAAATCTGTCCGACGCTGGCACCAGGAAGCATCATAATCAACAAATCAACTGTTCCAATTGGCACAAGCGCCCAACTCATTCAGGCGATAGGGCGAACCGATATTTCGCTCGTTTCCAACCCTGAGTTTCTCCGAGAAGGAGTTGCTGTAACCGACTTTTTGCAGCCAGACCGCATACTGATCGGAGCTTCTGATCGAGAAGCAGCGGAGAAAGTAGCAGGCCTTTACCAAGCAATAGACGCACCCGTGATTCATGTAGATTTGGCTTCCGCCGAGACTATTAAGTACGCCACGAACTCGTTTCTCGCCACCAAAGTTTCATTCGTGAATGCCTTAGCAGCCGTTTGCGAGGCCGTCGGAGCAGACATCGAATCGGTTACACGAGGGCTTGGCTCTGACCAAAGAATTGGATCGCGCTTCCTGCAACCGGGGCCAGGGTGGGGAGGCTCTTGCTTTCCCAAGGACATGGAGGCCCTCATCACAACCGCCAGTGCAGCTGGATACGAATTCGACCTTCTGCGCGCCGTCGTCAAAGCTAACGAACAACAGTTTGACCGCTTAGTAGCAAAAATCGAAGACCTTGTCACTGGTGATCTTTCGAATAGCACAATCGGTGTTCTGGGGCTTACTTTCAAAGCTCACACTGATGATATGAGGAACTCACCTGCGCTCGAAATAGTGCAGCGGCTTGCCTCCAAGGGCTGCACGATCAAAGCTTATGATCCAATGGTAAAAAACGAAAAAGGGCTTCCCACAACCTTTGCCCTTGCTCCAACCATCGAAGAAGCCGTGCGTGCGTCCGACATCGCAGTAATACTGACCGAGTGGCCTGACTTCAATCGCGCCAATTGGGCTGCGATGCGAGACACTATGAAGGCTCCGCGAGTCTTGGATGGCCGAAATATCCTCGACCGCTCCCAGATGCTTGAGATGGGATATGACTATCAAGACCTTGGCCGACTTTGAGGTCGACCTCCAAACCATGAAAGTGTGTGCGAGAGTATTCTGGTGACCCCGGAAATATCGGTGCTAATGACGATGGAAGCGGCGTGGCACACGGTTCCAGGGGGAACCGGACGCGTAGCCGTTGATCTCGCCGAAGCGTTATCTCAGCGCGATGACATAGCCATCAGGGGAGTTTCCGCCTGGCACATCCGTCAACCCACACAAAATTTCCGACCGACGATTGATATTGCCAGATTGCCCTTGCCTCGTCCTCTGCTATATGAGACCTGGTCCAGAATGTCATTTCCGCAGCTAAAGACGCGCAACGACTCGATTATTCATTCCACAACTATTGTCGCCCCACCCCCGGGCAAATCACCACTTGTGGTGAGCGTTCACGACCTTGCTTTCCGACGGTTTCCGGAGCGTTTCCCATTGCGAGCGCGACGACTTTTCGAACGTTCATGGCAACAAGTATTAGCCCGCTCCGATGCAGTTATCTGCCCCTCAGCTGCAACCTCGGCAGACCTAATCGCTGCAGGCCTTGACACTGAAAGACTGCACCTCGTATCTCTCGGTCACGATCCATACGAAGTGACCCAAGAACAGGTAAGTCGAACACTCAACAAGCTGCAGATTCCCGAGGAATTTATTCTTGTCGTCGGGACTTTAGAGCCGAGAAAAAATATTCCGACACTTATCGAAGCGTTCCGACATATTGCACCTACGACGTCGGCGCAACTGGTCATTGCCGGACCCACTGGCTGGGGCTTAACTGCTCAAGATTTACTTCGACCTCTTGACCAATCGATTCGCAATCGTGTTTCGATAGTCGGAGAAGTCCAACACCAAGAGCTTGCGGCTTTATATACGCAATCATCAGTTTTTTGCTACCCGAGCCTCCTTGAGGGATTCGGACTGCCTGTGCTGGAGGCAATGTCTTATGGGGCGCCGGTCGTAACTTCAAAAGGCACCTCAACAGAAGAGGTCGCAGGTAACGCTGCTATCACCATAAATCCCCAATCGCCAATTGAGATTGGGGAGGCCCTCGAGTTCTTGCTAACGGACCGTTCTGCCGCTCGCGAAATCAGCCTTCGCGGGCTTGAGCGCAGCAAATGCTTTACCTGGGCGAAGGCAGCTGCCAATACCGTCGACGTTTACAAGAGGTTGCTATGAGCGACGTGGCAGTAAACCTCCTCTGGTTACGGCCAGGGAAAGTCGGGGGCTCAGAAGACTACGCAATTGAGCTATTGCGCGCAATCAGCGAATCACCCCAAAGCCCCTCCATAGAAGTAGTGGCTTCTATAGCCACAATGGCCGCTCACCCCTTTCTTGCCGACTCTTTCAAAATTGAATACCAAAATTCGCGGTTTGGGCGAGCCGGCCGTATCAGACTGGAAAACAGCTTCTTTGCGCAATCGAAAAAGTACCAACTTGTGCATCATCTAGGCGGAACGCACCCGCAGAGCAAAGGATGTCGATCTTTAGTCTCAATCTATGATCTTCAATACCTGCAGTATCCGGAATACTTCTCGCTGGTGAAGCGCAGATACCTTGAAAGCGCGATACCTCGAACACTTGCCACGGCGGACGCGATTTGTGTAATGAGTGAATTCGTTGCGAATGCGATAGAGCAACATTTTGGCTACCCGCGAACACGCTGTTATGTGATTCCCCCAGCCATTAAAGCAACGCACCCAAGGTCGGCGTACCAGCCCAGAGAGAAAGAATTCATCTTATATCCTGCCGTAACCTGGCCGCATAAATCGCATCAGTTCTTGTTTGAATTGATTGAGCAGGTTGACGACCTCGACCTAATCCTGACCGGGGCCCGAGGGCCCGCCCATAACGAAGTACTGAAAGCAGCTGACGATTCGCCTGCATCAAATCGGATATCCCATTTAGGACGCGTATCGTCGGACCAGCTCGACTCGTTGTACCGACAGGCCCTTTGTACGGTCTTCCCATCGCAATATGAGGGCTTTGGCTTACCGGTACTTGAGGCAATGAGTCGCGACTGTCCGGTGATCGCTGGAAACGGCGGCGCTCTTACCGAAACAGTCGGCTCCGGCGGCAGAACGCTGCCGCTCAACCTTGACCTATGGGTTAGAGCCCTTGAAGACATGAGGGAACCAGAAAATCGCCGCACATGGGTCGAACTCGGCCACGAACGCGCATCACAATTTTCGCCAAACCGCGCTGCAAAAGCTCAGATTACCGCCTACTCAGACTTATTAGAACGGCGGTAACTCTGCTATGAAAATCACTGTTCTGTGCCCACACTTTGCGCCCGACACAGCTCCCACCGGCCAAGTCATCACCCAGTTGGTGGAGGAGCTAAGTCAAAAGGGCCACCGAATACACGTCGTCACGTCGCTTCCTTGGTACAGAACACACTCCGTTGAAGAGGATTGGAAAAAACGGTTATTTTCTAAAGAGAAAACGGACTGGGGCCGAATTACCAGAATTCACCCTTGCGCTTCGAGAAGCCGAACCAACCTGATTGCTCGTTCAGCGGGTTTCGTGGCATTTAGCCTAATGGCCGCCCTTTTTTCTATCTTCACAAGAAAAGCTGACCTGATCTTGGCAATGAGCCCCCCCTTAACGTTGGCGCCTGCAGGGTGGATAGCGGCAAAAAGACATCGAGCCCCGCTAGTTCTCAATATTCAAGATGTACACCCCGACGCCGCAATTGCCACAGGCACCATCACTGACACTCGTGCGATTGGTCTACTGCGCCGTCTCGAAAAAATGAGTTATAGAAACGCTGACGCGATCACTGTCCTATCCGACGACCTAAGAGAAAAGCTTGTCGATCGAGTGCCCAACGAAAATCAGCTCTTAGTTATTCCAAACTTTGTAGATACCGAAAGCATCTACCCGAGCGAACGCCACAACAACTATCGCCAGGAGTTAGGTCTGCTTGATGAAACGCTCGTGATGTACGCAGGAAACGTAGGATTTTCTCAACCGTTGGAACTCGTCATCGAAGCAGCGGAACAACTCCTCGACCGCGAAGACATAGTTTTCGTTATTAACGGTAATGGCTCTAGAAGAGCCCAGTTAGAAAAAGCGGCTGAAGACCTTCCAAATATCACCTTTATGGACTACCAGCCACACTCACGCCTAAACGAAGTATTAGCTGCCGGTGACATTCACCTCATTCCCCTCCAAGCCGGCCTTGGCTCCATCAGCGTGCCCTCTAAGCTCTATTCGATTTTGGCTGCGGGGAGACCAGTGTTAGCTAGCGTCGATTCTGGCACCGAAATAGACCGTGTTGTTACCAGGTCCGGTGCAGGCATTAACTCCGACCCTGCGAACCCCGCAGAATTCGTTGCCGCCCTTATCAATTTGGTTGATGACCCAGCTGGTCGCGCGGCGGCTGGAGAACAGGCACGACGATTTGCCGAGCAATGGTTATCGCCGAAAGCAGTCGCCGAATCATATAGCGAGCTCTTTTTGGGCCTTCAAAGTTTGAATGATGAGGCGAGATAGCGCGTATCTGCGCTCATCAGGCGGTAACTTGGCGGACGGTATGGCCAGATCAGCAGCAGCGAAAAAAGTAGCCAAAGCAGCTAGCACCGGCGCAGGCGGCAAGGGAGCAGGCGGGGAGCGAAAACTCCTCTTCCCAGCAGCCATGGTCGCGGTTGCACTTCTTGGCGTTCTTTTAGTCTTCGTGGCACGAGATCAAAGAGCCGATCTTGCCCCACAAGGAGACCCAGGACTTGAAGATCACTGGCATTCGGCCTATGGGTTCTACGTCTGCGACGAGGTGTCGCCCATATTCTTTGAAAATGACTCTGAAGACGACCGGACCGGTATCCACACTCACGGTGATGGCCTA
This sequence comes from Candidatus Neomicrothrix sp. UBA7388, assembly GCA_002470695.1. Classification (GTDB taxonomy): domain Bacteria; phylum Actinomycetota; class Acidimicrobiia; order Acidimicrobiales; family Poriferisodalaceae; genus UBA7388. The sequence continues at coordinate 25,794 of DKNM01000081.1, forward strand.
ATTCATATCCACCCGTTCGTGAGCACAGTCACAGGTCAATACGCAACCCTGGGAGCGTTCTTTAACGAAAATCAAACCGAATTTACTGATAGTTCAATTGAGCTACCCAGCAAGGTAGTTATCTCGGAGTCTGAGTTCGACTGCGGAGGCGAAGAAGCCGAAATTCGTGTCCTGAAATGGAATACCTTGGCCGCCGAAAAACCAGCAGTGTTCCTCGAAGATTTATCAGATGTACGACTCAACGAGGACGGGCAATTATTTATGTTTGCGGTCGTTGCCAAGAGCATGGATGACGAAGACATTCCCCGGCCTGACGACTCATACCTGCGCCAATACTTGGGACTAGCACCAGACCAACAGCCGCTGGGTGAAGGCGATGGGGATTCGACAGGGCCGATACTTCCAGAACCCGATGAACCTTTCGTAAGTGAAGAGCCGAGTGAGGAACTTCCAGAATCAGACGAACCCGCTGAAGATTAAAAGCGCATGTTAGCGATAGTCCTAGTGGGCGGATTTGGCACTCGTCTGCGACCCCTGACTAACCACGTCCCAAAGCAAATGCTGCCCATATGTGGGTTACCGATGATCGAGTGGGTAGCGCTTCAACTTGCCAAGCATGGTGTAAGCGAAATGGGTCTAGCGTTGGGATACCGACCGGACGCCTTTCTAAATGCCTATCCGGGTGGCACGATTGCGGGGCTTCCATATCGGGTGGCTGTAGAACCGGAAGTTCTTGGTACTGCCGGCGCTATTCGTTTCGCGTTGGAGGAATTGGACGTCGATGAAACTGTCGTGGCTCTAAATGGCGACGTACTAACAGACCTCGATATAACTGCCCTAGTGACCTTTCATCAAAGACAGAAGGCTGAAGGCACTATTGCGCTACAAAGCGTGAATGACCCGTCGCGATTTGGGGTCGTTACCACCGATAAGAATGGACGAGTAGCCGAATTCGTGGAGAAGCCACCGAAAGGCACCGAACCATCAAACTTGATTAATGCCGGCGCTTACGTGTTAGAGCCCGAGATTATTAATCGAATCCCTGCAGGACAGCAGGTATCAGTTGAAAGGGAGATTTTTCCTCATATGGCCAGAGAAGGATCTCTATACGCCGTGGACTCCTCGACCTACTGGCTCGACACCGGCACTCCTGAACAATACATCGAAGCAAATCTTGATGTAATGAGGGGCTTACGGGACTTCGTCCCGGAACTCCCGACAAATATCGTCGACCCAAGCGCTCAAATAGAAGAATCATTTTTAGGTGAAGGCACCGAAGTAGGGGCAAATGCGCGAATCAAAGGATCAGTTCTTTTAAGCGGATGCAAAATCTCGAATAACGCAAAAATAAAGAATTCTGTTCTAGCCGAAGAAGTTCAAATAGGTGACTCCGCAGAGATAGATGGATGCGTCATTGGCCGCGGGGAAGTTATCGAACCCGGGTCGGAGTTTGCTTGGATTAAGCGACCAAATTGACACTCAGCATCTAGCGAAATAGGTCATCTGCGGCATCTCGAATCACCTCTTCGCGAATCGAACTCTTGCGCAACCATGAGGAATCCACGCCACGAATTAGGGCAACAGGAATGCCCTCGGCTTTGCCGCAAACTAGATCAGCTGCGGCTGCAAGTTCATCGGCAACGCAGACTTCGGTAACCATGAGTTCACGTCCAAGTGCATCTTCTGTGCCCCGCAGATCCACAACCGCTGATATGCCAGCACAACCTATAGCGACGTCAGTGACTCCTCTTCGCCAAGGCCGACCAAAAGTGTCTGAAATAATTACGCCCACCGAAACACTTTGCTCGTGTCGTATTCTCTCAACGATTCGCCTGGCTGACCTATCGCTGTCCTCCGGTAATAGCGCGGCGCGGCCGCGAGAGACGTTGGAAAGATCGATGCCCGCGTTTGCGCAGATAAATCCATGCTTCGTTTCCGTGATGATCAAGTCACCGCGTCGCCGGAGAATACGAACAGCTTCTCGCTCGACAATTGGCTTGTGCGACAGTGGGTCACTTGGATCAATATCCGCCATAGCCCCTTCCGCTTTAGAAACAATCTTTTGCGTGACGACTAGGACATCGCCCTCTATAAGCCCACATTCGTTTCTCGCACAAGCTTCGCCGATCAAAGCGCCAAGGTCTTCACCCTCTGTTATTTCTGGGATTCCGTTAATTGGGTGAATTGTCAAGCTCATGAGGTATCTCCTCTATGGGTCAAGGGCTTTTAATGTCTCTCGAGCTAACTCCGCCGCCCGTTCTGGGTCTCCCATTATGGTGTCGGTGACGTGAACTTGCATTCCGTCCGACTCGATTTCAGGAGCCAATGGCGCGTCAACGTTGTCGATTAATAACGTTCCAACATAATCCTGATAAAAAGACGCCACGCCGCGCGAATTTCTGATGTAACCCAGCTCTTCAAGCATTCGAGATGCCGGCCCTTTAAGAGCAGCTCCGCCAACTATTGGTGAAATCGCCACGACGTCATCTCGGCGTGCTTTCACTAATGCGCCAATTCCTTCAATATCGAGTACGGGTTTCACCGATACAAATGGATTCGAAGGAGCGATAATTATCTGGTCTGCTTGCTCAAGAGCCGCAAT
>DKNM01000081.1:28775-32093 GCA_002470695.1 Candidatus Neomicrothrix sp. UBA7388
ACAGCTACGCCGTGCTGCTGAGCAACGAAATAGTCTTGAAAATCAACCCAGCCCTGATCTGCAACCTTTAATTGAGTCTGGACTGACTGATTACTTGCGGGGAGCAGGCTCGCTCGCACACCAAGACGATTCGACACTTCTTGGGTTACCTCGGTCAGCGTCAGGCCTAGTGCTAGTCGCTGTGTTCTGTAAAGGTGAAGCGCCAAGTCGAGATCGCCTAGGTTGAACCAAATTTCTCCCCCGAGGCGCTCCAACTCGTCCCGAACACGCCAACTCTCGTCAGCCCTTCCCCATCCGGTTTCGGGATTCACCTGCTTACTTAATGTGTATGTCACGGTGTCGAGGTCAGGACTGATGTGTAGACCGTGAAGACGGAAATCATCTGCGATATTAATGATCGCTGTAACGTTTTCGTTAGGGCACACCTTCAGCAGACCGCGCAGAAATTTGGCAGCTCCTACGCCGCCGGCCACAACTGCTATTTGCGGGTGTTTAGACACTGCTTCACAGCTTAACGTCGGTCATGCACGCTGAGTAGCGTGCATGCGCGCTCACACTAGGTGCTTGCAAAAATCTTTGAATCTTGCAGTGATTCGTTGCCACGAATACTTAGCTTCACCGAACCGCATGCCGTTATTAGCGCACTTTTCGCGAAACTCTTTGTCCGACATAAGGCGTTGGACGGCAACTTCAAATTCCGGGTAGTTGCGATACCACAGTCCGCCCAGAGAGTCCTCAACATGCCCTTTGGTCGCATTGCAATAGCCGTTGACCAAAACGGGAATCCCAGCTGCCCAAGCCTCAAATAAGACTAGGGAGAAAGACTCCATCGCCGATGGATTTATTAAGAAATCTGCATCTCGCAACAAGGCCCATTTAGCGCGATCATCCGCACTTCGAATAATTTGAATATCTGAATCATTCGGTATTTCCGTGCTGGGATCTCCAACGAGCACGAGTTGGTGCTTACAAGGGTTGCGTTGTTTGAAATTACGCCAAAAGTCGATTAACCCGTGCGTTCCCTTAGCGTGCTCTATCCGTCCCAAGGACATTACGTATGGACGTTCTCGTAACCCGAAAGACTCTGTGATGGTCGAGTCTTTAGCCATCGGGGTTTCTGTTCCCCATCCCAAAACTGTGCTTGGTAAATGAGCTAGATCATGGTGCTGATATAGCAACTTTTGTTCTGCTGCGGATCCGAAAAGTAGTCCGCGACTCGACTCAAGCAGTTCCTTCACCATCGACAATCTCAAATAAGGCTCGTCGTGGGCAGCGGGAATAATTACTGCCCGGTCAGAAACCTCTGGAGCGGCAGCCATCGTTGGCCAAAATAAATAGGGAGCGAAAAATATTAAATCAGCCTGCGACTCCTTGATTGCTTCCTTAAGAGTGAAGCTCACGGGCCCTTGGTGATAGAAAAACTGTTCCTGGATATCGCGACTTATGCTCGAAGGGCCTAATTTGATTCGCTGCTCAAGTGGCCCCCATTCAGCGCTGCGTCCCGAGTCGACGGGGTATCGGTGAATTCTGAGGGATCCCGCTGTCGTGGAGCCACTGCCTTCTTCGTTTGCCCAAGTGGTAGAAGACCTTGCACTCGTCGTATGCAGATCCACCTCCCAAGTACTTTCCTTTGCGAGGCGCATTGCTAGCGCGCTCACAGCGTGTTCTGCCCCTCCCACGGAGCCGTACCTCGGAATAACAAAAGCAACTTTCATCGCGGCTTACCTAATTCAAGTGCTTCATCGAAAGCATCTGCTACTTGATTGGATGTGAAGGCTTTACTTCTACGAAGTCCGCTCTCGCTAAGCCTTTTAGCCAATGATTCGTCCAAGAGAACCCGTTCGAGAGCTGTCGCAACTACTGAAGGTGACTTATCGGTTAGGAGCAGGCCACCGTTTCCCAGAGTTTCCGCAATGGCGGAGTTCGCATGTGCGATTACGGGAACGCCCTGGGACATAGATTCGACCAGAGGAACACCGAAACCCTCATGGCTGCTGAGACTGCAAAAAATTGAGGCGCGCGAGTACTCAACTTCGAGCTGCTCATCAGTTACCCAGCCGGTCAAGGAGACTGATTCTTCCAGACCCAATGCTTTTAACAATCCGGTTATCGCATTTTGGTAAGCGTCGCTTGTTGAGCCTCCGACGATTCGAAGCTCTACATCTGGGTGTCTCTCATGAAGAATTTTCATAGCTGAAATCAAGTCATGGATGCCTTTGTTGGGGGCTATCCGACCAACGAAGAGAATTACGGGTTTTGCTGGTTTCGGCCTAGGTGGCGAATCCTTGGCAACTGGAAGAGGAATGACTGAACAAGGTACCTCGCCGAAAGAAAGTAAATCTCGAGCGTTAAAAGCGCTGTCGCATATAGCGAAACGTGCCTTCTCAACCAAGTCGGCCAATTGATCTTGCGCTCTGAGAATTTCAAATGCTGCTGCAGGATCCCACCCGAGCAGAAGTTCCGGAGGCGTAAAATTATGAAAAATCAAGGCGAGTGGCTCATCTCGGCTCATAAGGAAGTCAGCGCATGGTGATGCTTGTGCGACGTGGTAAAGCAAAAGAGAATCGCGTGTGCCTTTTAGTCGGCTATCTGCCTTGTCAAGTGGGTGCGTTTCGTTCGAAGTACCTGAATGTCTTGTGCCCACAAAAATTTCGGAATCGAGACCTCGTGTACGCAAGTGATCTCGAATCCACATCACGTGATCGCCAATGGCGTCACCTTTTGCCAACATTGGTACAAACTGGTGAACAGCGCGCCAATTCATTTGGGTACCGATAAAAGAGCTTGAAATTCGTCGCGAAATAATTTTTTGACTGTTTCCGTGGCGAAGGCTTTCGAGCGTCTGCGTCCGGCAGCTCGCAGGCGGTCAGCGAGATCTCTCTCATTGCTAACTTTAAAGATAGCTGACGCAACCACAAGTGGGCTTTTGTCGGTCAGTAGCAATCCGCCCGAGGCTACGGTCTCGCCGACGGCGCTGCAGTCGAATGCGACCACCGGCAGCCCATGGTGCATTGCCTCAATTACTGGAACGCAAAAGCCTTCGTGGTCACTCAAACAGCAAAACACGTCGGCTGCTTGATAATGCGCAATGAGTTCCGCAGGAGAAACCGATCCGTGGAACGTCACGTGGTCCTGCATATTCGCGTGTTTCACAATATTTTCGACGACCTTCTTATAGCTTGGCGGCCCATCTGTGCCCACAAAATGCATGTGTGCATCGTCACCGTGGACCTCGCGAAGGGTCTTTACCGCAGCTACCAGATCATGGTGCGCCTTATTCGGGGCGATCCTGCCAACAAAAAGAATTTGGGTTCCGCT
>DKNM01000024.1:0-2396 GCA_002470695.1 Candidatus Neomicrothrix sp. UBA7388
GCGTTTGCTCTGTAGAAGATTGCAACGTCGCTCCATCTGAGTGTGCCTTCTTGGTGGCGATTTTGTAGTTCGGCGATGATCCATGCGGCTTCTTCGACCTCGTCGTCGGCTCGGTAGAGAACAATTTTGTCGCCTGCTGATTTATCGGTCCAGAGATCCTTTGGTTTCCTCCCGTAGTTGTTAGCTATCACTGAATTCGCTGCGTCGAGGATTGTTTGTGTTGATCGGTAGTTCTGGTCGAGTACGACAATGCCCGTGTCAGGGAATGCTTTTTCGAAGTCGAGGATGTTTCTGATATCTGCACCGCGGAATGCGTAGACCGATTGGTCGCTGTCACCTACGACGAAAACGTTTCGATGGCGGTCACCAAGTTTGAGGACAATCTCGTTTTGGGCAGGGTTGGTGTCTTGATATTCGTCGACCAGGACGTGTTGAAAGCGCTCTTGGTAGTGGGCGAGGGTGTTGCTGTGGGTGCGGAAGAGTTCAACTGTGACGGTTAGTAGGTCATCGAAATCCATGGCACCGGCGACTCTGAGACGTCGTTGATATTCGCTATATATTTCTGCAATCTTCCTTTCGAAAATGCTGGCGGCGTTGTCCAAGGCCGATTGGCTTCCTACAAGTTCGTTCTTTAGGTTCGATATCTGTGCGTGAATACTTCGAGCGACGAACTTTTTGGTATCCAGCCCCAAGTCCCGGATGACGTATCCCGTTAAGCGGACAGCGTCCGCTTGGTCATATATTGAAAATGCTCGTGGGTAACCAAGCTGTTCTGCGTCTCGTCGCAGCATTCGTACGCATGCTGAGTGAAAGGTAGAGACCCACATGTTTTCTGCAACAGGACCAACGAGGGCAGCGACTCGATCTTTCATTTCTTGCGCTGCTTTGTTCGTGAATGTGATCGCGAGAATCTGGAAGGGGTTGACGTTGTCTTGTTCGATGAGGTGGGCAATCCGGTGAGTTAAGACCCTTGTTTTGCCTGATCCGGCGCCAGCTACGACAAGCATGGGCCCGCCGCGATGGATTACGGCGTCGTTTTGAGCCGGGTTAAGATTTTGGAGGATTTGGCTGGAGGTCATTGCTTCGCTTAGGTGGTGTAGTCGGCGTTAATTCGCACATAGCCGTCCGTAAGATCGCATCCGTACGCCGTGAAGTGTCCGTCGGCTATATCTAGGTCGACGCTGATGTGAACCTCTTCGGACGCTAGGTAAGTCTCTAAGTCCGCAAGTGTGTTATTGGTCGCTAGAGCGGGGTAGACCTCTTGTCCGCCGAAGGCGATCGTCACGCGACTTTGGTCTATGTCTGGTTCGTTGGTTTTGCCGACTGCCATGGCGACTCGGCCCCAATTTGGGTCTCGACCGTGCACTGCCGTTTTAACGAGTGGCGAGTTGACAATGGCTTTTGCGACTTTCCGTGCTTGTTCATTGTCGCGCGCTGAGGTGACGTCAACAACGATAAGTGTTTCTGCTCCTTCGCCGTCGGCGGCTAGTTGCCGAGTGAGATCAAGACAGACATCTTGTAACGCGGCTTCAAACTGTGCTTCGTCTACTGCTCCGGCTTGCCCGGAGGTGAGTATTACTGCCATGTCGCTGGTGGAGGTATCGGTGTCGACGCTGAGGGCGTTGAATGTTTGTGCCACGACATCGCGGAACATTTGGTCCATTCGGTCGGGGTCTAAGGCTGCGTCGGTGGTTATGACTGCAATCATGGTTGCCATGTCGGGTTCTATCATTCCGACGCCTTTTGCTATTCCGACGATTGATGCTTGCCCGATTAAGCTTGTAGCAACTTTCGGGTGAGTGTCTGTAGTCATGATGGCGGTTGCGGCAGCTTCTGCTGAGCGGTCCAAAAACGGTGCAGAAACCCGATTCATGTAGTCGCGGATTTTGTCCATCGGGTAGGGCACGCCGATTACTCCTGTCGATCCAACGATGACATCCGAAGATTGGGCGTCAACTGCAGTAGCTACGAGGTCGGCTAGTTCTTGGGCGTCGGAGTGTCCGCTCTCGCCGGTGGCAACGTTTGCGTTCTTAGAGACGATGACAACTGCATCGGTTTTTTTCGATGCAATATGTCTTCTAGAAATGTCAACGCTGGGGCCAGCGAAGCGGTTTTGGGTAAAGACGCCCGCGCTTGTGGCTCCGCCGGCACAGTGAATGATGAGGATGTCGTTGCTCTCATCTTTGATACCCACGTTGCCAACGTGAACAGTGAACCCTTGTGGTAGTTCAGTCACCTGGTTATTCCCACTCGATTGTTCCGGGGGGTTTCGAGGTGATGTCGTAGACGACTCGATTGACCCCTTCGACTTCGTTGATGATTCGCGATGACATGTTTTCAAGTATTTCGTATGGGAGTCGAGCCCAGTCTGCGGTCATAGCGTCTTCGCTTGTGAC
>DKNM01000024.1:2770-9304 GCA_002470695.1 Candidatus Neomicrothrix sp. UBA7388
ACGCTACGGATATCTGCAAGAACGGCGAAGGCCTGCCATATCTCTCGCTCTAACCCTGATTTCGATATTTCATCTCGAACTATTGCGTCTGCGTGTTGAAGGGTTGCCACCGCTTCAGCGGTGACTTCGCCAATTATGCGAACCCCCAGACCAGGTCCGGGGAATGGTTGTCGCCAAACAATTTCGTCTGGCAAGCCGAGTTCGGTTCCTACGGCTCGGACTTCATCTTTGAAGAGGTTTCGTAATGGTTCAACAAGTTCGAATTCCATGTCGTCTGGCAGGCCGCCGACGTTGTGGTGGCTTTTTATTTTGGCAGCTTCACTTGTTCCTGATTCGATGACATCTGGGTACAAAGTGCCTTGGACTAAAAAATTGGCGTCAGTGATTCCGCCTTGCGCCGCTTCAAAAATCCGTATGAACTTTTCGCCAATAATTTTTCGTTTCTCTTCTGGGTCAGTCACCCCTTCCAAGGCCTGAAGGAAGATGTCGGTGGAGCGTTCGTGGATTAGTTCGATTCCTTGGGTGCGTTGAAAGGTTTCGACTACTTGGTCTCCTTCGCCGAGTCGCATGAGTCCTGTGTCAACGAATACGCAAACGAGTTGAGATCCGATTGCTTTATGTACGAGGGCTGCAGCCACTGCACTGTCAACGCCACCGGATAGGCCGCATATTGCTCGGCTTTCTCCGACTTGTTGACGGATTGCGGTGACGCTTTCTTCTATGACGTTGGCCATAGTCCAATCGGCGTTACATCCAGCTATGTCGGTTAGGAACGTTTCTAGAAGTTTTTGTCCATGGGGGGTATGCACTACTTCGGGGTGGTATTGAACTCCATATATGCGGTTAGTGTTATTTTCGATAACCGCTGCGGGTGCGTCATTGGTCGCGGCAGTCACTGTAAAGCCTTCAGGTGGCTGTGAAATAGCGTCGAAGTGAGACATCCAAACTGGTGAGTTAGTTTCGAGGTCGCTGGGCAAAATACTTGACTCGTGACTTGTGAGTCGAAGTTCCGTTCTCCCGTATTCCCCTCGCCCGCTTGGATCAACAATTCCGCCTAGTTGTTGGGCTATAAGTTGAGAGCCGTAGCAGATTCCTAAAATTGGTATTCCAAGGGAGTAGACGCTGGGGTCGATTGAGGGCGCTCCTTCAGTGTGAACTGATTTGGGGCCGCCTGAGAATATGAGTGCAGCAGGTTGACGGAGCGCTATTTCGTCGGCGCTGATCGTGTTAGGGACAATTTCGCTGTACACACGCGCTTCGCGGACTCTTCGCGCAATGAGTTGCGCATACTGTGCGCCAAAATCGACGACAAGCACAGTTTCATGAGAGTTATCGAGGTGTTTCATCTGCGATGTATCCGCTCGGGAAGAACTCGACTTTAGCGGGCTAAAGCAACTTTTCGGTTTATATTTCGAGTTCGGTTGATTCAATTCCGCTTGTTAAGAGTTGATATAGGAGATTGGCGGTCGCTCCCCAAACGGTGTCGCCGTAAAGTTCGAAAAAGTGGACTGGACGCCAAGAATGACTACTCGGCCATTTCCAAAGCTCTTGCCGGTAAACGCCGGGCTGTGTGAGCTCCGCCAACGGGACAAGCAAAATCTCATCGACTTCGTCGGGATTGGCAGTGAGGACTGGTGCAGCTGATAGTCGAGCCACGTAAGGGACAATACGAGCTTCCGATGAGACCGTCGTGAGGTGATCAAGTTCTCCTATTTGTTGGACCAATGAACGATCAAGAGATATTTCTTCGTGTGCTTCTCGACACGCTGTATCCCATAACGACTCCCCCGGGTCCTGCGCTCCTCCAGGGAAACTGACTTCCCCGCTATGCGATCTCATGTGCTGAGTGCGCCGAGTGAGAATGACGGTGGGTTCAGATTCGTTGTAAAGGGCGATGAGGACTGCCGAATGTCGCTTGGGAGGTGGGGCGCCGGTTTGTTGATGTCCGGGGACCCGTGAAGCGAGACTATTTTCCAGTTGTTTAAGGTCGGTTAATGCAGAATTGCGCCATGGGGCTGTGTCACCGCGACGCCAGTCTTCAGGCCGAGGAATATTTTGAGGTCCGCCTCGAGCCTGTTGATTCACATCGAAAATGTAGAGGATTTACACCGTAAAAGCATTTGGGGCGGACCCGCAGGTCCGCCCCAAATGTTCACAAAATATGTGGTTTACATCATGCCCGGCATACCGCCGCCCATGCCTCCCATTGCAGCCGCTGCAGCTGCCGGATCCATGCCACCCTCTTCAGGTTTATCAGTGACCAGGGTTTCCGTTGTTAGCAACAGTGCCGCAATAGATGCAGCATTTTGAAGAGCTGCTCTAGTGACTTTGGCAGGGTCGATTACGCCAGCGCTGACAAGGTCTTCGAACTCCCCTGTCGCCGCGTTGAAGCCGTTATTTCCGCCGGCAGTTTCTACCTGCTGGACAATAACTGCGCCTTCGTGGCCGGCATTGAGAGCAATCTGGCGGGCCGGAGCGTCTAACGCTCGGAACACCATGCTCGCGCCGGTGGCTTCATCGCCTTCTAGCGACAGAGCGCTAATTGCCGCGCGTGAGCGCAATAACGCTGTTCCGCCACCGGGGACAATTCCTTCGTCGATAGCTGCACGGGTAGCCGATACCGCGTCTTCGATGCGGTGCTTCTTTTCTTTCAGTTCAACTTCAGTGGCTGCGCCGACTTGGATGACAGCAACGCCACCAGCAAGTTTCGCGAGACGTTCCTGCAATTTCTCGCGGTCCCAGTCACTATCGGTTTCGTCGATTTCACGTTTGATTTGAGCTACGCGTCCTTCGACGTCTGAACTGTCACCTGCACCTTCAACGATCGTTGTCTCGTCTTTGGTGATAATGACTTTACGGGCTTGGCCAAGCAGGTCGATACTCGTGTTTTCGAGTTTGAGACCGACTTCTTCGGAGATGACTTGACCGCCTGTGAGAATGGCCATGTCTTGGAGCATCGCTTTGCGGCGCTCACCGAATCCAGGAGCCTTAACTCCGACCGAGGTGAAGGTGCCTCGAATCTTGTTGACAACGAGTGTCGCAAGAGCTTCACCTTCGATGTCCTCAGCAATGATGAGGAGTGGCTTGCCGCCTTGCATTACTTTTTCAAGAACGGGTACAAGCTCTTGTACTGAAGAGATTTTTCCGTTGACAAAGAGAATGTAAGGTTCGTCAAGGACTGCCTCTTGCCGGTCTGGATCGGTAACAAAGTATGGCGAGAGGAAGCCTTTATCGAACTGCATGCCTTCGGTGAACTCAAGGTCCACACCAAAGGTGTTCGATTCTTCCACGGAAATCACGCCGTCTTTACCGACCTTGTCGAAAGCTTCGGCAAGGATTTCGCCGATAGCGGGATCTGCTGAAGAGATTCCTGCTACTGACGCAATCTTTTCTTTGTCTGAAGATACGTCTTCTGACATTTCGCCAATTGCGTCAACTGCCGAAGCAACTGCCGCTTCTATGCCTTTCTTCAAAGACATCGGGTTGGCGCCCGCTGCAACGTTGCGGAGACCTTCACGAACCATGGCTTGTGCAAGTACGGTCGCTGTGGTTGTTCCGTCGCCTGCGACGTCATTGGTCTTTGTCGCTACTTCTTTGACGAGTTGAGCACCCATGTTTTCGAACGGGTCTTCAAGCTCTACTTCGCGAGCGATGCTAACGCCGTCATTAGTAATCGTCGGGGCTCCAAATGATTTTTCGAGCACAACGTTGCGACCTTTAGGGCCGAGAGTGACCTTTACGGCATCGGCGAGTTGGTTAACGCCAGCCTCTAGACCTCGGCGCGCTTCTTCGCTGAATTTCAGAATTTTTGCCATTGTCGCCTCAGCTCACAATCGCGAGCACATCGCGAGCGCTTAATATAAGCAGGTCTTCGCCGCCTGATGTGATTTCAGTACCACCGTATTTGCTGTAAATAACAGTGTCGCCGGCGCTTACGTCGACAGGGATAAGTTCTCCGGTTGAATCCGATCGCTTTCCCGGGCCAACAGCAAGTACTTCGCCCTGTTGGGGCTTTTCTTGTGCTGTATCGGGAATAACGAGACCGCTAGCAGTGGTCTCCTCAGCGACGCCGGGCCGCACAACAATGCGGTCCTCGAGTGGCTGCAGGTTCATCAGCTGTTCGCCTCCATAGCTTGTGTTTCAGGACCTGGAAGAGCGTTAGCACTCTCACCTAGGGAGTGCTAACGATATTGCCGTTGGGCAGCTAGAAACAACCTGATATCCCAACGTTTCTCGGAATTTTCAAGAAATGAGCCTTTAAACCTCAATAAATGCAAGTTTTAGGTTGGGGTCGGCGCCGAGATCTAGAGGCGATTGCCCTTCACTTTGCATGCGCCACCAGGCTGTCGCGGCAACCATCGCAGCGTTGTCAGTGCACATTGCGCGGGATGGAAGAAAGCCTTGGATACCGTCGTCTACGCACATGTCGAGAGTTTTCTCTCGCAGTTCGCTGTTCGCCGCTACCCCGCCTGCTAGGCAAATACCTTTAGCTCCGATCTCGCGGGCTGCTTTTCGAGCTTTGTGGGTTAAAACGTCGACAACTGCGCTCTGGAAGGATGCTGCGACATCGGCAGTTTCAACATCAGGGTGCTGTCGAACATAATTAACGACTGCGGTTTTTAATCCTGAGAAGGAAAAGTTCAGTCCCTCGTTTCGCATTGGGGGCGTGAATTTGATGGCGTTGGGGTCGCCTTCTTGGCTGAGGCGATCTATGACAGGACCACCTGGGTATCCGAGACCTAGATATCGAGCAACCTTATCGAAGGCTTCTCCGGCCGCATCGTCGACAGTGGCTCCGAGAAGTTTGTATCTACCGTGGTCTTGAAATTCGATAAGCATGGTGTGACCACCGCTTACAAGCATCACGACGAGCGGGAATTCCATTTCCGGTTCTTCGATTAGTGCAGCATATAGGTGCGCTTCATGGTGGTTGATTCCTATAAACGGCAATCCCCACCCAAGAGCGAGAGCCTTCGCGGCCGAAACCCCTATAAGTAAGCTTCCGATCAGACCTGGCCCATGAGTTGCCGCTACTACGTCAATATCGTCGTCGGTTACACCAGCTTCGACCATTGCTTCAGCAATCACGGGTGTGAGGAGTGATTCATGCGCTCGTCCGGCAATTTCGGGGACAACGCCTCCGTATCGGGCATGAAGGTCAACTTGGCTGCTGACAACGTTCGCAAGGACTTGTCGACCATCTACAACTATCGCTGCGGCAGTTTCGTCACATGAGGTTTCGATTCCTAGGATTACAGTCATTTTTGTCCCCAGTCCGTTGAGCCGGATATTGATGTTTCGATGTCGTCCAACAGCGCCGCGTGCGCAGGTTTTTGGATGTCATTGCACCACATGATGAGAGCGTCTTCGTTGTTGTCGCGGTAATAGCCGGCACGAATCCCAGCGGGGACATAACCAAACCGCCGATAGAGGTGCTGTGCCCGCTCGTTTGATACCCGAACCTCTAGTGTCATTGCGTTTATGGGGTGATCAAGGCAGCTGCGATGGACGGCTACTAAGAGACGTTTGGCTATTCCAAGACCTTGCGCTTCGGGATGCACGGCAATTGAGGTGATGTGACCTTCGTCATGCACGATCATCGCGCCGCCGTACCCAGCAATTTGTCCTTCGTGATATGCGACGTAATAGACGCGCTTATCTCGCCGACGTAATTCTTCGTGGTAGATCGAGGTTGACCAGGGTTGGGAGTAGACCTGTTTGTCAATGCTACGGACCGCCCTCACATGCCGCTTTTTCATGGCCTCTAGGACGATGTGAGAAGCAGTCATCATGAGCGTTCGCGCTTTTGCCAGTTGATGCGCGCATCCGGTGCTCGCAGATATAGAGGCGTAACTTCGGCGGGAGCAACAAATTCTTCGCGAAGCGCTTTAGGGTGGGCGAGCTCGACCAGCGAGCCCGCATTCGGGAAGCGAAATCCTTCTTGACCTACTTCTACGCCTTTCATATCGGTAAATATTTCGGCATAGCGTTGCGCTCCGTCGCCAACCACAAGGCAGTCTTCGCCTTGCGCCGACAATTGGTTGGCTACGTTCTCTGGCTGATCTACGTGGGGGTCAGAAATTCGTTGAATTCCGCCAGCCGTTTTGCGGTATGTGGCGTAGAAAATTTCCCCCCGTCGTGCGTCGACGGTGGACACGATTAGGCGATCAGAAAATCGAGCAGGGAATGCGGCTAGGTCAAGGCTCGAAATGCCGATCATCGGAACTTTGCACGCATGCGCTATCGATTTAGCTGTTGCAAGTCCGACGCGCAGACCGGTGAACAGTCCGGGGCCGATGTCGACAGCCACGACGCCAATTTCTTGTAAGTCGATCTTTGTTTGATTGCATAAAAATTCGATGGCCGGGGCAAGAGTTTCTGCGTGACGTCTATCTCGCGCCGTGTGGAATGAGGCGATAACTCCCTCGTGTCCTCCGATAGCAACGCCGACCTGCGGAGTTGCTGTTTCTACGCCAAGCACCAACACTTTAAAGCTCTCCTGTTTCGGTGCTGAGCCATTGGCTCCACGCTGTA
>DKNM01000059.1:0-45110 GCA_002470695.1 Candidatus Neomicrothrix sp. UBA7388
TCGGCGTCGACGCGCTTTACGCTGCCATGGCGGGTAATTAACAAAATCGGTTCAACGCTTTCACCGAGCAAGCCAACAACTTTCTCGCCGCGACTTAAGGAAAACATTTCGGTAACTGAAGCGCCGCGACTTCCTCGCACCATTTCGGGTACTTCTCGCGCTTTCACTGTCAAGATCCGACCGTGATCCGTGATCGCTGAAATTTTTGCGAAGCTACTAGTTTCAATACTCCTTGAAATAACGTCATGGCGTCCGGGCTTGGCGTTGAATTCTTCGTCGGGAGCTCGCCGCCCCAAGAGACCGGATGTCGATAGCGTGACAAGGGTTTGCTGATCCGCGATCCCGTGCGGTAAATCAGGATCCTCTTCGGCCGGTGCGGCTTCGTCATTAATAACCACGAGATCGCTTTGCCTCACAATGGCCGTTCTTCGATCGCACCCAAATTCGTCTATTAATCCCCGGAGTTCGTCCCGAACTAGGGCTCGCTGTTTTTTTTCTGAGCTCAGAAGGCCTTGAAGGACTTTAATGAAGTCTTGAACTTCCGCTAGTTCAGCCCTGAGCTTGTCAACTTCTAAAGCCGTTAGGCGGCGCAGCTGCATGTCGAGAATGTGGGTTGACTGAGTTTCACTCAAAGCGAGTTGCTCCATAAGCTCAGACTTCGCTTTAGCAGCGTCAGTCGAACCACGAATTATTGCTATGACCTTGTCGATATTGTCCAGAGCCAAAAGAAGACCCGTGAGGATATGTTCTCGTTCTTCCGCCTTATTCAAGCGGTATCGAGCTCGTCTAACTACAACAGTCAAACGGTGATCTATAAAGTGCTGGCAGAGGGCGTAAAGCCCTAGCGTCGTGGGGACACCATCGACGAGCGCAACATTATTAATACCGAAGGTCTCTTCCAACGGCGTGAGCCTATAGAGCTTTTCCAACAGCGAGTGCGGTCCTACTCCGGCCTTGCATTCGATCACGAGCCTGAGACCATGGTTGCGATCAGATAAGTCTGTTACTGCTGCGATACCTTCAAGTTTTCCGTTGTTGATAAGTTCACGAATTTTAGCTTGCACACGCTCGGGCCCTACAGCGAAAGGCAGTTCCGTCACCACAATGCCTTGACGACGGGCAGTGATATTTTCTATTTCCGCACGTGCTCTAACGCGAATCGTGCCTCGGCCTGATTCGTAAGCCTCCCGTAGAGAGCCATCGTCGACGACAATGCCTCCAGTGGGAAAGTCTGGACCCTTAACGAACTTCATCAAATCTTCGACAGTGGGCTTCGGTCGTCGTTTCGTCAACACGTGTTCGATTGCCTTACCTACCTCGACAAGATTATGAGGGGGCATATTGGTAGCCATGCCTACAGCGATGCCAGAAGCTCCGTTGATGAGCAGATTCGGTAAACCGGCAGGCAGGCAGGTTGGTTCTTCTCGTTCTCCATCGAAGTTTGCCGAAAAGTCGACTGTGTCCTCGTCTAGGTCAGCGACCATGGCCATCGCTGCTTCCGTTAGGCGCGCTTCGGTATAGCGGTAGGCAGCGGGCGGGTCATCGAGGCTTCCGAAATTTCCCTTCGGGTCGACAAACGGGACCGACATAGAAAATTGCTGACCCATGCGGACCATAGCTTCGTAAATTGCGCCATCTCCATGAGGATGGTATTTCCCCATAACCTCGCCAACCACCCCGGCAGACTTCCTGAAAGGCGTCGACGGACGTAGTCCGAGATCCGCCATAACGTAGAGGATGCGCCTTTGCACTGGCTTTAATCCGTCACGGACGTCAGGAATTGCCCGACTGGTGGTGACCGATAAGGCATACGGCATGAAGGAATCCCGCATTTCTTCGTCAACGGGAATCTCAACTATCTCTCGCGCAATCTGCTCTGGTGCCTTTGCTTTAACCATCGAATTCCTAGTTCTCAGCTTCTCTGAGCCGAGGGTAGGACGCAGAGGCAGAATTTGGGGTTTATTAAGACACAAAAAGGTCTTCGACCAAAACGCACTACGGTCACTTGATTTCGGTAACGTATTTCTTTGTACCGAGGGACCAGCGAGGGGGCGATTACTCCCCTGCCGCCTCCCGCCCAACTAGCCGGAAAGCCCGGAGCAACAATGAGCCGACGTATCGAGGTCGAACTGACAAGTCAGCGCGACGACGGAACCTGGACCTGGCGAGCCGCCGGCGCCAAACAACCCAAGGGAACATTGGATGGAGGGCTTCTCTATACCGGAGCCGCCATTGGAGACGTTTGCAGAGCTGAGGCGGACTTTGAGATTGACGGAATCTTCGTTACCGCCGTGCTTCCTCCGAAAGGCAGAAGCGGTCGCCCCGAAGACGAGCGCATCGAAATTAAGGGCGCCGAGCAAAAGTTTGAAGCCGTAACGACCCAACTCGCTAAGAAGGGACGCTCACAAAAGCGCAAGGGTGGAAAAAGACGGGATTCGAAGAATCAGGATCGAGACAGCGATTCGAGGTCGCGTAGACCGCGCAAGGAAGGCGAGGATAGGCGGGGTCGTCAGTCCAAGCCAGAGAACAGTGAGCCTGCAAAGCCCAAACCCAAGAAACTTAAGCCTGGTCGCAAACATCGCAAAGAGTTCATAGATGCCCTGCCGGAAGAGCAGCGCGTTGTAGCTGACCAAGTGGCGCGTGGAGGTATAGCCGCTGTTCGCAAAGAAATTGAGACCCAAAATGCCAAAGCCACCGAGGAAGGCAATGAAGCAGTGCGTTCCGATGGCCTTATCGAATTGGCAGAATCATTACTTCCTCAACTGAAAGTCGCGGAGTGGCGTGACCGTGCAGATGCGGCACTTTCAACAATCGACGAGGTTGATATTCGAGATCTACGAACGGTACTCGTTGCCGCCGAGGATTTCGCTCGCACGGATGAAAGTCGTGAACTGACCGAGGAGATAAGGAAAGGACTGGCCGTTCGCGTTGAAAAAGAGCAGTCGAAGTGGCAGGACGAGATTAGAACGGCTTTAAAGGAAGAGCGTGTTGTGCGCGCTCTACGGCTTAGTTCCCGTCCACCGAAGGCGGGAAGTCCGTTGCCCCCGGATATTGCGGAAACATTGACTAGCCAGGCTAGCGAGGCATTGGGAGGAGATGTTACTCAGCAACGGTTGGGCATTGTCTTGGAGGCGATCGCCTTCTCCCCCATCCGGCCATACATTGCGTTAGCTCAAATTCCAGCTGCACCCAACAAAGAACTGCTGGAAGTGATCACAAAGGTAGCGGATCGGATCCCGGAAATAGCTAAACAATTTGGCATCGAACCTGTCGCCAAAACCCGAGGCAAACGGAAGGGCCGCAAGAAGCCACCACCGCCAAAGAGCGATTCAGAAACCGTAACGGAAAGCGCCGACAATGCACAGGAAGATCCGTCGGAATCTTCGGCCCCTGACTCATCAACGGTCGAATTGGAAGGCGCCGCGGATACCGACGCGCAAACCAGCGATGCTGAAGCTGTTGAGAGAGCACCAGAAGACCACGGCAGCACCCAGGAGGACGAACAGCAGGAAGAGGCGTCAGAACCTTCAGCCATTGACTCGTCAGCTGCGGAAGTCGGGACAGCCGCCGAGATCGGTACACAACCGGACGATGAGGAAACTGCGGAGCAAACGGAAATCTAGAACTCAGGCTCGCTCAGCATTTGCTCCGAACGCCCCTTGATTGCCTTTGCAATGGCACGCTGAGCTACTTGGCGTCAAGCGCCAACGAACCCATGTTCCTGCAAAAATGGGGCGAGTCCGGGAGAAAGGTCTATCTCCTTGATCTGCGAGGGCAGAAAAAACCCGAGTTCTGTTGCGTCGTCTCCTGCGGTTGCAGCTTCGGGGTAGGCAACTGTCGCGCTGAAGTCGGCAATAATGTACAAATCGTTCCCTATTTTTCGATTAACCCACCCGAGTAGCGGCCCGCATGTAGCAGTTAGACCTGTCTCTTCAAGTACTTCCCTCTCAGCGGCTGCCTGCCAGCTTTCGCCCGAAATCAGGCGTCCTCCAGGAATCGACCAACTCCCTCGATGGGGTTCGTTTGCTCTCTTGACTAGGAGAAGTCGCCCTTCGCTTAGGATCACGGCGCCCACGCAACAGATGGGGGGAGGCTGCACAGGCAAGCTAATTTTCTTCGAGCGAGTGATGAACGACTAAGAGCCGGGCTTTGAAGCCAAACGTTTCAAAAAAATTCTTAGTGTTGCGATTACCTGGTAACGCCATTGAGTCAATTCCGACGCATTTCCGGGCCTGACACCACTCAATTACATGCGCTATCAGCGCCTCTCCGACACCGACTTCTCGCGCTTCAGGGTCGACCCAAATCTGAGAGATACGGCCTAACACATCCCCGCTGCGGAGAAGCTCTACGCCAACTACGGCATACCCCACTGGCGCTTCGTCTATTAGACCGATAATTACTTCTTGGTCAGGGTCATGCAACACGGCTTCAATGCTGGCTCTAAACGGCGGAGATGGCGTCTCGCGACGACTCCATATGCTTCCGCCCTTATTTTCTGCTTGTTCCGCAACCCCAAGTGCAACAAATCCTTCCAACAGATCCAGGTCAGCGCTAGTGCCGAGGCGGGTTGTTTCCTTCACGAGTTGAAACGTTTCGCTTCGAGCACTTTTTCTGCCTCGAGGCGCCCATCTTCACCTGCGCTAAGGTCGATAAATTTGAACATTTGCGCGACAATCTCGTGCCCGGCACGATTCGCGATTTGGTGATACATCTCCTGAGCAATGCGGCGATAGTTGGGGTGGCCCTGCGGTTGGCTTCGCAGCTCCAGCATATGCAGTGCTTCGCGTGCGTTAAACTGCATTACGTACCTCACGCGAAAGGCCATGGAGACGGCGTACGCCGCTTGCTCGGGATAGTCGGGCTCTAAGAGTTCGTAAAGGGCCTTGGAGCGTTCCATTACACCGACGTACCGGTCGGTGAGACCAGCTGCTTGAATCGCTTCAGGCACCTCGTACCCATGGTCCGGAGACAAGGATTGCCATTCAATCGTGAGGAGCCGATGGCGTTGCATGTCCCTGAAGCCGCCATAGTCGCCCAGAATATCGAAGCGGTAGTCAAGTCGTTCCAATGCGCGCCCAGGCCTATGTCTACGATTACCTCGTTCCCCAACGTAACGCTTGACAACCTCAAGTTTCTCGTCAGCGCTCATCTGATCAACAAGCGCTACTAGTTGCCGCTCTGAGGCTCGGCTGTAGGGATAAAGCATTGCGGCCAGCATCTTTCGCTCACCTTCTGGGTCCCAGTCGATGAGTTCCACTTCGGAAACCACTTCCACTTCACTGCCCCGCTCAAGATCGGTGACGAAGCGTTTCATAGCAAGGTGGTTTTCTTCAAGGTACGCAGACCATGCGAGTCCTCGTTCCGGTACGTCTACCCGTCGGAGAAACGAGGGGATCACTTTTCGTAACTCTTCTAGCATCAAATCTGCATAGGAGCGTGCTTCGGGCAGAGGGTGGGCGCGCATACGCAGCAACAAGGCCTCATAAGCTTGGCCCGTTCCATAGATGCCTACGTTTGACAGACTCGCTGCGGGCAACAAGCCACGCACTGCGTCAAACGCTTTAGCTCTTATCGTCTGCCGATACGCCAGGTCTCCTATGTCCGCGCCTTGGGCATGCGCAGACCTATAAAACTCCTGCAGTAGCGGAACAAGCTCACCATATGTTTCGAAAATTCTGTCTAATTCGCCAACATACTTTGTTCCCAAGGGCGAGCTAAGCAGTTCGGGGTCTCTGTGGTATCTGTAGCGCCCGTCGATCCTCGTGTCATAACTGAGATAACGCGTCGACTGCTCTAGATAGGACATAAGACGTCCCCACTCAAGAACTTTGGTTAATAAATTAGATGCCTGCTCACACGCCAGATGAACCCCGCCCAATTGAGCGACTGAGTCATCGCCGTACTCAACGAAGACCCGCTGATATAGCTCTTCTGCTTTTGAAAGCCCTACTGTTGCATCAATCGAGTGATCACCGGATACATCGAGATCCTCGACGAATTCGTCGAGAAATAACCGCCTCAGACTTTTATGCGTGCGACTATAACGAGCAAAAAGGGCTCCCTTTACAACTTCGGGTAAGTTCACTAGCCCGAAAACAGGCTTATCTAAGTTCGTAAAGTAGCGACGAAGAATGTCCTCCTCGTCTGCTGCGAATTGCTCTATTGCGTAATTGGTCACGGGTTGCAGTTGCTGATCGATTAATTCATTGACCTCATATGAGGTTGAGTCTGATCGTAGGTCCATCCGGTGTCAGATTCACGGACCCTCATGAGGTATCTCTCAATAGATGATTGATAGGGCGTCCGGGACAACAGACAGGGATACGCTCCGATGCTTACCTTCATCTACGCCGTCTAGCAACACACGACGAGGTTTATGGAATTCTAACTCAAGCTGCTGGATCCTTCGTGTGTCTAGATTGGAGTTAGGCAGGTGATTGCCCATGGGAAGTCGACGGCGCGCGAGAATCCGTTGTCTTAGTCGTAAATTTCCGGCGATTAGGTCGAGCCATCCATCATTTGGGTGAGCTCGCGGGGCAACTCTCCATGCTTTTCTCCATTCGGCATTCATCACTGCTGCAATATTGCCGAACCACCACCCTTCGAGGAACACGGCATGGGCGAAGGCTGCACAACGTGCCTCAGGCAGCCGCAAATCTATTAAATCCATGTTTACACGCCGAACAGGACCGTTCTTTAGTCGCTCTGTGCCCCCCGGTGGAGATCCCAGCGTTTTCCAAATATCGCCGCCCAGAAGCCCTACGGTCGGAATGGGGAGACTTTGCCGCCAGGCCTCTTCAACGACCTCTCGCACCTCCCGATCGCTCTTGGCTAGAAGGTCGGGGCGGAGGCACTCAAATTCTTGACCCCACTCCTTTCCTTTTTCAATCGTCATCTCCAGAACTTTCTTCAACTTCACCATCTTGAAGTCTGGCTGCTGCGGCTACGAGCCCCCGATCTAAAAGCGTTATGGCCGCCGATGCGTTGACACGCAATTCCCTTGCGACACTGGCCTCTCCCACTTGTTTTAGTAAATCAATAACCTGCCGAATATTGCGAACGAAGTCTCCAACCGATACGTCATCCTCTAGAACCTCTTCGAGGTCATGACCGGATGCCCATCCGTGCACCTGCCCAACGATCGTTGGGTCGGGCAGGCGACTCTCTTGGAGGCCCTGAAGCAGTTCCGCTTGGCATATTTTTTTTCCAAATGCCATTAAAGCATTGGCCCGTTCCCTTGCCAAAGCACTTGGGTACCAGGGGTCCGGAGGATCGAGCCGACTTCGGTGTTCGTAGGTGAGGACTGATAGAACTCCAGCTAGCTCTTCTGGCGACAATCCCTCAAACAAACCCTGCGTTATTCCTAACGTAACGAGTAAGTCGAGTTCGTGAAATATGCTCTGCAACACCCGACCTTTCTCACTCAAGGCCCAATTGCTGGCTAATGCGAATTCTTCGAGAACCGCTTCGATGGCTACTAGCGACCTGGCCAGACCTCCCTCCGCCACCGCAATCCGGTCCATCAAGCTCCCTTTGGTCATCTCGAGGGCTGCTATTTGGTTCTCGGCTCGGGTGCGTTCTGCCTTTAGATCATTTGCTGGGCGGCGCACTTCTAGAACCAAACCCAACTCGGCAAGCTCTTGTTTGAGAAGCTTAGAAGCGGAGCGCTGATAGTCACGTCTGTTCGGCGCATATGGTTTTGGAAGCTCCACCTCACCTAGGGCTTTAGGTGTTTGATCAAAGTCCGATTCGGTGAGCATCATTACTTTTCCTCGGGGAGTAACGACCCTGATTCGGTGCTCTCCCCCTCGACGGCTTGTGGTCCCCAAAACAAGCAAATACTGCAACTCTCGGCCGTGCAGCCGCTCGAGTATCGAACCCGGACGGAATTTATTTAACCGAGCGGGAGGTTCTTTCTCACTTTTAGCGAGGTTGTCGTTTGGTCCGCCCAATCGTTTCAGTTCGGATTTGGACATTTTCAGGGAGGCGTCAACCTTGGCTACTTCTTCTCCGAGCCGCACTACGTTAGTTTTAGAGCGGTACTGGGCGAATGAGCGCTGCAACAACTCGACTGCAGACTCACGATTAAGCCGCTCCATAAGGTTAGCTGCCATGTTGTAAGTCGGCCGAAAGGCTGATTCAAGAACAAAGTCATCACTTTGGGCTAGTTGAGCGAGCTGATCGAAGGATTCGTATGGGCTCCAAAGAGCGTAAGCGTGGCCGGTCGAATCGATACCCCGTCGACCAGCTCTTCCGGTTAGCTGCGTGTACTCCCCCGGGGTTAGCACGACATGGCCTTCCCCTCGAAACCTACTGAGTTGTTCTACAACCACAGAACGGGCCGGAAGGTTGACACCCATAGCAAGTGTTTCGGTCGCGAAAACGACTTTTAGGAGGCCCGCCGCAAAGCAGTCCTCTACGGCTTCCTTGAAAGGGGTGACCATACCTGCGTGGTGGGCTGCGACGCCTGCCCTAAGACCTTCCAACCAAACGTCGTAATTCAGAAGGGACAAATCAGATGCGTCGAGTTCCTCTACATGTTGATCGACAATGCTTTCAACTTGACGTTTCTCGCGTCCATCGAGGAAGTCAATTCCATGTTCAATCGCGGTTTGAACGGCATCATCGCATCCTTGTCGCGAGAATATGAAGAAAATTGCGGGCAATCTATCCATCGCGTCAAGATGCTTGATTACCTCACCACGACGTGGCCTACCTGCGGCGCCTCCCCGATTACGGTCACCTCGATTTCTCTGACCATTCATCTTCCCTAGGTAGCGTTCAACTTCAAAGTTCGCTCCACCATTTCTAAGTGTTCGGAATTCCTCGATTCGCCTGTGACGCTTGTCGAATAAAAGGAAGTGGTCGTGTAACTCAACTGGGCGTGTCTTCTCGATAACGGCCTCGCAATGACCGTGTACTTCACTGATCCAACCAGCAAGCTCTCGAGCGTTACTAACTGTCGCTGACAAACAGACAAGGCGGCATGCAGCCGGCAACTGCATAATCACTTCTTCCCAAACTGGCCCTCGATAGGGGTCTTGGAGAAAGTGAACCTCGTCCAACACAGTTAAGCCGAGCCCTTTCAACCGCGTGCTTCCGCTATAAATCATGTTTCGGAGCACTTCGGTCGTCATCACCACGACTTTTGCATTCGGCCGAATAGCGTTATCGCCAGTTAAAAGACCGACGCTCTCTTTGCCTAACCAAGTACGGAGGTCTTTAAACTTTTGGTTGGAAAGGGCCTTTATAGGCGTTGTGTAAAAAACTGTTTGTCCTAGGGACAACGCCCTTTCTATCGCGTATTCAGCCACCAACGTCTTTCCGGAGGACGTCGGCGCGGCTACGAGCACTGACACATCTTCATTAATGAGTTCGAAACTGCTTGTTTGGAACGCGTCTGGCGTTATTCCCCTTTCGGCTAAGAGGCCAGACTCACTGCGTTGTTGCGAGTTGCTCATGACAGTTTCAGACCCGCTTTCGAGGAACGATGGACATAGCGGCCGATTAAAACCGCTAGTTCATAAAACACGTACATGGGAACAGAGAGCGCCGCCAAGGAAACCGGGTCCCCTGACGGTGTGATTATCGCTGCGACAACAACGATTCCAACGATCACGATACGGCGCGAACGACTTAGTTGCTGAGGGGTCACCACACCTGCAAGTTGCAAAAAGATAAGGACAATCGGGAATTCAAATCCGATTCCGAATGCAATCATCATGTAGGTAATGAGTCCAAGGTATGAACCCGGCGAAAAGAGCGGGTCGACTGAATCACCACCGAAGGAGATCAGGAAATCGAGCGCCTTTTCAAAGGTTAGGTAGGCCACCACAGCTCCGAGACAGAACAAGGTCACGCCGCTCACAACGAAAGGAATAGCGAATCGTTTCTCGCGTTTGTCCAGAGCGGGCGTAATGAAGCGCCATAGATTCCAGAGCAGTACTGGCATTGAAAGAACGAAGCCCACATATAGCGACATTCGGATTCGCGTTTTAAAGCCATCCAATGGCTGAGTAATAACCAGCCCGCATTCCCGGTCTATGTTTTGCGCTTCCAAAACACGACAATAAGGGGGCAAAAAAATCTCCGTTAACAACCAGTCGTATAGAAAAACGCCTCCTCCGGCCCCGACTCCGATAGCGCAAGCACAAACAATTATTCTGGTTCGCAACTCGGCCAGATGATCCCAGAAGGTTTGCGGGACGGGAGTCGAGCGGCGGAGCCTCATGACCGGTTATCGTCGTCAGGTTGCTGAGGCGAGGCACTTGTTTGCCGACGTAACTCTTCAACGTGCGATTGTTCGACCACTTCATCAACAGCCGTATTTACCTCAGACTTCAGTTGCGCACTCATCTTCCGAAGCTGCGCTAGGCCCTTGGCAGCCTTACGGGCTACTTCAGGCAGCTGTTTGGGGCCAAGCGCTATTAGGGCTACGAGGCTGATAATCAGCACTTCGTTGGGGGTGAGGTTCACACTACTGAGGTTAGGTGGTGTTCTAGCGAGTGCGACGCCGCAGGAGACCTCTTCGTAGCCACCTGATAACGAAGGCTCGAGTCCTTAAACTATTGACAGCTGCAAGATGCTGATGAGCTCGCTCACTCTGACCGCCAGCTTCCCCAATCAAATTATTCACTATACGAACACTATTCAGGGCTTCCCTGGCCTCGGTTTCCAAAGCCTGCATGGAACGTCTAATAAGGACTGACAAGACTACGACCATGACAGCCGTTACAACCCAGAAGAACATAACGCCCATAGGCTAGATGCATTCTTGCGAACGCCCGCGCTATCAGGAATGATGAGCTAGTGCAGCAACGCCTTCCAGCACTGAGAAAGCCCCCAATTAAATTCGCGCACCGGGGAGCGAAGGCCCATGCTCCCGAAAATACGTTAGAGGCCTTTGACTTAGCACTGCGTTTGGGAGCTACTGGCCTGGAAACGGATGTCTGGTTGTCGAAAGATGGGGTGCCATTGCTTGATCACGGTGGCTACGTCAAACGAGGTATTCGCCGGCTGGGCCTTAAAGAGACTATGGCCGGAGATAGGCCGCCAGAGATGCCATCTTTGGCTGATCTCTATGAGGGGTGCGGTACCGGCTATGAACTATCCGTTGACATCAAAGATCCGGAGGCGTTCGACGCGGTAATAGAAACCGCAAGAGAATACGATGCCGAGGCTCACCTGTGGGTCTGCCACAACGATTGGAGCTTCCTGGCAGACAGGCGCTCGAAAACAACAGCTCGTTTAGTGAATACCACGCGCGTTAAAGATATGAAAAATGGGCCTGAACGAAGGGCCGCAGAGCTAGCTGAGGCTGGCGTCGACGCCGTCAACCTTCATCACAGCGATTGGAGCGGAGGGCTGACCACGTTATTCCACAGATTTAACCGTTACTGCATTGCATGGGATGCACAACATGTACGCCTCATAAAAGATCTTTTTCGCATGGGCGTTGACGGGGTTCACAGTGACCATGTTGATCGCCTAGAGGAAGGGTTCGAAGCCGCGCGCTGAGTTACGGCCTACCGAAATTATTGAAGGGCCAGATCCTTAAAAATACTTCACCCACCAACAATTCTTCTTGAATAGGCCCAAAGTCCCGACTGTCCCGACTGTTTTGTCGATTATCCCCCATAACGAACACATGACCGTCTGGCACCTCAACCTCTTCGAAGTCGTTAGTCACTGTCGATGATTCCAGGTAGGGCTCATCCACGCGACTCCCATCGATGTAGAGGTCGCCATCGGTTACCTCCACCTTCTCTCCTTCAAGAGCCACCACACGTTTGACGAAATCATTTATCGGAGAGTCTGGTAAACGGCTTGGTCGACTAAATACGACTATGTCCCCTTTATCCACGTCTCCGATAGAAAAGGCGAGTTTGTAGACCATTAGGCGGTCACCGACCTCGAGCGTTGGGGTCATAGAAGTAGAAGGGATGTAGTAGGTCTGAATAAGAGTCGCTCTAAGGACTAAGGCCGCCAAAAGGGCGACTACGACCACAAGAACCCACTCGCGCACCGATCCCCAAATTGTCTTTCCCCAAGAATCTGCGGACAAAATTTTCTTCAAGCTCACATCAATCACGCTTCGCCAATCAGCCAATGCGCAGCTGACCCTATGTAGGCGCAGGAGACCGCGTCTTCTGACAATGGCCGCCCCATCGACTCCAAAACGCTTGGCAATTTATCTACAGAACCGCTTACATCTAGAGGTTTCGTTTGGTGGGGGCGATGACCTAGTTCGAGAATCCAGTCGCTGGGCTCGCCCACCGGAATCGGTACATTCAGCGGAGTGGCAGTAGCGCGCAGGATTGTTTGGACATGATGGCTTACGCCATTGTGTCGGGGACGCGGGTCGGTCTCCGAGGCGCGAACACAAAGCGCAACATCTGCCCCGAGAGCGCTTAGGGTCGCCGCATGGCTAGCTATATCAAGCGCCGAAAAACCAAGAGTTGAATTGGTACCCACGTGCCCTGGACCTCCCGCAATCACTATCTGGGAGTAACCTTTGTCCAAAAGCGCTGCGACACCCGAAGGCACATTAACTGCCTCCACTTCCCCGCCAAAGGCTTGTCCAGCGGTCGCTGTAATCCCTAATAGGCCAGCATCTCGCAATTCAGCAACAAGGTCGCTCAGCGCCATGGGCAGAGCCGACTGATCGGTCATAAGGTATGCGACGTTCGGCAGCCGAACGGAAGCGGCTATAGCGGCGACATGACTGTGCAAGACACAGAACAAAACACGCGCTCCCGCCAGGTCGGTACGGCTTGACAAGACTGGGTCAACTTCGCACTGTTCTGATAAGTACCGAGCTTTAATGATCCGCCCCGAATGTTGTTCTTGCGAGCCCTCGCTGCCAAGGATCCAATGAACAACGTGTTGCCCGCCAGTCCCAAGATCTAAATCTACGGCCAAGGTATTGACGACGACTGCGTCGCCTTCTCTCACTCGCCCAATTATATTCTTGAGAATGTAGGCCACAGAATTGTCAGATAGCTCGACTTTTTGCAGATCAGTTCGCTCGTCGAGAATTTTGACGACTGTCCAAACGGCGAAGTTAGGCATTTTGTATTACAGCGATGCGATAAGCGCATCAACGCGCTCATCTTCAGCTTGGAAGGGGTCCTTACACAACACAGTTCTTTGTGCCTGGTCGTTAAGCTTTAGATGAACCCAGTCAACTGTGTAGTCACGCTTTCTTTCCTTGGCCTGTCGCACGAAATCACCCCTTAACTTGGCTCGGGTGGTTTGCGGCGGCTGCTCGATAGCTATTTCAACGTCGGCGTCATCGAGGATTCGCTCCACTAAGCCATTCTTTTGCATTAAATAGAAGATTCCGCGGGTTTGGTTTACATCGTGATATTGGAGATCCAGCAATGCTGTTTGAGCATCTCCAAGCTCAAGGTTGTGTTTGCCCATATAGCGATCGATTAAGTGGTACTTAATAACCCAGTCAACTTCACGATCCAAAGTCAAAGGGTCATGTTCGATGGCAGTCATGCAGTGCTCCCACATTCCTAAGGCACGGCTCTCCTCTTCGTTAAGTTCATTGGTGTCAGCAAATCGTTTAGCACGTTCAAGGTATTCGGATTGGATTTCGAACGCGCTTGCCTCTCTTCCATTTGCCAGTCGAACTCTCCGACGGCATGTGATGTCGTGACTTATTTCTCGAATCGCACGGATGGGGTTTTCCAATGTCAGGTCCCGCAACACGACAGAGGGGTCTTCCATCATTCGAAGCAACAGTGACGTTGCGCCAACTTTCAAAAATGAGGTGTATTCGCTCATGTTGGAGTCGCCCACGATTACGTGAAGTCGGCGAAAACGCTCCGCGTCAGCATGTGGTTCGTCGCGGGTATTGATGATCGGCCGACTTCGGGTTGTTGCGCTAGATACGCCTTCCCAGATGTGCTCAGCTCTTTGGGCAATACTAAACATCGCCCCGCGCGCACTCTGCAGAACCTTGCCTGCACCCGTATAAATTTGTCTTGACACCAAGAACGGAATGAGAACCTCCGCGTAATTAGAAAATTCATCACGGCGGCTAGTCAAATAATTCTCATGGCAGCCGTAACTGTTACCAGCGCTATCTGTGTTGTTTTTGAATAAGTAAATCGTGCTACCGGTGATGCCTTCTTCGGCTAGGCGCTCTTCGGCATTATCGACAAGCCGCTCTAAGATGCGTTCACCGGCCCGATCGTGACAGATTACCTGGTAAACCGAATCACATTCAGGAGTTGCGTATTCAGGGTGAGACCCAACGTCCAGGTAAAGGCGAGCACCATTCGCCAAGAATACGTTGCTCGACCTACCCCAAGACACAACGCGTCGAAATAGGTAGCGCGCGACCTCGTCTGGGCTCAGCCTCCGTTGTCCGCGAATCGTGCAAGTAATACCGTACTCGTTCTCCAAACCCATGATCCTGCGCTGCACGGCCACACAGTATCTCTAGATTTCCTAACGAACATCCACAGGAAGCTAAATGTTGAGACCTAGACCGATCATCCGGCCAAAAGTGTTCCAGTATCGTCGTCATCGAGGCGCTTAAAGCACCTACGACCGTTGTTGGCTGACAGAACTGCTACTTCAAGCTCTTCCGCCTCAAGCGACCTATCGTCACCCGCAAGGGCCCCGACAGCGAGCCTTACCGCGCCGTCTCGATCTAGGTCATCAGTCCAGCCGTTCCCGAGCCTCTCGAGCACCGCTTCAGCATCGCCGCCGATACAGCACCAGTGGCGCTCATCAACAACCGTGCCGTCATACTGAATTCGGTAAAGCTCGGGTTGGCTTTGCAGGTCAATCTCTGCGACAACGATCTCCACTTCCATGGGCTTCATCTCGTGAGTGAAAATTTGGCCCAGCATCTGGGCGTATTGGTTGGCCAAGCTTCTTGCGTCCACATCTTCGCGGCTGTATTGGTACCCCTTCAACTCCGCATATCTGACACCCGCAATTCGCAATTGATCAAATTCGTTATAACGGCCCACGCCACCGAACGCTATTCGATCATAGATTTCCGAGACCTTCCTTAACGTCGAGCTCGCATTTTCAGCCACTAAGGCTATCCCGTTTTGGTATTCGACCGCGGCAAGACTTCGACCGCGCGAAATCCCTTTTCGCGCATAGTCAGCACGATCTTGCATCAGCTGCTCGGGGCTCACATACATGCCTGGCATTGCCATAATATTTTCTACCCTTCGCTCAGCTCATTGCGGAATTCGGCAAACACCGAACCCGATTCTTCATCCGATAACTGCCGGAAACCCTCGGCAGTTATCACACTGAGGACCGGATAAATACCTCGGATTGGGTCCGGCCCTCCGGTGGCACTGTCCTCATCTGCAGCGTGCCAGAGTGCCTTGACCGCTAAAGATAGAGCGTCATCAATCGGTAGGTCTGATTGAAATCCGAGCTTGACTACCGTGCCCGCATGCAAACTCCCCGATCCACTTGTCGCATAGTCTTGTTCTTCGTATCGACCGCCAGTGACGTCAAATTGAAATAGCCGGCCAACGCCTCGCGTGTCGTCGAAGCCGGCAAAGATAGGCACGACCGCTAGTCCCTGCATCGCTTGGGGTAAATTCCCCCTTAACATCTCGGCTAACTGGTTCGCCTTACCCTCAAGGGTAAGAGGTTTGCCTTCAATTTTCTCGTAGTACTCGAGTTGTAGTTGGAAGACCCGCACCATCTGAATTGCCGGACCAGCAGCACCGGCGATTGCTACTGCAGAACGCTCGTCTGCGGGAAAAACCTTTTGCATGTCTCGGTGACTAATGAGATGCCCCGAGGTAGCCCGCCTGTCACCTGCGACCACGACTCCACCTGCGCAGCGCAAGGCCAAAACGGTAGTCGCATGACCGGCATCAATCGTGCCTGGCAAGTCCTTGGGAAAAGGGTCTAAGCCGTTACCCCTCAAAAGGCCGACGAAGTCTGTTCCTGGATCGTTACCAGGAACGTAAAATGGCATCGCGCTCACTCGCCGCCTTTCTGAACGTAATTCTTTACAAATTCCTCAGCGTTGGTTTCCAGCACGCCGTCAATTTCGTCCAGGAGGTCATCAAGTTCGGCTTTAAGTTCCTCGCCGTCTTGTTGGGTTCCTGTTTCTTCCACTTCGACCTCGTCCGGTCGTTGTGCGGGACGGCGTATCTGTTCTCGTTCTGCCATATCAGCCTCCTACTCAATTGAATTCTATTCGGATATTAAGTGCCCAAGCGCTTTAAAAGTTCTGCTGCGTCTTCACATTCATCAAGCAAGTTACCTACATGTGCGGCCGTGCCCCTTAGCGGCTCCAGCATCGGAACACGCCGCAGCGGGTCCGCGCCCACATCGAACACCATGGAGTCCCAATTAGCTGCAACGATTTGATCAGGGTAACGTTCAAGGCATCGGCCCCGAAAGTACGCCCGTGTAGTCGGCGGCGGTTGATCTATTGCAACCTGAACCGCGCTGTCCGATGACACTCGCTCAAGCCCAATCCTACGCGCCAGCCCTTTGTCAGGTCGAAGATCGTGATATTGCAGATCCAATGCGGCCACTCTCGGATCAGACCACTCCAAAGAGTGTCTATCTCTAAAGCCTTCATACAAGCGACGCTTCGCAACCCAATCGATCGAAGTAGCCAAGGAGTCGATGTCCTCACCTAAAGCGGTCAGAACATCTTCCCACCTTCGCATGATGTCGTTACCTATTTCAGAGCCGCCGATTACATCGAACCCGAAACGCTCCGCCCACTTCTGGGCAGCCGTGAAATAAGCCCACTGGACTTCGAGCGCCGATGCGGTCTTACCGGAGAGAAGCCGGTGCGAAAGCCCCAGATCAATGTCATAGCTAACTTCTCGCATTGCACGAACAGGACTTTCGAAGGCTAAGCCATCAGGAGCCATACCATCGTCAATCATCGCTAGAACGATCGAGGTAGTGCCGAGCTTGAGAAATGTCTGAGCTTCACTCATATTGGCATCCCCGACAATTACATGCAGTCGTCGATACTTTTTACTGTCCGCATGGGGCTCATCTCTCGTATTGACGATGGGCCTCTTCAACGTTGTCTCGAGCCCCACCTCTTCTTCAAAGAAATCGGCCCTTTGCGTTATCTGGAACGGGACATCCTCATGCGTCAGGCCGGGAGCCTCTGAGCCGACCTTTCCGGCCCCGCAAAAAACCTGCCGAGAAATGAAGAAAGGGGTAATGAATTGTACGATTTGCCCGAAGGGAACCGCCCGGTCAACCAAATAGTTTTCGTGACAGCCATAGCTGTTGCCTTTTCCATCACTGTTATTTTTATGGATAACGAGCTCTTCGCCTTCGGGTAGCAGCTGATTGGCCTTTTCCATTGAGCGAATCAGAATTTCTTCTGCGGCCCGGTCGTAGACGGTGCACTGCAGAGCATCGGTGCATTCTGGGGTAGATAGCTCTGGGTGAGCATGGTCGACGTAGTACCTTGCTCCGTTCGTCAGTACCGCATTAACCAAATGCGTCTCGATTTCAGGGGCTAATGCGTCGAACTCATTAAATCCTCTTGCATCAACGCCCGGATGTTCATCTTCAAAATCCCAACCAACCTTGCGCTCAAGATAACCATTGACGTAGGCATTAATAATCATGGAGGAAGCCGCTACGGGGTTTGAGTCACCGTCGTTGCGATGAAGAATTCCAAATTCGGTCTCTATCCCGACAACCTTGTGAACAGCCACAAGGCGACCTTAGCTGCACAAATTCGAATTAGAGGTATTGGCCAGTCTGCACGCGCTCAATTGCCCGTCCGCCCTCCCCAGAAAAGTCGTCTTCCGAGCTAAGGAGCGTCCGGATGAAAATAATCCGCTCGCCCTTCTTTCCAGAGATCTTCGCCCAATCATCAGGGTTCGTTGTATTAGGGAGGTCTTCATGTTCGCGGTATTCTTGTCGGATCGAGCCAAGCAAATCGTCAAGTCGAATCCCGTAGCTGCCGGTTGCAATAGAACGCTTGATCGCGTTCTTCTTAGAGCGACGAACAATATTTTCGATCATGGCCCCTGAGGCGAAGTCCTTGAAGTACATGATTTCTTTGTCGCCATTTTGGTAAGTAACTTCCAGGAATCGATTACTTTCATCTGCCCTATACATCTCTTCAACCGTTCGCTCGATCATGACACGAACCGTTTTATCGGGTTCACCGCCACCGAGTTCATCAATCTCGAGAGTGTCGAGAGGCAAGTCATTCGTGAGATAGGTCTCGAATATCGACGAGGCGGCTGTCTCGTCGGGCCGATGAATCTTAATTTTGACATCTAGTCTGCCCGGCCTAAGGATTGCCGGATCGATTAGATCTTCGCGATTTGAGGCGCCAATTACAATTACATTTCTTAGCCCTTCGACACCATCTATTTCAGCTAGTAGCTGAGGCACAACCGTTGACTCCATATCGGAGCTGATGCCACTCCCCCGCGTTCTGAACAACGACTCCATCTCATCGAAGAAGACTATTACTGGCCAACCTTCGCTAGCTTTTTCGCGGGCCCGCTGGAATATTTGCCGGATCTGGCGTTCAGTTTCGCCAACGTATTTATTAAGTAGTTCCGGACCTTTGACATTTATAAAAAAGCTTTGCGCCTTTTCGTCGCCCGATGCCTCGGCGACCTTCTTGGCAAGAGAGTTAGCTACCGCTTTAGCAATGAGTGTCTTGCCGCAACCGGGCGGGCCATATAGCAAAATGCCTTTAGGCGCAGGCAGGTCATATTCTCGAAACAAATTTTGATGCAGGTACGGGAGTTCCACAGCGTCGGTTATTTGCTCTATCTGACCGTTCAGGCCACCGATGTCTTCGTAGGTAACGTCAGGAACTTCTTCCAGCAAAAGGTCGTCAACCTCTGGCCGGGGAAGTCTTTCCAAAACAAGGTTGGCTCGGGAGTCCAGCAGGAGGCTGTCTCCTGATCTAAGTGTCTGCCCTTGGAGAGAATCGGCAAGATCGACTATCCGCTCTTCTTCTCCGCGGCTTGAGATCAAGGCCCGCGAACCATCAGCAAGTACTTCCTTGAGGGATACAACGTCTCCCGAGGTACCGGGTTCACGAGCCAAAACAACATTCATTGATTCGTTGAGAACAACCTCTGCCCCAGCCTCCAAATTGTCCACAGACAGATCCGGGTGAAGACTTACCCGGACCTTGCGTCCGTTCACATGTACGTCGACGGTGCCGTCGTCGTTACCCCCAATGTAGGTTCCGTAGGCCGAGGGGGGCTTGGTCAGCTTTTCTACTTCTTCTCTTAAAGTCGCGATGTGCTCGCGAGCCTCACGGAGTGTGAAAGTTAGTTTTTCATTTTGTGAAGCTGCTTGAGCTAACTGGCTTTTCGTTTCCAGAAGACGCTCTTCGAGCGTGGATACCCTCTTTGGGGTATCCACCAGCTTCCGGCGCAAAAGACCAACTTCGGATTCCAATGCACGTATCTGGCTGCGCAGAGCAGTGACGTCACTCTGCCGCCCCTGAGATTCCTTGCTATCGCCATCACCCGACATCAGAGCCCTCGCCAACGATTGGTACTAGTTCCGGAACCTACACGAAACTGAGTACGAAGTGGCTCAACTCCGAAAATACGTTTCTAAACATCAAAGTAATTTCCGTGCCTATCCAACGTGGGCGGGGTAGATTAGACTTTGTTCGTTGGCATGTCCTGCGAAACTGCCCCTGGGTAAGCCAAGCTTCGTGCACGTGGAAGAAAGGCCTCATTATGAAAGTCTGGATTGATCAAGATCTCTGTACCGGAGACGGACTCTGCGAAGAAATCGCGCCAGATGTCTTCACTCTTTTGGATGATGGCCTCGCCTATGTAGTTGAGGACGGCAATGTTATGTCGGATCCCGGCGGAGCCGAGGCGTTAGCTAACTTTCCGGATAATCAGTTGGATGCGGTGATTGAGTCAGCAGAAGAATGCCCAGGAGAGTGCATTTATATCGAGGCCTGATTCGAAGTTCCTAATCGGGAATTGTTGCTTGGTTTCAATCAAAGCTAGCGAATACATCTACCAGTGTTCACTATGCTCCGTTCTCCAAAGGCAGCTACTTCTGCCATAAAGGCGCTGATTTCTGTCCTATCTAAAACGTAAGCGGCTTTCCCTTCCTCGCTAGACCCTTGTTTGCCGATGGCGAAAACGACGCCGAGCACCGAGCCGTCTTGGTCTACAACGGGAGCCCCGCTGTCCCCTGTGCTCAATTGAGCCGCCGCGAACCACACCTTACGCGATGTGTTCACTGAGTCGTATAAGTCACGTCCGTTAGCGGTAACCCTCTCTACCATGCGTATAGGTGCTGTCCGAAGGGGTCCTCCATCAGGGTGTCCAATAACCGCTGCCAACTGGCCCGGCAGTGGTGCCTCGAGCGCCAATACTGGGAGCGTCGACTCGGTTCGTATTAACGCAAGGTCTCGTTCCGGGTCAAACGCTGTCACCAACGCGGCAGCCGGATTCTCACCTGGTAGCGCCACTTCGACCTTTGTTGCCCCGGCCACGACGTGAGCGTTCGTTAGAGCTAAACCCGGTGATATCACTACTGCTGTGCCATCGTTAGCCCTACCGCAAGACAGGGCGCTGACGCGAAGCACAGACTTTGCAGCTTGTTCGAGAACCTCGGCGGCGACGGATAGCTCCGTGGGAGGAATGCCAACTCGGGGCAACTCATTTTCAAATTCGAAATTGGGGATTCGATTCCAGTCTTCGAAGAGTCGGTCCAACAAGCCTCGGCTATTTGGAGTCCAAGGCGAAGCCTGTTCCACATAGTTAAAAACGCGAGAGTCCCTTAGCTGTTGATTCGGCCAACCTTGCGATGCCGAAAGTGGCGGCACCATTAACCAAACAACTAATGCCACAAAACCCAACCCCGTTAGCGCCCCGGCTACCGAATCGATCCAACGAAAGGGCCTAGGGATTAAGTTCCTGAGAGTGCGAATCAGCCGCCACCCAATGGCATGACCAAGAACTCCACATGCCAGAACCCCAAGAACTGCGGCCGCAAGGCGCTGGTGCTTTCCTTCAATATTGAGAGCGTCGATGCCGGCCGTCGCCCACCGGGCAGACCCCAGCGCACCAATCCCGAAGCCGACCCAGGCGCCGAGCCTTCCGACGAGTCCTCCTCGCCAACCAACGATTAGGGCAACGGCAAGCAAGACGACGACGACGACGTCAATAACCATTACTTAAATCAACTCTCGATTAAGCGCGCGTGGGTAAGGAAACCTGTGTGTGCCACCATTCGGTGATCTGGCCGCACAGCATGGCCCTCGACATGCCAAGAGCGGTGGAGCACCTCTATGGTTTCAACCATTGCCCATGGCCCATTCGAGAGTTGACGTCGAAGAGTTTGTACCTGGATTATGGACGGGTTGTATGCAACCAAGATGCCTCCTGATCGGAGTGACTGCTCGAGGTGGGGTACTACCTGCCACGGCTCCGGGAGGTCAAGCACGGCTCTATCAAAATTGCCGTCACTATGTTCCTCGTAGGCGTCTTTTATGCTCACGTGATATCGCTGCAGGGCTTCTTGGCCTAGAAATTGTGCAACGTTAGAAATCGCAGTCTCTGCAAAATCTTCTCGGATTTCATATCCAACTATGTCCACCCCACATCGCAAGAGCGCCGTGGAGAGAGCACCCGAACCGAGCCCGGACTCAAAGACTTTCTGTCCAGCAGCAATGTCAGCAAGAATTAATATTGCTCCGAGGTCTTTGGGATAAATGACTTGAGCGCCTCGCGGCATCTTGAGAACATGATCGTTTATGGTTGGTCGCAAGCCGATAAATTTGGCGTTGGACGCGGTTCGGAATTCTGAACCCTCAGAACTTCCGATGATCTGGTCATGGCGAATAACACCTGAATGACAGTGGAACTCTCCACCCGATTTCAATTCCACCAAGTAGCGCCTTCCGCGATTATCCACTAGGAGAATATTTTCACCTTCGGCGAGAAAAGAAACGTTCCCTTGGGATCCTTCTTCTTGACTCATTGACGCGATGCACCCTCTCGGACCCCTGCGTCAAAAACCTTCAGACCTTCGCCCGGCTTCAATTCCAGACTGAAAGCCACGTCACGTTTAGGTCGGCTAAGTGCGCGGAGGATTTTAAGCATGGTGAAAACCGTCGCTACCCCGAACCACGCGCCACTTCCGCTCCGGCCCCGACGCCAAATAGCCTTAAGGAGCCGACCAAGTCGCACTCCACGCAAATTTAGCGGGCCTTCCATCAGAGTCTCACAACCTCTACCAGCGTCGTCTTTTTCCGTCCAGCACGGCGCCCAAATATAAAAGCCATCAACAGAAGGCCTGCGACGAACAACCCCGCCACCGCAAACCCAGGTCTCTCGAGTTGCGAAACACTTTCATCTTCTTCACCCGTTAGGCGTGCGAAACTTCGGAACAGGTCCTCTTGGCTAACTTTGGATTCGGTTTTTGAACTTTTAGCCATGGCCGTGACGCTTTCCATCTTTTCGTAGGGCGGTAAATACTAGATAGAGCATGACCATGGATGCCGCTAAGCCGGCTAAATAAGGTACGAAACTCCAAGCTCCGGCAAATACTTCGGTTTCGCTCTGCAGCACCCTGATGACTGCGAGGACAAGGAAGAGGGATCCAACCGCGAAAAAGAGAGCTCCCGCCAACCCGAAGGTAATAAACCGAGCGAGGCCCCTAAGGGGCATCAAGGTTTCTTGCTTCAAATAGCCCCGCACAGAAGCGACGGCTTGCTCGAAATCAGATTTGATTCCTCTTTTCGCAGCGGGCATTGAACCTTCTTTGGTCGTGGATCGCCTCTTCAGCATGCCAGAAGCGAGATGAGACCCCAATAAGAATGTTGCTACTCTCTAGCATCCAAAATTTCTTTAAAGGCCTCAATTTGATCTTCTATCAAGTCGAGCCGCTCTTGAGCCGTGGGTGCTTTTAGAATTTTTTGCGCATCAAAAGGCCCCATGGGCACAAGTTCCGCTATCCGGTAGGAGAGCTCATTGAGTGTTGCTCCAATCGCGAATAACTCCTTATCAATCTCGGGCACGTCGTACCCAAGACCTCGCGCCCGGTCAAATAGGTTGACAACGCTCCCTAGAACCGCAAGCCCATTTTCGAAATTGCTTAGATCTTCTTTCTCTTTAATGATTTCAATCGTCGCTCGAGGGTAAGACTTTTCCTCTAGCCACTTAACAATTTTAAACCTCTCTGTTCCCATCACGACTAAGGCCCAGCGCCCATCTTCAAATTGCTCGTGCTGGATAATCTCTGCTAGGCAACCCACTGGAGCGCGAGTGTCACCGCCTCCAACTTCGGATCCACGCTCGATTAAGACCACACCAAAGACACTCGACTCCGAGGTACAAAATTCCGCAAGCTGCCTATAGCGCTCTTCAAAAACGTGGACTGGCAGTATCGCTCCGGGGAATAGAACAGTTCCCAAAGGAAACATCGGCAGATCCTGAATCTCGTTTCCTTTGCTGCCCACGGCCACGCTCGCTTTCTATTCACGCTCACTTAGGGGCGCCTCTATTTATACGAATAAATGTTAAGTATCCAGCACAATATTGAGAGTGCCACCCCAACTCGCATAGTGTCAGGTCGTGGAAATCATTACAGCCCTATTTTTGGAGAATTTTGAGATGCGTCAGGCGGAGGGAGGCTCTGCTCGGCTCGACCTCTCGGGAGTTCACTTTTCACTGACTGCACCCAATCCTTTTCCAGTAACCCTTCAGCCCCACCTGATGGTTCTCTTACGCTGCCCCGAGGAACATAAGGGTATAGCTGCGCTTGAAGTCACCTTCCACAGCGACAGCGAACCCTTGGATGTGCGAAACGTTCAACCCGTTACTGTCGAGCCTGGAAAGTTTGGCTACAACCTGGTGCAGGCAACGCTCGAGATAAGCGCTCCTATGAATCTTGAGGCGCACTGCCGGGTCGATAACGGTGAGATCACAAAGGTTCCTCTCACCATCCTTGCGCCCTAGTTCGCATGCCATACTCATCAAGCTTTTCAACTCATCACGACCCGGGCACCGCCGTTGCAGAAGCGATCGGTCATGTTCTGGAAAAGCTTGGTCCCCAACCTGACATAGCTGTTCTCTTCATTTCCGGAACCTTTTCTCGCCACACAAGTGATTTTCTCAACGCGACGACGGAGCTTTTAGCTCCCAAAGCGCTGATGGGCTGCACGACTAACTCCCTCATCAGCGGTGGTATGGAAATCGAGCAACAGACCGCTGTTGCGTTATTTGCGGGCAATCTAAAGGGATCCGCTACTCCCGTCCGCGTTGATGCGACCGGTATCGAACTTAATACTGTTGATGGAAATAATCCCGTGACATCTGATTCACATTCTTTGTTACTTCTCGCCGATCCATTTTCGTTTCAAGGGGACTCGGCGGTCAGTATTTGGAATGAGAAATACCCACAAATTCAGGTCATCGGCGGTCTTTGCTCAGCAGGCACCACTCCGGGGAGCAATCATCTCTTCCTGAACAAGGTCTCCTACAGCAACGGAGCTGTGGGCCTCCTCATAGAGGGACCCACACCAATCGAGCCATTGGTGTCTCAAGGATGCAGGCCGATAGGTAGCCCGCTCATCGTAACGAACTCGAAAGAAAACATCATCTTTGAGCTTGCAGGCCAAAGCGCTCTTTCTCGACTTGAAACGATGCTCAAAGACCTACCGAAGGACGACAGCGATTTGGCTCGCTCGGGGTTACATATTGGCCGCGTAATCGATGAGCATGGCCTTGACTTTGGGCGCGGGGATTTTCTGATTCGGGCGGTTATGGGCGCTGATCGCGGCAGCGGAGCAATCGCGATTGGCGACGTTGCGCCCGTTGGTAGCACGGTGCAGTTCCAGGTTAGAGATGCTCTCTCGGCCAGCGAAGACTTAGAGTCAATGCTCAATAATATTTCTCCGGGAGATGGGGCGCTGCTCTTCACCTGCAACGGGAGAGGAAGACATCTTTTTGAGATGCCTCATCATGACGCTGCGCGAGTTTCTAGCGCTGTTAGGGGGCAAGCAGTGAGTGGGATGTTTTGCGCCGGTGAGATAGGCCCCGTGGGTTCTCGTTCGTTCCTCCACGGTTTCACCGCATCGGTCGCGATTTTTCGAGATTAAGGCTCCCCAGATGAGGTCAACAAGGCGACTAGGGTCTGGCACCAGGAGGTCATGTGAACACCGATCTTGAGACCAAGCAGATCAACACCATCCGGACTCTTGCCCTTGACGCTGTCAAGCGGGCAAACAGCGGACACAGCGGCACTGCGATGGCACTCGCTCCCCTAGCGCATGTGCTGTATACCCAGTTTTTGAAGTACGACTCTTCGGATCCCACCTGGCCAGATCGCGATCGACTTGTGCTATCAGCGGGGCACGCTTCAATGTTGCTGTATTCAATGCTGTTCCTGACGGGTTACGGGCTCGAACTAGACGACATCAAAGACTTTCGACAGCTTGGCTCACGAACTCCCGGCCACCCAGAGGTCGGCGTTACTCCCGGGGTCGAAGTCACCACAGGACCCTTGGGTCAAGGACTCGCGAACGCAGTTGGAATGGCAATGGCGGAAAGACACCTCCAAGCACGCCTAGGAAAAGAGATTATCGATCATAAAACATGGGTCATTTGCGGCGACGGGGACTTAATGGAGGGAATAAGCCACGAAGCGGCTAGTTTCGCCGGCCACCAAAAATTAGGCAATCTGATAGCTATCTATGATGACAACAGGATAACTATCGATGGAGAGACCAACCTAACGGTCTCCGATGACCCGCAAAAGCGGTTCGAAGCCTACGGTTGGCACGTAATCAACATCGGAGACGCGGCTGAGGACCTGTCGGCTCTCGAATTTGGCCTTAAGGCAGCGCGAGACGAGACGCAGCGACCATCGCTACTTATCATGCAAAGCCATATCGGGTACCCAGCTCCAAACGCAGTCGACACCCCTGGCGCCCATGGAGCTATTACTGATGATTCCGAGATTTTTGCCGCTAAATCTGCGATGGGCGTCGATCCAGACGCGAAATTTGAAGTCGACCCAGAGGTGCTCTCAACCTATCGGGAGGCAGGGCAGCGGGGCGCAAGTCAGAGACTTGAGTGGCTCGAAAGGGTTACCAAGAGCGAGCTGAACCCAAATTGGGTTCAAACACTACTAACGGGCGGCACAATTCCGAATTGGAAGGAAGAGCTCCCGAGCTACGAAGCTGGCACCTCCTTGGCGACGCGGAATGCGAACAACCAAGTCATAAACGCTCTCATCGACGTTGTGCCGTCATTGGTTTCAGGTTCAGCCGACCTGACTGGCAACACAGGCACCAACCTCGACACTGAGGCAATGTCTCCTGAAACCCCAATGGGAAGAAAGCTTTACTATGGAGTGCGCGAGCATGCCATGGGGGGTATCGCCAACGGAATGGCACTGCATGGCGGGCTGATTCCAGTAGTTGGAACGTTTCTTGTCTTCGCCGATTACATGCGTCCCGCTGTTCGGATGGCTGCCCTTAGCAAGGCCAAAGTCATTTTTGTCTGGAGCCACGATTCAGTCGGAGTCGGAGAAGATGGACCCACCCATCAGCCGGTTGAACATCTCGCATCATTAAGAGCAATACCAGATCTTGTCGTCATTCGCCCCGCTGACGCCAATGAGGTTAGCCAGGCATGGCAAGTGGCACTTGATAATGATGGACCAACCGCAATTATCCTGACCAGACAAAATGTTCCTGTATTAGAGGGAACATCTCGCGGTGAGCAAGTACAGCTTGGCGCGTACATCCTTATCGACGCTCCCGATCCATCAATTGTGTTGGCCGGAACTGGCTCAGAAGTCCAACTATGTGTGAGTGCTGCGGCGGAGCTAGCCGCATCTGGAATCTCCTGCCGAGTCGTATCGATGCCTTCCTGGGAACTGTTCAATAGCCAAAGTTCTGACTATCTCGACCACGTGTTCCCCGCTGGCGTGCCAGTCGTCGGTGTTGAAGCAGGTGTGTCCCTTGGATGGGAGAGGTGGGCTCAGGCGACGGTAACAATCGACCAGTTCGGAACAAGTGCCCCCGGTGATCAAGTTATGAGTAGCTACAACATCTCGACATCCGCCATTGAAGCCGCAGCGCGCTCGTTACTCGAGGAGCGTTAGGAGATTAAATTGACTGACTCAACTCAGGAAAGCCAGAAACTCAAAGATTTATATCTTTTAGGCAATCAGAGCCCATGGTTGGACAACCTTCGAAGAG
Source organism: Candidatus Neomicrothrix sp. UBA7388 (assembly GCA_002470695.1). GTDB lineage: Bacteria > Actinomycetota > Acidimicrobiia > Acidimicrobiales > Poriferisodalaceae > UBA7388. Next base: position 27,209 of record DKNM01000059.1, read on the forward strand.
GCTGGATCACCTCAGGTGAACTTGATCGATGGGTCGAATCTGGTATCCGCGGCCTCACTTCAAACCCAGCTATTTTCCAGAAAGCCATCGAAGGTAGCGCTGATTACGATCTCCAATTTGGGCAGTTGATAAAAGATGGAGTCGCCGTCAAGCAGGCTTACTGGGATTTAGTGACGAGCGACATTGAGGGGGCACTCGCTGCACTAGCCCCTGTCTATGAGAGCTCCCAAGGTGTCGATGGCTTTGTGTCGGTGGAGGTCGACCCCGCTTTAGCTCGCGACACAGAGCGGACGACAGCAGACGCTAGAGCGCTTCACCAACTTATCGATGCACCTAACTTAATGGTAAAGATTCCTGGGACGTCCGAAGGGTTACCTTCTATTCGTACCCTGATCGGTGAGGGCCGCTCAATTAACGTAACTCTAATATTCTCGGTGCCTCGCTACGTAGAGGTAGTGGAGGCGTACATATCGGGACTAGAAGACGCAGTCGCGAACGGAATCGAAGATCTCTCGCAGATAGCAAGCGTCGCGTCCTTCTTTATTTCACGCACCGATACTGAGGTAGATCGTCGGCTCCAAGAAATCGGCACAGATCAAGCACTTGGGCTTCGGGGCAAGACAGCAGTCGCTCAGGCGCAAGTTGCCTACCAACAGTTCTTAAGTGCCTTTTCTGGGGCTCGCTGGGAAGCACTGGCGGCGAAGGGCGCCCAGCCCCAACGACCTTTATGGGCATCAACGAGCACTAAGAACCCAAACTATTCAGAAACTCTTTATGTTGATGAATTAATTGGGCCACACACTGTCAACACCATGCCGGACAACACCATTGCCTCTTTCATAACTTCTGGCTCTGTGAGGAGGAGTATCGATGCGGATCCTGAGGCATCGGAACTAATTCTTCGGAAGGTCGCTGAGATAGGCATTGACTTAGAGCACGTAGCGGCCGTCTTAGAAGAGGAAGGCGTCGCATCCTTCGTCAAAAGCTTCGATGAGCTTATTGCGACCCTCACCTCCAAGGCAGATCAGCTGCTTTAAAGACTAAGTTGCAAAATTAAACTTTATTGGTTGCAAAAATAAACTAACTCGCCTAAATTTCCTGTATGGGGAAGTCAACGAAGATCTCATCCGAGTGCTCTATCCAGCAGACCCTGGATCTCATAGGTGATCGCTGGATGCTTCTTATCATTCGAAATCTTTTTCGGGGCGCCCGCCGCTTTGGCCAGTTGGAGCAGGATTTAGGAATCGCCAAAAACCTTCTGGCCTCGCGATTAAATAACCTCGTTGAAGCTGAAGTAATCGAGAAAGTTCCTTACCAAGACCGCCCCCTGCGCCACGAATACTTACTGACAGACAAAGGGCGGGATCTTTCTCCAAGCTTGGTGGCTTTGATGAGGTGGGGCGATCGCTGGTGCAATGGCGGAGCTGCACCCACAGTCCTTATTCACGCTGAGTGCGGAACACCGTTAGACCAAGTTACCCACTGTCCTAGTTGTGACGATGCGCTTGACCCAAGCCAGATTCGCAGTCGTCCGGGTCCAGGCTCAATGGAGGTAATCAAGTGAGCTTAGACACACACACTCATGATGGCGACCTCCGAGATCTAGCCAAAGCCCCTTTGACTGAACTCCTTGAAATAGCAGCGTCAATTCGCGATAAGGCCCACGGCACACGCGTTACCTATAGCCCGAAGGTTTTCATTCCTCTCACTATGCTCTGTCGCGACAAATGCGGCTATTGCACTTTTGCCCAACCCCCTGCCCGTTTGGAGAGCCCGTACCTAGAACCAGAGGAAGTTCTAGCAATAGCAAGACACGGCGCCAGTCAAGGCTGCCATGAGGCGCTTTTCACACTTGGGGAACGACCCGAACTTCGGTATCCCATCGCGCAAGAGTGGCTTGCAGAAAGAGGCTACGACAGCACCGTTGACTACTTAGTCGCCATGTGTCGCTTAGTGCGCGACGAGACAGGACTGCTGCCGCATGCCAATGCAGGCGCACTATTCGAAGACGAGCTCGCCGCACTAAGAGAAGTCAGCCCTAGCCAGGGCATGATGCTCGAAAGTTTAAATGAAGACCTTCTCTGCCACAGAGGATGCCCAGACAAAGAACCGCAGCGCCGCCTCCAAACTTTGTCGACGGCCGGCGCGTTAAAGATTCCGTTCACAACCGGCCTGCTAATCGGGATCGGCGAGTCTTTAGATGACCGCATTGAAGCGTTGTGTGCCATTCGTGATAGCCACAATGAATTCGGGCATATACAAGAGGTAATCATTCAGAACTTCCTTCCAAAACTCGGTACAGCAATGCATTCGAGTCCCCCGTGCCCTCCAGATGAATACCTCCACGCAATAGCTCTGGCTCGGCTAATCCTGCCATCTGAAATCCACCTTCAAGCACCGCCAAATCTTTCCGATGAATTTGGAGGTCTTTTGCTGGCTGGAATTGATGACTGGGGCGGTGTTTCGCCAGTCACAGCCGACCACGTGAATCCCGAGCGGCCCTGGCCAGACCTAGAGCGGTTGGAGGAGGTCACAAATGCATACGGATTCAATCTTGCTCCTCGATTGACAATTCACCCTGAATTTGCGTTGCAGCCGGAGGAATGGCTTGCCGAGGACAACCGCTTTCCAGTTTTCGATCGGAGTGACGCTGAGGGCCTAGGTCGCGATGATCCTGGCTCCCAAATGCCCGAGAAGACAATGGAGAATCGAGACGCAGGATCAGGCGCAGACGTTCTTGTTGCGGACGAGAACAGCACGCAGTGGTATTCAGGCGGTGCTAATCACTCGCCCACTCTTCTAGTTCCAGGACGCCCAATGGCGCGGGGAGCAGTCAAGGAAGTGCTGGATGGAGTTCTAAGCGGTCAAGAAGTCGGCGCAGAACAGATCGTGACATTGTTCGAAGCCAGAGGCACTGAGGTTGCCGCTGTAGCCGAGGTTGCCAACGAACTTCGACACGCAACAGTCGGCGATAACGTTACGTGGGTTCATAATCGGAATATCAACTACACCAATGTGTGTACCTTCAAATGTCGTTTTTGCGGCTTTTCCAAAGGACCCTTGTCGTTAAATCTTCGCGGTACGCCCTACATGCTTACGTTAGAAGATATCCAAGAGAGAGTTATCGAAGCAGCCACTTTAGGTGCCACTGAAGTAACGCTCCAAGGGGGCATTCATCCTAGCTTCGATGGTGATTACTACATTGACGTCTGCAAGGCGATCCAAGACGTTGTGCCAGATATGCACCTTCACGGTTTCACGGCGCTCGAAGTGATCGAGGGCGCCAAGCGCCTTAATGAGTCATTAGCCGAATATTTAATTCGGCTAAAAGAAGCTGGTCTTAAGTCCCTGCCAGGAACTGCTGCTGAAGTACTTGACGATGAAGTGCGAGATATTTTGTGCCCAGACAAGATCTCCACTGAAGAGTGGCTTGAATGCCACGAAGCGGCTCATTCCGTTGGCCTTCATTCGAATATCACGATCATGTTCGGGTCTATCGAGCAGCCAAAACATTGGGCGAATCACATCGTACGAACCAGAGATGTACAAAAGCGCACGCAGGGTTTTACTGAGTGGATCCCTCTCCCCTTTGTACACATGGCTAGTCCTATCTACCTACAGCGGCAAGCTAGGCGTGGCCCTACGTTCAGAGAGACTCTCTTGATGCACAGTGTTGGGCGAATAGCATTTCACGGGCTCATCGACAACGTGCAAGTTTCGTGGGTGAAAATTGGTATTGAGGGAGCTAGGCAAATCCTCATGGCCGGAGCCAACGACCTCGGTGGGACGTTGATGGACGAAAATATCAGCCGCGCGGCGGGCGCCCAACACGGACAAGGTCTCGTTGAGGATGACTTCCGCAGATTAACCAAGCCACTTGGCAGGAATCTCCGTCAACGAACAACTTCATATGCGGCGGCTGATGGCAAGCCAGCTGTGATCAGCGGGCCGACGCTGACTCCCGACAACCCAACGGACAGGAAACTCATCCCAGTGACTGCCCTCGGAGATCAGATATAGGCCGAACTCTGTTCTGGTTCTGTTAGTTCGCGCAGTTCTAAATCACAGTCGACTCAGGACCTTGACCAAGTATTGCTGTTGCTTTCTCTACCGCTCTACGCGCACGGGATAGCCGCTTTTCCAACTCGGGTCTTTTCGCTTCTGCGCCATCGCTATCAATCGCCTCCTGGAGGACGCTCATTCCGAGATCAGCTAACTCGTCGGAGATTTCTCGAAGTCGATCGCACAGATCTTCCAAGCTTTCGTCCACGTTATGACTCCCGTGTCAATAAACCATCAATGATTTCGAGAGGGTGCCGCACCCGTACTCCCCCCGCTTGGAGATGCAGCAGACAACCCGGATTGGCACTAGCGACCTCTTCTGCCTCTACGCTCCGGATAAGGGAAAGCTTGCGCTCGCGTACCTCTTTGGCTACCTCAGGATGGAATGTGGCATAGGCGCCACCCGCACCACAGCACAAACCGTCATCGTTCAGGTGGATCAAATCGACATACTGCTCTAACACCTGGTGGACCGACTCGTGAGCTTTTTGAACATGCCGCAAGTGACACGGATCCTGCACAACCACCTTTGGTCGGGGTTCTTGCGTCGTGGGGAGCTGCTCCAATCTCTCAGCAAGCCACTCATGAACATCCATGACGCGCCGACTGAAGACTTCGGCTTCTTCGGTTCCAACCAACTCCCCGTAAGCTTTAAGCTGCGCTCCGCAGCCCGCCGAGTCAACAAGAATCGGCGCTTCCCCAGGAAAAGACGCCATCGTCTTCTTAGCCAACGCTCTCGCCTCGGGAGCGAGCCCAGCGTGGACATGTAGAGCCCCGCAGCATGACGCACCTTTCAGCGGAAACTTAACGCCCGCACCTGTTGACTCAATTACACGTTGCGCTGATAGATGCGTCTCGCGCATCCATGCATCCATAATGCAACCCGTATATAGCCAGACATCAGAACCGCTATCAATCAGGGCCTTTTGCACAAAAGGAAGTTTTGGCAGAGGTAACCGCCGAGGAACCATGCGGAGCCGTTGTAGAACAGCAAGCCCAATTGACCCAAGGCGCAACAAACGTGGCTTGCCCAAGAACGAGTAGCCAAAACGTCGCCAACGGGGTTGATAGCTCGTTTGCGTCGCTAAAGCTTCGCGAGTCTTCTCCATCATCGACCCAAAAGGCACCGCAGCAGGGCAAGCCGTCTCACACCCCCGACACTGAATGCAGCTATCCATGAAACCAACAAATGCATCATCAATACTGCTGTCACGTTGCGCTTGCCTCATTAACGCTATCCGACCTCTTGGAGACGCAGATTCTTCCTGAGTTGCTCTATAGGTCGGACAATGCGGTAAACAAAGACCACAAGAAACACACGAAGAGATATCTTCAACGGGGATTGCTAAATCGAAAGGAGTCTTTTTCATTCAGATAGCACCTTACGACCCGGGTTGAAGCGACCCCCCGGGTCTAACCGGTTTTCAAGTTCCCGCATCAACGACAAATTTATATTCGAAATCGCCGGATCGGCATTGGGCTGCTCCATGTGCACAACCCCTACCCCAACCTCCGCAACCCAATTCCCCGATGGACGGTCAAAGGTCTTCAACGCTTTTGGAGCCAATGACATCCGTCCACGGTCAGGGAGCCGAGGCGGAACAGCAGTTTCTTCTAAATCCAACAAATCCGACTGCGCCTCAACATCAGAAGACACACCCTCAAGACAAACCCAAACTTGGTCGCCGTCCCAAAGAATCGCAGAGGGTCGGTACAGCTTTGCGAACACGTCAAACGGGTCTTGCCTGCCGGTAAGCCACTTACTAGTTTGCGGGATCGGCAAACACCTCAGCGTCACTTCAGCAAGGCAGCCAAGTTTGCCTAACGACCCGACCATCAAGCGACAAAGGTCGTAGCCAGAGACATTCTTTACTGTCGGACCACCGGCCGACACCACTTGGCCCTTGTGGTCAATATGGCGAACCTGTAGAACGAAATCGCGTATGTGCCCATAACGCAGGCGTCGGTATCCGCTGCGGCCGACGGCCAACGCGCCACCCACCGTCGCTGACGGCGACAAATCGAATGGAACCATTTGCCCGTACTTAGATAGCGCTGCTGAAAGTTCCTGGAGGGTTGTCCCCGCTCCACAACGGACCGTCATCTCCTCAGGCTCGTATGCCCATATTCCTGAAGGTGCCGTAACTTCTCTTACGCCCTCAAGCGGGCTTCCCCCTACCGTCCACTGTGTACGACCCCCGGCCACAGTTACCAGGCCCGAAGAACCGATCTCAGTTGCGAAAGCCAATACCTCGGGCGAAATTTCCTCCGGCATACCTAAACCCAGGCACCATCGGGAACATGCTGCCCAAACGAATCGCTACAGCGCGAACCTGTAGGTAGAACCTTCAGTGGATTAGCGAACCCATCGGGATCAAATGCTTCGCGAACCAAATCTTGAGTCGCCATATCGTGCGCACTAAATAGCATCCCCATATAGTCTCGTTTCTCGAGACCGATCCCGTGCTCGCCACTGAGAACTCCTCCTGCCTCAATCGAAGCCGTCACGATTGCTCGACCTGCGGCGTGCACTCTTTCAAGCACACCCTTTTCGCTGCTGTCGAACGCAAGGATCGGGTGCAGGTTGCCATCTCCGGCGTGAAAAACGTTGATAGCGATCAAATCATGCGCATCGGCGATTCTGTAGACCTTTTCCAAGACCTCAACTAATTTTCCCCTCGGAACGACAGTGTCATGTAGGTAATAGTCTGGCTTGATTCTGGCAACCGCCCCAAAAGCGTTCTTTCTGCCCTTCCACAGAAGCGCTCGCTCCTTCTCGTCTGCGGCAACCCGAACATTGCCGACATGATGACGAGTGGCCACAGACCGCACCAGCTCGACCCCATATTCAACACCACCAGGAAGGCCATCTAGTTCTACAAGCAGAACCGCATCTGCCTCCGTCGGGTAGCCAGCATTCACAAACGCTTCCACGATTTCGATAGCCCTTTTATCCATCATCTCCAGCGCGGCAGGGATTAATCCTGCTGCGATGATCGCGGACACCGCTGCAGCGCCATCTCGCACGTCCGCAAAGTCCAGCAGAAGCGTTCGAACTTCGGGTGGGTTCTGAGTCAGTCGTACCGCTATTCGAGTCGTGATACCCATCGTTCCTTCCGACCCGACGAAAAGGCCACGGAGGTCATAGCCCGCACCGTCAGCGGTCAAGTCGCCGAATTGCGCAATTTGACCGTCGGGCAGAACTACCTCAAGGGCAGCGATATGGGCACTAGTCACACCGTAAGCCAAGCAGTGGGGCCCACCACTGTTGTTAGCTACGTTCCCACCAATCGAACATACTTGTTGACTCGAGGGGTCCGGAGCGAAATGAAACCCTAGCGGCAAAAGCTCGTTACTTAAATCCAAATTAAGGACACCCGGCTCAACCCAAGCAATTCGATTGTCCAGGTCAACCTCAAGGATTTTGTTCATTTTCGCGGTCGCTATTATGACCGGTTCCCCTATCGGCACCGCCCCGCCAGCAAGGCCCGTGCCAGACCCCCTCGCTAGAAAAGGGGTGTCATAGCGACGGCAAATTTTAACTATTTCTTGGACTTCGCTGGTCGATTGAGGGAGACAAACGATCGAAGGACGGCCTTCCAAAACCGAGCCGTCTTTTCCATAGAGACCCAACTCAAAGTCACCATCTCTGGCACGCTCACCGAGCAACGTCTGTAAATCGGAAAACAAGTTGTCTTGAAGAGACTTCTGCACGAAGACGAACGTACCGTAGGCTGGGGGTGTGACGAAACCGATTACGTCATCAAATTCTGATCGTGAGTGGATTTCCCTTGAAGATCCTCTCGAACAGCGAACTTGGATCTTCGACATTTCTTTTCTTGCGAGTGAGTGGACCTGCATTTATGGCGCTGGATGTCCGGGTGTTGCGTCACACCCCGCTCCTGAAGAGCAGCTGGGTTGCTGCACTCATGGTGCGTATATTTCAGACGACGATGATCTCAAGCGAGTTCGATCTCGGATAGAAGAACTCAGTGCCGAGCTTTGGCAGCACAAAGACGCAGCCGACGAGGTCGGCGGTGCTCTCTGGCAGGACGAAGATGGGTGGTGGCGCACTCGTGTGTTGAATGGCGCATGCATTTTTCAAAATCGGCCCGATCACTCTGGAGGGGCGGGCTGCGCGTTTCACCACCTTGCGATTGAACGAAATTCGGCGCCAATGGAAACTAAACCGGAAATCTGTTGGCAGGCCCCAATCAGACGTGAGGACCACGAGACCGTTACCGGACATGTCTACACCATGGTCCGCGAGTGGGAACGACGAGACTGGGGTGGGGATGATACGGATATCTGGTGGTGGTGCACAGAAGAGAAACTTGCATATGTCGCCGATCGACCTGTGTATAAACAAATGGCCCTCGAGCTCAAGTCGATCTGTGGCAGTTCAATTTACGAACGCTTGGAATCAGAGTTAGACACGCGTTTGGCGAATGCTGTTGTACTTCCTCATCCAACTGTTAGGCGGTAGCGGGCGACCTTTTAAGCTTGCTCTTCTTCGCTATCGTCAAAGTCTGCGTACTTTGCAGCTAAATCTGAGTAGTCATCGTACTTTTCAGCAAGGTCACCGTACTGGTCGTCGGGCGCGTCCTCTTCTTCTTTGGCGAACAAATCTGGTTCATCAAAGTCAAAATCTTCCACTGAGAAAGCTGCAGCATTTTCTCGCTGGAATTTACGCGCCTCTTCGTACCGGCGATGACGACCCTTCTTCACGGATGGCTCCTCGTCCTCTAACCGCCTGATTGCGACCTAGCTTATGGTCTGGTTAGCTGAACAACGCTCAACAGGCACCACATTTCTAGCAGATTTTGGAGCAAAAAATTCGATCGTTATGGTTTGAAATTCTCATTATTTTGATTCTTCGAACTGAAACGTTCTTCGAGCACTAGCCCCTGATGTGCATCGAACGCCAATGCGGCTTTACCTGCGACCAAGTCCCTGACGTGGTTGCCGACGAGATCGGAGCGCCATCCCGCTCCTAGGCGAGCTGTCGTCACTCCACGCAAGAGGTCTGAAATATCTGAGCGCGTACCCAAGAGCGCAGGGTCGAGGTCTTCATTCTTGGCGACCTGAGCGATCCAAGCCGAGACCAACGTCACTGCCGCCCTCATTTCCTTCTCCAACTGCGGACTCTCCTCAGGCTCCAGAGTCGCTATCTGAGTCGGATCCAAAGACATCCCTTTTGACACTAGGTCTAGAATCTCCTGTCCTGATGTGTCTTTAAGCGAGCGCCCATCGAGCCCGCGAATGGATTTCAACTCTGCAGCGCGGCTGGGCGCTCGCTGAGCAATCCCGACAACGGCCAAATCGGAGAGCACAAAGCGAGTCGGCACGTTACGGCGTTGAGCCGTTTCTTCTCGCCACTCAGCTATGACCGCCGCAATCGCCTTCGAGCGCCCGCGAAGGTGCCGCGCTTCCTTGATTCGGGTCCAGGCAAGCTCTGGCGCCACTCCAGGCTTAACCTTCCTTATGAGTAAATCGCATTCATCCTGCGCCCAATCTTTGCGTCCGAGACCTTCCAGGTCCGCCATCAAGGCATCGTGAAGCTCAAAAAGATAGCGAACATCATTTGCCGCGTATTCACGTTGGTTCAGTCGAAGGGGCCTCTCGAACCAGTCTGTGAGCCGGTCCCCTTTCGGCAGCCGAAGACCAAGGTAACGCTCAACCAGCGCAGATAATGATGGAGTAGTCATCCCAAGGAACCCCGCTGCGATCTGTGTATCGAAGATTTGTTGCGGGCCCGTTCCACAAACCCGTTCAAGAACTTCTATATCTTGGAGCGCTGCGTGCATTACGAATGTCGTCTCACTCGCAAGAACGGATGCGAAAGAACTGAGGTCAACTTCAGTCGGATCCACCAGAAATGTTTCGCCCCCGACTCGGATTTGAACCAACGCGACACTCGGCCAATACGTTCGCTCGCGATGGAATTCTGTATCTAGCGCTACACGTTGGGCCTTTGATGCCTTATCAACAACTCTTTCGAAATCTTGCTGGTTACTAATCCACTCGAAGTCTTGATCCGGCAAGTCAGCAATACTTGCAGTGTTCGCGGGCGAAGTTAATCTTCGTCGTCGTGTCACAGACGTCAACGCTCAACTTCAAAATCTGAAGCGATCCACTCGAGGATTCCACCCGCAACATTGATTGCGTCAATCTGCATCGACCGCAAGTACTCACAAGCACTCGCACTACGAACTCCGCTTCTGCACAGCACGTATACCGGTCGGTCAGTGGGGAACTCGCCAGATCGTTCCACCACTTCGCCCAGCGGAATGAGCTTACTTTCAGCCAAATGTGCCTCTTGCCACTCATCTGGCTCACGAACGTCAACTACGGCAACGCCCGTCTTAATGATGTTGTGAAGGCTTTCGGCCGAAATCTCTGGTACATCCATGTTTACCTCACTCCCCCAGATTATCTGCACTGGTCGCTTCGCGGACTTGCAGGGCGCTGACCGCCGCCTCCAGCTCTCCCGGTGTATTCACATTCAAGGTCTCCTGAGAGGAAGCCTTGATTCGTTCAAAATCGCTCGGAGTGAGGACTTGCTTGGGGCCTTTTGCCCCACCATGAAGCCCCTTTCGAAGCAGCGGGAGTGCCGAAGCTTTATAGATACCAATCAGAGGCTGAAGTTGATCACTATCGACTAAGACCACTGACGCTTGGACGCTTGTTGCTCGTTCCCAAAGTTCCGAAAATAATTCAGCCGAAACCAGCGGAACATCGCAAGGGCAGACTAGGAGGTCGCCCAATTCTTCCAGAGCACCGACTAGTGCACTGAGAGGGCCGCTACCAGGCGCTTTATCGCCGAGAGCACGAAGGCCCAAATCAGAATGAGCGCCTAAAGCAACCACGTCAGCGGCCCCAGCGCCCCGAATAGCACGCTCTACCCATTTCACCATCGGACGGCCATTTATCAACAACGACGCCTTATCCTGGCCCATCCTGCTAGAGGCTCCTCCGCAGAAAATAGCGCCGGTAAAAGTCATTCGTTCTCCGGAATGCCTGACGGATCAAGTTGTGCAAGGAACTGCGCACAGCGCTCGGCCTCATCAACTTCGCCAATTTCGTGGGCACAACGCGCCAAACCTAGAAGCGCCCTCAGAAAACCATGATTGCTCGGCTTGTCCCAGCGCACGTAACCACTACCCCTCCATCCCGAAGCGCGCAAAGTGTCAAGGCCTCGGTGGTAGCCCACCCTGAAGTAGGCGTAGGCCTCAACGGTGTCTTGACTCAATTGACCAAGCGCAACCCAGGCGTCAAGAAAGCGAGGCCACTTCGCCGCCACGTCAGCAACGAGTGCCCGTTGATGCTCCGCCGGTGAATTCAACGCTTCAAGAAGCTGGGTGACCGCCTGCGCATCGTACGCAGCGATTACGGTTTCGGGAAGTCCACCTGTATTTAAGCTAATTGGCTGTTCGGGCATGTCGTGACTTTATCGGGAAGAGGCTTAACGGGGCCGTGCAATTGCCTGGCGGAGCAAATCTGCGATCAAATCTGGATGGGTCATTGGAGCATCGTGGCGACCTTCAGCAACGGTAAACAACTCACCATTTGGCGCTTCATCCGCCGCTAATCTCGCCGCTCTATGAGCATGCTCTCCAGAAAGCTCGCCAACGCCTACGAGCAGCGGAGTGGAGATACTCGCAGCGTCGTAACGTTGAGTCATTTGTGTTTGCAGCTCAAAGACCATTCGCTCCCCTTGATCTCTAATTCGAGCTCTACTGACCTCGGGGAGCGCCGACCAGCGCGTTTCGCCGACCATGCGACGTACGAAGTGTTGCGCTGCTTCCTCAGGCGTCACAGACGACGGCGGTGGAGGCCACCAGTCTTCCCATCCTCGAGGAGCTTCATAGACAACGGTTGCACAAATATTGGAGCTCCCCCGAGCGGCAGCTGCAAGCGCTAGGCTCCCGCCGTAACTGTGACCGAAAAGAACAGTTGGTCTACCTCCAACGACAACTTCTAAATCCGCCAAGTGTTTTTCAAATGAAAGCGTCGACGGTGCGGACTCGGAGCGTCCATATCCTCGACGGTCGTAGCGGACAACATCTAAATCATTGAGTTTGCGGGCAATTCGGATCATTCCTGCAGCCCTATCGACAGCGCCATGAACCAAAACAATCTGCAAGCCGGATTTATCGGCGGAACTGCTATATACGGCCAATCCGTTTAATCGATACGAAGATACCGACACAAACTACGGGACCCGAAGCACTCTAAGGGTGTCGGTAGCGTGCGTCTCGGCACTAGACCCCGAGACAACGACAACCGTGTCTCCCGATCGAACCACGCCAACCCTGGCTGCGGTAGCAACAGCTTCTTCAGCCGTAGCTGCGGGGGTGGCTTGCTCATTAAAAATCAATGGCCGAGTTCCCCACGAGAGTGATAGTTGGTTGGCAGTTCGGTCGTCAAACGTCATCCCGAAAAGCGGAACAGTCGGTCGGAATCGGGCAACACTTCTTACGGTGAACCCCGACCGACTCAAGCAAATAATCGCTTCAGCGTCTGTTTCTGTTGCGGTCCGAGCAGCGGCCATCGTAAGAGCGTCAGTCACCCTTAGGTAAGCAGCGTCGGACCTTGACCCGCGACGGATTGCCTGGATATGTTCGGCCCAACTCTCGTAATCAAACTTCTCGTCCGCTCGCGCAGTGATCCGCGCCATTGTCCTGACCGCATTCACAGGGTCTCGACCAATAGCGGTTTCGCCACTCAACATCAATGCCGAAGTGCCGTCAAATACAGCATTAGCGATATCTGATGCTTCCGCACGGGTGGGTGTTGGTGCCGACACCATGGACTCAAGCATCTGTGTCGCCGTAATTGCCGGACGCCCAAGGGCGATGCACTCCTGAATGATGTATTTTTGCAAATGAGGTAGCTCCTCAATGTCCATTTCGGATCCCAAGTCGCCGCGGGCAACCATCACAGCGCCGGATGCCTCGATAATTCCCTCCAAGTTTGAGACTGCAGCTTTCGTCTCTACTTTTGCGATCACCATGGGGCCACGCGGAGCGGGCTCAACACCGAGTCGCCGAATATCGTGTGCGGAGCGAACGAACGAAACAGCGACCATGTCGGTTCCCATTTCGACAAACGTGTCAAGAAGTTCTAGGTCATGATCGGTCGGCGAGCTCATCCGAAGTCGATCTGATGGCACATGAAGACCAGGGCTACCGTTTAGCTTGCCGCCGTGCACAACCCGTGCTTTGAGACGCTCCCCTTCGCGATTCTCGATACTGACGACGACCTGTCCATCGCCAAAGGAGAGCGAGTCGCCTAACTGAACGTCTTGCAGAAGGTTCGGATAGTCAACGTTTATGTGGTCAGAGGAACTTTTTGTTTCCTCGACCCCCAATGAAACTTGGGTATCTTCAACGAGCTCTGCCCCTCCGTCAGTAAAGGGCATGCAGCGAACCTTGGGGCCTGGGAGATCTACGACGATTCCAACATGTCGGCCTAGATCGGCGGCAACAGCGCGAACCATCTGGAACTTGGCGATCTGTTCGTCAACGGTGCCGTGCGCTAAACCAATTCGCGCAACATCCATCCCTGCTTCGATCATGCCCTTCAAAGTGCGAGCATTTTCTGAAGCGGGACCAATAGTTGCAATGATTTTACTGCGCCGTGCCATCTACTCCAAGGTACCGACAGTTGACGAAAAGACCAGAGAGATTTTCAATAGTTCATAACGCTGGCGGCTAGACACAAGCGACCTCTACAACTTTTAATCTTCTAGAGTCGTTGTCATGGAGTTGATTTTTGTTCGTCATGGGCGACCACAACACATCGAAACATCCGACGGAACCCCAGCAGACCCACCTCTAGCAGAAACCGGAGTTCGCCAGGCAATTGCAATGGCTGAGTTCCTTAGCGAGGAAGCAGTTGATCACATTTACAGCAGCCCGATGAATCGGGCCTACCAAACGGCAGAACCACTCTCAGCCGCACTTGAGTTACCCATCAACGTCCGAGAGGGCCTAAGTGAATTTGATCGAAACTCAACGTCTTATGTGCCCATGGAAGTTCTCAAAGAGACCAATCGGGCAGCTTGGGAGCGCCTCGCTTCGGGGTCAATGGGCGGCTCAGATGGAGGAATTTCAAAATGGTTCAATTCAGCCATCCAAGAGGTCGAAGTTGTTGTCGAACAACACCCTGCCGAGCGCGTTGCCATTATCTGTCATGGCGGAGTAATTAATGCATATCTGGCAAGTTGCTTAAATTTCAGTTACGACAGTTTCATGAAATTCGACGTGGACTACACATCGATAACCCGCGTTCTAGCATCAACAGCCGGCCACCGCAGCGTGCATTCAATAAACGAGCGACCGCACTTTCGCGGCCGACCTGATTTGCTCACAAGCTAGAGATAAAACTCTTAATTGTTTGGCACTTCGGTAAAAGGCAGCTCTTTATCGGTCCGCACATCTCCAGGTAATCCGAGAACGCGTTCCCCGAGAATGTTACGCATTACCTCAGATGTTCCGCCTTCGATGGAATTAGCGCGCGAACGAAGGAACTGCTGTTGGGTACTCCCCGCTCCCATCGCCTTTGCTGAACGCTCAATGTCGTAGCTGCCGTAGAGCATGGCGCTTGCACCCAGCAGTTCCATGTTGAACTCATGAATCTCTTTGTTGTTCTCCGCAAACGCAAGCTTGCCTGTCGATCCCTCGGGACCAGGTACGCCCGTAGCCCTATTTTGACTTGCGCGAATATTCGTTAGTCTTGCCACCTCTGCTTTAGACCAGAGACTCATCAAACGGTCTTGTAACGCGACACTCTTCTGATGAGAACCCAATTCACTCCAGAGACGCAACGATTCCCCTATCGGACCCGAGCCTCGCGGAGCCTGAGCTCCGCCAATGGCAACCCGCTCATTCATAAGCGTTGTGAGAGCGACACGCCAACCGTCTCCGGCTTTTCCTAATCGTTCAGAGTCCGAAACCCGCGCATCAGTGAAGTAAACCTCGTTGAACTCCGCGTCACCTGTCATTTGACGCAAAGGCCGCACGTCTACGCCCGGTTGATGCATATCAACAACGAAATACGACAATCCTTTGTGCTTGGGCGCATCTGGGTCCGTCCGAGTTACCAGACAACCCCATCGCGATACGTGAGCGAGAGTTGTCCAAACCTTCTGCCCATTCACCACCCACTCCTCACCATCGCGCACTGCCTTACTAGTCAAACCTGCGACGTCGCTGCCAGCTGAAGGTTCGGAGAAAAGTTGGCACCAGATCTCTTCAGCTGTAAAGAGTGGCCGCAGATACCTAGCTTTTTGCTCCTCGCTGCCATGGGTGTAGACGGTCGGACCGCACATGCCATAGCCAATTGGGTTTAACGGCCAGCAAAGCGGTGCCCCAACTTCAAGCAAAGCCGCGTTGACCCGATTCTGCAGCTTCGGAGCTAAGCCGAGACCGCCGCACCCCGGCTCGAAGTGGATCCAAGCAAGCCCCAGATCGAATTGCGCACCCAGGAACTCAACTTTCGAACCCTTTGGATCGTGCTCAGCTAGAAGGCGCTGAACATTGGCGTCAACGAGTTTTTCGTCAATGGTCAAGTTGATATCTCCTTGAGTATTCGTTCCCTAACGTAAGTCTGCATGGTGATCGCTGTAAATGCGAAGCGAGGAGGAAACTTTCAACGATCGAGAGAAACCTTCGCACGCATCTAATCAATAAACGTGAAACCCAAAGAAGGCGATCAGTTAAGGCGTCTCCACAACTGTGTCACTAACTGGTGAAGCTGCTGCGCGTACTCTCCCTTATTGCGGTCAGCAACCTCCTCAAGCTGCCGAGCAGCGATATCAGGTTTTCCTTGTGCATCCAACAACGCCGCTAGCTGCCTAACTTCGTCGAGTCGGGGCTGGTCGAAGCACATGAGAAGCTCTAGAACAGGTATCAGGTTCGATACTGACTTTCCGTCACTATGAATCGACCTCAAGTTGTTGAGCATACGATTCAAGATCGCAACGTCATCCACCGGCGATAGGTAATCCGGCAAAAATTCAGCCGTCGGGTTTAGATACGAAAAAAGCCTCTCGGCCTCTTCCCTGGAAATGAATTCACCTCTGAAAGGGTCGATTAGGCGGTTAGGGCGCTCGGCTTCAAGTATCAAAAAATGCCCAGGCATTCCTACGCCGTGGGCAAGCACATCGCATCGGGACGCAATCTCAATAGTGAGCACCGCCAAAGAGATCGGGATACCCAGCCGCCGTTCCAGAACACGGTCAAGGTAACTATTTTGTGAATCAAAATAGTTGTCGTCATCGCCGGCGAAGCCTAATTCCCCAAACAAGAATTGGACGACCCCGTCTAGCGACGCTTCGGGCACCTCACGTGACAGAGAGTCAAGGCGTTCTAAACCAATCCCTACCGAAAGGTTCGCTTGTTGGCAGTGGCCGCTCATATTGAGTGCGGCTTCGGCCAGGGGCACGTTTTCGCGACAAAGAAGTTCCCTGAAGCGCGGCAAATAGGACGGTTGCGATGAAGTCACGTACAGCGGAGGGTAGCTTGGCAAAACAACGAATCACTGAAGTGACGTCTCAAATTGAAATCTTCACACCCCTTTCTCAGCACCAACGGACCAATTCCAATAGCCCATAGAGGCGGAGCTGGGGCGTGGCCAGAAAACACGATGCCAGCATTTCAAGGAGCGGTCGACCTGGGTTTCCGCTACATCGAAACCGACGTTCACGCTACGGCCGATGGAGTCCTTGTCGCATTTCACGATGACCGACTCGATCGAGTCACAGACCGGAAGGGCAAGATCAGCGAACTTCTTTGGACAGATGTCAGCCAGGCTTTAGTTGATAGCAAAGAACCAATTCCCAGGTTCAGGGAGTTACTTGCCAGCTTTCCCGATCTTAAGATCAACATCGATCCAAAAGCCGACAATGCAGTCGCACCCTTGATGGACGAACTTCGCGAATTTGATGCATTAGGTCGCGTATGCATAGGGTCATTTTCGGATGCTCGCCTTAAAGCGTTCTACGATGCCTTTGGTAGTGAAGTTTGCCTAAGCATGGGGCCAATCGAAGTCGCCAAGGCTCGACTGTCTTCGTTTGGCTTTCCCATCAGGAATTTTCGAGCTCGCGCGGCGCAGGTCCCTGTGCGTCAGGGACCCTTGCGCGTTGTCGACGCTCGCTTCGTCGCTCGGATGCATTCTCTCGGAATAGCAGTCCATTGTTGGACTATCGATGACCCCAGCGAGATGCGGCGTTTACTGGATTTGGGTGTCGACGGAATAATGACTGACCTGCCAGAGGTCCTTTTGGCAGTGTTACGCGAACGTGATCTTTGGCCGAAAGAGGATTGATCCAGTGTCACTATTCGACAGCCGAGCCCTGACTGCCTTTCGCGATGTGGTTGGTTCAAATCACGCTCTTGAAACAGACGACATGATGGCTGCCTACACCACGGATTGGACCGGTCGCTTCCAGGGCCAATCGCCTCTTGTACTGCGCCCGGCAAACACTTCTGAAGTATCGGCGATAGTCAGGATCGCTCACGAAGCGGACATCCCGCTGGTCCCTCAGGGCGGCAACACCGGATTAGTCGGCGGAAGTGTTCCACTTCGTGGTGAGGTGGTGATATCTATCGCACGACTAAATCAGATAGCACCGGTAGACGTGTTGGCGCAGCAGTTGACGGTAGGAGCAGGCGCCACGTTGAGCAAGGTTCAAAAGCACGCATCCAACGTAGGACTTGAGGTTGGTGTAGATCTGGCAGCTAGAGATAGCTGCACGATCGGCGGAATGATCGCCACAAACGCCGGGGGCATCAACGTCATCAGGTATGGATCAATGCGAGATCAACTGCTCGGC
>DKNM01000059.1:45431-52331 GCA_002470695.1 Candidatus Neomicrothrix sp. UBA7388
TTGAGGCGGTCCTCGCGGATGGATCAGTGATCAGCCACTTAGAAGGCCTAGAAAAGGACAACACCGGTTACAACCTGCCGGGCCTCTTAGCGGGAAGCGAGGGTACGCTCGCCATCCTTACTCAAGCAAGGATTCGCCTACACCCGACGCCAGGGAATCGCTGCGTTGCAATGGTGGCTTTCCCCTCGGTAGCCGATGCAGTCGAAGCAACAGCTGCCCTACGTCGATCACTACCCGACTTACATGCGATCGAGGTCATTTTCCGGAATGCGATGCTCTTGGTATCAGATCACATCGGGGTATCGATTCCAACGGGAACGGCGGCAGAGGCCTGGTTATTGCTGGAAGTTGCTGGCCAAGGTGATTCCACGGAATCTCTAGGTAACGCCATCCAAGGTTTGAAATCGCCCGTCATCGACGTCGCGGTCGCTGAAGACACCGCTACCCAAAGGAACTTGTGGGAATTTCGAGAGAAGATCACGGAAGCCATTGCCACTCAAGGGACACCTCACAAGTTAGACGTCACTCTGGCAGCATCTCGCCTGGCTCAGTTCGTCGAGGGTGTGCCGAAAATCGTTTCAGACATCGATGAGAAAGCAACGACTTTAATGTTTGGGCATCTAGGAGACGGTAACGTCCACGTCAATATTCTCGGAGGAAATGCAAGCAAAGTAGACTCCTCCATCGACATTGCGGTACTTGCCTACACCGCAAGCTTAGGTGGGAGCATTTCAGCGGAACATGGGATTGGTACCGCCAAGCGAGATCTACTGCACCTCAACCGCTCCACTTCAGAACTTGCAGTCTTTCGCTCCATAAAACAAGCTCTTGATCCCACAAATATTCTGAACCCTAATGCGTTGATACCGGAAGAAAATCTGTGACTGAAGCCGCTCCCTCGTTCTTTGCATCGCGGCATTCGCTTAACGGCATGGTTTGCTCGATCGATCACCTTGCGAGCGCTGCGGGACTATCCGCGCTTCGGCAAGGCGGGTCGGCCGCTGACGCAGCGATAGCGACATCTGCCGTACTAGCAGTCACCTGTCAGCACATGTGCGGAGTTGGCGGCGACCTCTGGGCACTAGTACACGTTCCTGGAAAGAAACGGCCGTTCGCTCTTAATGCAAGTGGCCGCTCCGGTAGCGGAGCTCGAATTGAGAGCCTTCTCGCTGACGGTTTGAGTTCGATGCCATTTCATGGCGACCCTCGAAGTGTTCCTATTCCCGGTTGCGTAGATGGATGGTTAGCTCTCCACAAGAGATTCGGGCGCCTCAACTTAGAAACCGTGCTTGAGGATGCAATCCTCCTAGCCTCCGACGGTTTTCCGATCGGCGCTGAGTGCGCTGACGCGACCCGCGCATTGGAAAGAGTTCCAAACACGGATGATTATCTCCATGAGGGGCCGCCAAAAGCTGGGTCAATTATCCGAAGACCCGGTTTGGCCAAAATTCTTAGCGAGCTCGCAGCAGGCAGTCGAAGCTCATTCTACGAGGGCACTTTTGGTGAAGAGCTCCTCGCTTTCGGCTCCGGCGAATACCATCTTGAGGATCTGAAGGTGCCTCAGGCTGAATGGGTTCGACCAATTCAAACGCGTGCATTCGAGCATCAAATCTGGGGTTTGCCGCCCAATTCTCAAGGCTACCTCTGCCTCTCTTCGGCGTGGATCGCTAGCCAATTAGGCATTCCCACAGACAGCACGGACTCGCTCTTTTGGCACCTTCTAGCTGAATCAGCGCGTCAAGCCGGCTTCGATCGCCCTATAGCTCTCCATGAATTCGCAGATGGCGAGCAGCTAGTGAGCCATGAGCGACTTAGCTCTCGGGCTCTTGCCATTAGCAATAATGAAGTGTCTTCACTGGGTACCGGTGTCAATGATGGCGACACGATCTATCTCAACGCCGTTGACAAAGACCGAATGGGGATTTCCCTCATTCAGTCGAACGCGTCAGGCTGGGGCGCCCTTGCTTTTCTACCCGAAACAAGAATATCTCTCCACAACAGAGGAATCGGTTTCTCGGTCGCGCCTAATAGCCCTGCGGCGTACGGGCCCCATAAGCGACCTCCTCATACATTGGCGCCCATTGTGATCCAGAGAGACGACGGGACCCTGAGAGCACTAGTCGGAACTATGGGCGGTGATTCCCAACCACAAATTGTTCTTCAACTTCTTACTAGGCTTTTGCATTGTGGAGAGAGCAGCGGGGAAGCCCTGGCTGCTCCTCGGTGGCGATTCGCCGACAGGCAGTCGAATGGTTTCAACACCTGGGCAAAACCCGATGATGTTGTGCTTGAAGTAGAGGGAGATGACCCTGAACTCATTAAAGCACTTCACTCCATCGGACATGAAGTAAGGCATCTACCTGCAGGCAGCAGCGCATTTGGCCACGCCCACATTATTGAGGTCGTAGGAGAACTACTGTCCGGGGCGGCTGAACCTCGAGTCCAGACTTCTGGTCTGGCCGCCTACTAGCTGCGGTATTTCAATTTTTGCCCTACCAGGGACTGCTAGCAGGGAGACAACTCTTAGGGCCCGCGCTCCCCTGATTTTAACGATTTCGCCACGGCACTTCACTCCGCCCCAGAAACGATGCCATTGCAGCTTTGCTGTCCTCGGTTCCGGCAGCAAGAATTTGATTTCGGTTTTCAATATCGATACCTGCGCGAAGGCTGGGAATCTCGAGGTTCGACCACATAACCTCTTTGGTCATCCAAACCCCGAATGGACTATTCGCCGCTATCTCTCTCGCTACCGTTAGCGCTGTCTTCAAAAGTTCGTCGTCCGAGACGACGTTGCTGACCAATCCGATTCGGTTTGCCTCGCTAGCATCAAAAACGCGTCCAGTGAGCATCAGTTCCCAAGCGCGCGATGCGCCAATTAGCCGAGGGAGCATCCAACTGACTCCAATATCGCAACCCGAAATCCCAAGCCGGACAAAAGCAGTACCGAATTTGGCTGACTGGCCGCAGTATCGAATATCACTTGCACACGCAATCGCAAAGCCTCCGCCTGCAGCAGCCCCATTGATGGCCGCAATTATTGGCTGCCGAACATCTCGCATATGGTGAACAAGATCAGCGATGTACTGCTGAATAGCCATTCCCTTTTGCTGTTCCCCAAACTCCTCCGTCCCCGGCACTTGACCGAAACCTTTCAGGTCCAGCCCAGCACAAAATCCGCGCCCACTGCCCGTGATGATAATTGCTCGCACGTCATGATCTTGGTCAACTTGGTCAAGGACTTCATGAAGCTCTTTAACTAATTCATAGGTGAGAGCGTTGAGACTCTCAGGCCTCGCCAAAGTAATTTTGGCCACTCCCTCTTCTGGGAAATCAAGCTGAAGATTCTCATAGGAATGATTCATGACGCTGCCTTGCTAGCTGGGATCAGGCCAATATAGGCCAGAGCTGAAGCTCAGGCTCTGTCACTCTCCGCAGCGACTTCGATTCGACCGCGACCGTGGGCCTGCGCACGCAAGCACGCATCTTTGGCTGCTTCCATAAGGTCCAGTGCCTCCATAGCGTGAGATGGGTAGCACGCCACGCCGGCAGACAAGCTGACTACATCCCTTGATGGGGCGTCGGAATTAGCTTTGCGAACGCGGTCTGCAGCCCAAATAGCGCCCGCTTCGGATGTGTCGTCAAGCACAACCGCTAGGACACTGTGGCCGAGGCCGCAAATAGTGTCCGACTCTCTTACCGAGTTGGCGATTACTCGTGATGTCGACCGAAGAGCGTGCTCTTGGATATACGGAGCAAAGGAGTCAAAATTTTCAACCTCGAAGTAAATAATCGATAGAGGCTTCAGCGTTCGCCTAGCCAGCGCAATTTTCCGTTCGAGCACAACTGTAAAGACTCGACTGTCTGGTAGGCCCGTGACCGAGTCGGTGATCGAATCCAATCCTGAGTCAGGACGAAACATTGAAGTATCTCATTTCATTTACTGGGATGAGTAATCTTCAAAGCAAGGGTGCCAGACACCCGACAGAAGAACAAGAGTGAGTAGTGCCCTTATTAGAGCGCTATGCCATAGAGAGCCCTCCGTCTATGACAAACTCGGAGCCCGTGCAGTAGCTGCTCTCTTCCGACGCCAACCAAAGCACTAGGTCAGCTACTTCCGTAGCGACCGCCCTGCGACCCAACGGAATGAGGGAATCGGGGATAGACATTCCCTCTCCTTCGAATTGGTCAAGCATCGCTGTATCGATTAGTCCGGGGTGTACCGAATTCACTCGAATGTTGTATCGGGCGAGCTCGTGGGCAGCGGACTTCGTCATTCCGCGTACAGCCCATTTACTGACCGAATAAGAGAACTGGAAACCAACTCCTTGAAGGCCAGCAACCGAGGAAATATTAATGATTGAGCCGCCTTCCTGCTTTTTCATTTCTGCTACGACCGCTCGCATACCCAAGAAGACGCCAGTGCAATTAACGTCCATAATTCGCTCAAACTCTTCTCTCGAAGTTCTAGTAAGCCGGTCAAAGAGCAGAACACCTGCGTTGTTTACTAGTACGTCTAGCTTCCTGCCGCTCTTCACTAGGTCCTTTACCACTAATGCCCAGTTCTCTTCATCGGTAACGTCGAGATGCTTAAATTCGGCGTTATCTCCAAGTTCTGCGGCTAGTGATCGCCCCTCGGCAGCTAACACGTCGGCGATAACGACGTATGCCCCTTCCTCAATAAAACGCCTGGCTTCAGCCGCTCCCTGTCCCCTCGCTCCACCAGAGATAATGGCCGTTAACCCGTTCAGTCTGTTACTCATATCACCAGTATTGATCCAAAAAGCGACCAGCACCATCCGCTGCTGTCCTCTATGGTCTGAAACGTGAACGTGGGGGTAATGAAATGGACCTGGTAGCAAGTGGGCTTCAGTTCCCCGAGGGGCCTGCTGTGGCTGCCTCCGGCGAACTCTTTGTCACCGAAATAGCCGGTCAGCGGATCTCGCGCATTGCCGGAAATGGCACAGTCGACACCTTTTCGATTACCGGTGGCGGACCTAACGGAGCGGCATTTGGGCCCAACGGCGATTTGTATGTCTGCAACAACGGCGGGAGATGGCCCACAGATGTGCCCTCCACCAGCAGCGCGGATAATCCCGAGTATGGGCGTGGCTTCATTCAACGAATCTCCCCTTCCGGGGAAGTCCTTGACGAATTATTTGAAATTGAGGGCGTCTCATTGAATTCACCCAACGACCTTTGTTTCGACAACCATGGCGGTTACTACTTCACAGATCCAATCTGGAGTGGCCTAGAAGGCGGCAGCCGACTTTTGGGGCCTGTCTACTATGTCAATGCGGAAGGCGTGCCTTCCCTGGTGGCTGACGGCATTGGGTTCCCAAATGGGATTGGAGTAAGAGGTGACGCAGAGGTGCTTATCATTTGCGAATCCTTAACCGGAATGCTCCTCAGCTACAGAATTGAGAGTCCCGGTGTTTTGAGCTCTTCCGGAAAGCCAAGCGGAATGATTGGTCGCCGGTCAGTCCCTGATGGTTTTTGCTTCGATGCCTCCGGACAAATCATTGTGGCGGGTCACGGGACTAACAATTTGTTCGTACTCGATGGTCGGGACGGTCGCCCCATAGACGTCATTGAACTTCCCGAGAAAGGCCCAACCAACTGCTGCTTCGGGGGTAGTGACTTCAAGACTTTATTTATCACTTCATCTGACCAAGGTAACGTGTTCGCTATGAACTGGCCCATAGAAGGAATGCAGCTTCTGCACACAAATTAAGCCCCAGTTAATGCTTTAAAGAATCAGTCATGGTTGAGTTACGCGTTAAGTTGCTCGCTCATTGCTGAACAATTTCGCCGGCTTGACGAAATAAGAGAAGTAAGCACTGATTAGGGCTTCAGTATCGGCGCGGGAGGCTATGGTCCCTACATGCTTATTGCGCGCCACCTAGTCAATGACACTCCTCAAATCGCCGCCATTATCGGAGACGAGATAGTCAACCTAAGCACCCCGCACCAAGATATGCCGGAATTTTTAGCAAGTGGAGTAGAAATTGACACCCTGCTTACAGATGATGTCCGTCCTCTAGCGGAAGCAAAACTGTTACCTCCGGTTGGTGCTCCACCCGCTATTTTAGCTGTCGGCTTGAATTACAGGGCCCACGCAGAGGAAGGCGGCAGAGAGGTGCCGTCTACGCCTGTCATTTTCACCAAGCATCACAATTGCGTTATTGGGCCAGGCGACGGGATCCATATTCCTCGTGCGGCGCCAGACAAAGTTGATTACGAAGGGGAATTAGCAATTGTTATTGGCAAGCGATGCCGGCACGTACCAAAAGATCGAGCTCGCGAGATAATTGCGGGTTATACGGTAATGAATGATGTCAGTGTTCGCGATTGGCAACGCGCTAGCCCGACGATGCTGATGGGCAAGTCGTGGGACACACACGGCCCGATAGGTCCGTGGATGGCTACATCTGATCAAATCGACCCTCATAACCTTCAGCTCACGACAAGAGTAAACGATGAAATCCGTCAAAACTCCAGGACCGACGACCTTATCTTTGACTGCTTCGACATCGTTGAGCACCTTTCTACGGCTTTCACGCTTGAGGCGGGGACCGTAATAGCTACAGGAACTCCCGCTGGCGTTGGCCTCTATTGGGATCCACCAAAGATGCTGAAAGCCGGAGACGAAGTCTCGATCACAATTGAGGGAATAGGCACTCTGACTAATCCCGTAATTGCCGAACCCGAAACCAGACTCATCTAAAGCTAAGCGAATAGTTCTTCTGGAATCTGTACGACCTTAGCCCGAAGATACTCGCCTAAAGCTTTGGCCTGTGGGTCCTGTCGGGTGGAGGCGGCGACCCCCTCCTCCAAGAGCCCGTAAAATATAAAATTCAAACTCAACAAATTCGGCAGGTCGTAGCGATCCACATCACGTTC
>DKNM01000065.1 GCA_002470695.1 Candidatus Neomicrothrix sp. UBA7388
GGTTCTGAGCGAGGATCAGGAGGAATCCCTCCGGTACTTCTCCAAAGAGAAAGCGATGACTCTAATTCTGTCGACCCGGGAAGTCCGGTCAACGGAATTGATCTCGACTTCGGCGCTACGCAAGTTAGCTATAGATGGAATCAAGGATTGTCAGGCTGGTTGCGCACTCAAAATGGCACCCCTCATGTTGACGCTGCTGGCATCGCTGTTGCTCCGGAGGTTGTCATTGTTCAGACTATTTCCTATAGACGAAGTGCAGCGGATGGACGTTCGCCAGAAGCAGTTCTCGTCGGTAGCGGGGAAGCGCTTTTCCTTTTTGAGGGAAGCGTGGTGGAGGGATCATGGGAACGGAACTCGGCTCAGGACCTGACCCAATATCTCGATCGTCAAGGAAAAACAATTCAATTTCCTCCTGGGAATACTTGGATCGCCTTGACTCGAGTGGGGCAAGCGCAAATTGTTGAGCGGTAAGCTAAATCTCTTCTTGACCTTCAGGTACCCATGAAGCGGTGCGTCGCTCGCGAAAAGCGCCGATGCCTTCCGTTGCTTCGTCACTTTTGAATAACGACTGGCTGAGCTCAGCAGTCCACTCCCAAGCATCTTGGCGCGACATTTGAGGAACTTTTGATATCAACTGCTTGGAAGCAGCTAACGCTTTAGGTCCGCCGCGCACAACCTTGAGCAAAGTTTCAGCTACCTCACTGTCTAATTGTTCTCTAGGGACTGCTCGATTGATGAGGCCTACTTCTGCTGCCCGGGTAGCCGCAATACGCTCGCCGTTCAGAAAAAGCTCGCTAGCGTCAGCGCGCCTCAACTTCGGTAGGCAGACAACGGAAATTACTGCTGGTGCAACGCCAATTCGGACCTCTGTAAAGCCGACGATAATGTCGTCAGCGGCGATGGAAATATCAAAGGCGGCCGCTAAACCCACTCCTCCGCCCGTGCAATGTCCCGAAATCTTTCCAAGAACTGGCTTGGGTGATTCAATTATGTCATCCAAAATCTGGACGAAGCTGTGTCGTGCTGTCGGCTGCGTTACTCCAGGTTGGTCTGCCTTTAAGTCGGCACCGGCGCAGAAGGTGTTGCCGACGTTTGTGAAGAGAATTAGGCGGACTTCTTCATTTTCTTGAGCAGAGTTGAAATGATCACCAAGCGCATTCACCATTTCAACGCTTAATGCGTTTTTGTTTTCGGGACGGTTCAAAGTGATCGTTGCTACACCCTGATTAATTTCATATAGAGCTGCTTCTTCAATATTTGTCACGCAAGCGAGCCTAGTAAGTGCGCAGCTGTTAGGGATGGGTCAATCTAAGCTGGACTGTGTGACTGATAATTTCCCTCTGATGGCCGCCTCTCTTACCGATGCATGCGGAGCTGAACCAGCTTGGCTGTGCAGAAAGATTTTCGATTGGACGGATAACTCGGATTTGGCAGGAATTGCTACCTGGTTGGTTGACCGCCCTGTCAAAGTCCTGGTCATCGTTCTTTTAGCGATGGTTGTCAGAAGGATTGTGCATCGGGCGATTGATGGTCTCATCGATCGTTTGATGTCTGAGCGGTCTTCGGAAGAACGCGATGCAGTAGAAGCAGCGGAGGCCGCGACGGGAACGTTGAGGCGCGACATTCTGGCGGAAAAACTGGCAAATCTTAGAGAGCGAACAGAAAGAGCTCGTCAGCGAGCCAAAACTCTCGGAGTCCTGTTTAAGAGCATTGCCTCTGCCGTTGTCGGCGTAGTCACCTTCATGATGCTTCTCGGTGAATTTGACATCAATCTGGGACCGTTAATTGCGGGAGCAGGAATTGTTGGCGTTGCTGTCGGCTTTGGTGCGCAATCACTCGTTCGCGATCTACTCAGTGGCATTTTCATGCTCATAGAAGACCAATACGGTGTGGGCGATGTAATTGATGTTGGCGAAGCGACCGGAACTGTGGAGTCGGTCGGATTAAGAACTACCCGCATTCGCGACATTCGCGGAACTCTTTGGCATATCCCGAACGGCGAAATTCGACGCGTTGGAAATATGTCGCAAGTTTGGGCACGAGCAATTCTTGACATTGACGTCGCATACGACACTGATCTGGATCTCGCGATGCAGACGATTAAGGATGTGGCGGACGCCCTTTGGGAAGAACAATTGGAAGAGGCAACCATTGTCGAGGAACCGGTAATTTCAGGAGTCCAAAATTTCGGCTCTGATGCGGTAACCATTCGACTGTCTGTGAGGACTGAGCCCTCTGAGCAGTGGAGTACCGGCCGAATGCTCCGAAAACGCATCAAAGAAGCATTTGATCTGGCGGGAATTGAAATTCCATTTCCGCAGCGAACAGTCTGGTTGCGTACTGAAGAGGACCAGAAAGCACCAGTCAAGAGAGAAGGGCCCGGCTTCCAGACCGGCTCGCAAGGCGGCGGAACTGACGACTCCGATTGAGTCGAACTAACTAGCCAATTATTACTACTTGAGTTCCTATCCCCGCCCAGGCGTACAGCGTTTTTGCCTGATCATCTCGTAGGCGTACGCATCCTCCTGATTGGAAAGTGCCCAGCTGAGCTTCTGACTGCATAGCTTCACCAAATTTGTCAATAGGAATGCTATGAAAGCCAATCGCTAATTCGGTGCCCCAGGCAAAGCGGACCATGTATTCCATTCGTATACCGTCGTGTCCGGCAGTTGTGTGACGGGATTTCGAAAACACTCTGTAGGAGCCAGGTTTGGGTCTATCGGCTCGACCACTTGCAAGAAAGGTGTGACTAACAGACCCATCAGCTTCGACAAGCCAGACGCGATGCTCTAATTTCGAATAGATCGCTCGGCGTCCCGATCCAGAGTTCGCGGGCACTTCAGGTGGTGCTGCAGTCATGATCCAGTAACCGTCATCGTTTCCGCTGACTGCGAATGCTTCGATGGGAGCAAGTTCGTGCGCCACCATTTGGCCAAAATAAGGTGCCGAACCGAACGTAAACACTTTTCCTCTTTGGCCAACAAGCCAGTACCCCTTGCCATCGGATGTTTGTTCGGCTGCGATGATGGTCCTGCTGGATAATTCGTTGTTAGCCAATGATCCGCGAAAGAGAGCTGTTCCGCGAGGGTAGATGGCGCCGTCTGCGCCTACCAAGAGGTAGCCGGTTCCGTCAGGAGTCGACAACATATCGATAATTGGACGGTAGAGCGGCCGGTCAGCTAATCCGCCAAAGAATTCGGCCTCGCCGAAAGCGAAAACCCCACCGTCTGCTGAGGTGAGCCAGTAACCGTCCCCAGATGGGTGAGGTTCAAGGTCAACAACCGGTTGTTGGAGAGTGAGGTGAGTTAGGGAGCCCCTCCACAGGGCTGTCCCAAATGCGTAAACCGTGCCAGCGGTGGTCACGAGCCAGTAGCCGTTGCCATCTGGCGTGATAGCCAAATCCGCTACTGGAGCATCCAAGGAAATAGCGCCTAAGTCACCGCGATGAATAGCGTCTCCGAAAGCTCGAATCTTCCCCGCTGTTGTTGCGACCAAATAGCCAGATCCCGCGTTTGAAGAAGCTACAGATGCAAGATCGGATAGACCGTCTTCGGAAAAATCACCAAGGCGCTCCGCGTTACCGAAGGCATGGACTTCTCCACTCTTCTTGGAATCAGTCTCGGTGTAAACACCCGGTTCAAGCCAATCAGCCGCCAAAGCGTTATGAGGGGCGCAGAAGAGCACCCCGAAGAGGAAGACTGTTAAAAGAAAAGAGCGAGTCATTGATGGCGGGTTCTGCAGATCACTTCGCTTGACGTTAACTGAGTTGAACTACTCGTCTGGCGCAAGAGTTACCTCAACGCTAGGTGGAGCTTCTTCTTGTTCTACTAGCTCGAGAGCACCAATGTTGCCAGCCTCAACTAGATCATTGCGAACCAGCTCGACTTGTTTGAGTCGTTCACTTGATGCGGAAACGACAACTGTGGCGGCCCTGACCTTGAGACTTCGCTTTGCCTCGGTTTTAGCCCTGCGAACCTCGGAGAGTGTTTCTGAAGCTGTATCCAAAATTCCGATGTGAACCCCCTTAGCCAGCCGATTGCTCAAGTCAGCCGCTATTGGCCATGACGCTGAATGAATTGAATCTTCGTGCGACCAAGACCAGACCTCTGCGGTAACGAAGGGAAGGAAAGGAGCGAAGAGACGAAGTAGAGCGTCAAGTGTGACTTTTAGGGTGACGTGGGCTGACTGTGCTTCTTGGTCTCCTTGACTTCCGTAGGCGCGAGCTTTCACCAGCTCTACATAGTCGTCAGTGAAACTCCAAAAAAACTGTTCAGTCTTTTCGAGTGCCCGGGCGTAATCAAATTCGTCAAACGCGACTGTCGTTGTCTCAATGAGGTTTACAAGCTTGGCGAGGAGCGCCTGATCTAGAGCATTGGAAACTGAACTTGGGTCCACGTTGGAGTCGCTAGCGAGCGTCAAAGTGAATTTTGACGCGTTCAATATTTTTATCGCTAGACGGCGACCGATTTTCATCTGGCCCTCATCGAAAGCTGTGTCGGTACCCGGCCGCCCATTAGCGGCCCAGTACCTAACTGCGTCAGAGCCGTATTGGTCTAAAAGTCCCGCAGGTGTTACTACATTTCCTTTTGACTTGGACATTTTTTTTCGGTCTGGATCCAAAATCCAGCCAGACAGAGCGCAGTTACGCCAGGGCGCAGTGTCCTCTTCTAAATGCGAACGGACTGCCGTCGAAAAGAGCCAAGTTCTAATTATGTCGTGACCTTGAGGTCGCATATCCATCGGATACGTGCGGGAGAAAAGGTCCTCGTCTTCTTCCCATCCGCAGGCAATCTGTGGAGTCAATGACGAGGTAGCCCACGTATCCATGATGTCGACTTCACCCATGAAGCCACCTGGCTGGTCTCGCTGACTCTCATCAAAACCTGAAGGAACATGTGATGCTGGATCTACAGGGAGTTCATTTTCAGATGGAACGATGCGTTCTTCCCACAACACTTCGCCTTGGTCACCGATTCTGTACCAGAGTGGAATAGGTACACCGAAGAACCGCTGTCGGCTGATAAGCCAATCACCGTTCAGTCCCTCGATCCAGTTGGTGTAACGGCCTTGCATATACGGGGGATGCCATCTCATTTCATCGCCGCGGGCTATTAGCGCTTCGTTTAAGTGGGGGTCTCTGCCGCCGTTTCTGATGTACCACTGACGACTCGTCACGATTTCGAGTGGCCGGTCACCTTTTTCGAAGAACTTTACGGCGTGGTTAATTGGCCTTGGTTCGCCAACCATTTCTTCTGCTTCTTGGAGCAGCTGAACTATTTCTTTTTTCGCGGAGAAGATAGTTTTGCCAGCCATCAACTCGAAAGCCTCTAGCCCCTCTTTGGAAGTAATGGCCTCAGGTGGATTGGAGGTAATGCGCCCCGAACGGTCAATGATTGCGCGAACCGGAAGTTCAAGTTCCCTCCACCAAGTGACATCAGTTGTGTCACCGAAAGTGCAGACCATTGCGATCCCGGTCCCTTTATCTGGATCGGCTAATTCATGGCTCAGGATTGGTACCTCAACACCAAAGATAGGTGTGGTCGCCGTTGTGCCGAGGAGATTTTGATAACGCGTATCCTCGGGGTGTGTCACTAAAGCAACACAAGCGGGCAGCAGTTCAGGCCGAGTGGTGTCGATGATAATTTCGGTGTTATCAGTTGAACCGTGAAACTTGAGTTGATGGTATGCACTCGGTTGCTCACGGTCTTCTAACTCTGCCTGAGCAACTGCTGTTTTAAATGTCACGTCCCATAAGGATGGGGCCTCTATCTGGTATGCCTCACCGCGTTGAAGGTTTCGAAGAAATGCTCTCTGGGCAACACGCTGACAGCGTTCATCGATTGTGGCGTAGGTCATCGACCAGTCAACGCTTAGCCCTAATTGTCGCCATAGGTCCTCAAATGCCTGCTCGTCTGCGGTTGTCAGGATGTGGCATAGCTCGACGAAATTTCGTCTTGAGACATTGACGTCACCGCGCTTTTTTATTGCTTTCTCGTCGCCAGCATCTGTGGGCGGTTCAAAGTTGGGGTCGTATGGAAGGGTCGGATCACAGCGGACCCCGAAATAATTCTGAACCCTTCTCTCGGTAGGTAGACCATTGTCATCCCACCCCATTGGGTAGAAAACCTCCGCTCCACTCATGCGTTGATACCGGGCAATAGCGTCCGTATGCGTGTAGCTGAAAACATGTCCGACGTGTAGAGAACCGCTGACAGTAGGAGGAGGAGTGTCAATACTGAAAACCTCGTCGCGACCTTTGCTCCTGTCGAAACGGTAAACGCCTTGGGCGTTCCAGATGTCGTCCCACTTTGACTCGAGACCTTCGATTGTTGGTTTGTCTGGAACAGTGGCCATGAGGAGAACGGTATCTAGAGCGCCGCGCTCATCCAAGACCTTTTGCGCATATCTGGTCAAACATATGTCGTTCCGCAAATGAAACTTTTGGATAAAGATTGACGAAATACCACAATAAGGCGAAACATATCCGTACTCTGGCTTCACATCACTACTTTGACCTCGCTGCCTGCCGCAGAAGACGAACCGATAGCAGATTTAAAAGCAGAGCTTTCCGTAGATGATGCCAGCGCAATTTACGGTTTAAGGCGTCAGGCTGTAGTCGCTAGAAGGGTGCGCGGTTTCTCGGCAGTAATTTTGGTCTTG
>DKNM01000130.1:0-2998 GCA_002470695.1 Candidatus Neomicrothrix sp. UBA7388
CAGCTAACTCTGGGTAAATACCGGAAACCGCTTTTCGGAAAGCGTTATCCAAAGCATTAACGGGACCATCGCCTTCCCCAACGGTGATCATGCGCTCATCGCCTACGACGATACGTAGCGTCGCTTCGGTGTCGAACTCCCGGTCTTGACCACGCTCAACGAGCACCCGGAAAGACTCCACATCGAAATAATCAAACTTTTCTCCTGCAGCGCGCCGCAACATTATTTCGAGCGACGCGTCAGCTACTTCAAAGTGATATCCCTCATGCTCCAGGCGTTTCATTTCTTCGACAACATCGACCATTTCTTTATCTTGCAGCTCGATGCCAAGTTGCTCCGCCTTTAACTCAACCGACGCCTTACCCGAGAGGTCACCAAGCAAAAACCTGGTCCTATTGCCAACCGACGCTGGATCTACGTGTTCGTAGCTATCGGGGCGGCGAGCGATTGCACTGGTATGAAGACCAGCTTTATGAGCAAAAGCAGAAGTTCCAACGTAGGGCTGTTGGTGCTGGGGAGGCATATTCATTAGTTCGGCGACATGGTGAGACACCGAAGTGAGTCGCTCCACGTGGCCAGAAGGCAACGTTTCGATACCCATCTTGAGAGAGAGATTCGGTATCAACACGGTGTTATCGCAATTGCCCGTGCGTTCACCGTATCCATTAATCGTGCCTTGCACATGCGTCGCGCCTGCCAAGACACCAGCGACGGCATTTGCGACAGCACATCCCGTGTCGTTCTGAGTATGCATTCCAATTTGAATCCCTGAGAAATGCTTGACTACCTCGCGAACTATGCCCTCAACCTCGTGGGGAAGTGCACCACCATTGGTGTCGCACAGAACTAAGCAATCAGCTCCCTGAACTGCTGCCGCTTCGAGCACCCGAAGTGAAAATTCTGGATTGCGCTTGTAACCGTCAAAGAAATGTTCGGCATCAAAAAAGACCCTAAGGCCCTCTGACTTAAGAAATTCGACTGAATCGCCAACCATTGACACCCCTTCGTCTAACGGCTGACGCAGCGCCTCAGTAACGTGATAGTCCCAAGACTTCCCAACGATACAAACCGTTGAGGTTCCCGCTTCGACCAATGAAGCCAAAGTTTGATCTTCATCAACGCGTCCCTTGGGTCGACGCGTTGAACCAAATGCCACAAGAGTTGATGTGTTGAGGTTTAACTCTTGAGCTGCTCGTCGAAAAAATTCTTCATCCTTTGGGTTCGATCCAGGCCACCCGCCCTCGATCCAATGAACCCCCAGATGGTCTAGCTGGCGAGCAACTTTTAATTTGTCATCCGATGAAACTGATATTCCTTCGAATTGGACTCCATCTCGGAGGGTGGTATCAAAGATTTCGACCTTTTCCGGCCATTCCGTTTTTCGAACGCCTTGCCGATCTAACTCCGGTACATCGTTATCGGTCATGATGAGCTACTCGAAAGGTTGGACATGATCGCAGCCGCTATATCAGTAGTTGGGCCGCTATCGGGAACCCCGTTGCATGCGGCCCGAACCCGGTTCGCCGTTTCATTTTCGCCCAAGAAGTCAAGCATCATCGCACCAGACAAAACAGCGGCTGTCGGATTCGCAAGACCCTTGCCAGCGATATCTGGAGCCGAACCGTGGACTGGTTCGAACAGAGATGGTGAGTTGCGATCTGGGTTTAAGTTCGCAGAAGACGCGAGTCCAATACCGCCAGCGACCGCTCCCCCAAGATCGGTCAAGATATCTCCAAAGAGGTTGTCGGTAACAACAACTTCATAGCGCGTG
This sequence comes from Candidatus Neomicrothrix sp. UBA7388, assembly GCA_002470695.1. Lineage (GTDB taxonomy): Bacteria > Actinomycetota > Acidimicrobiia > Acidimicrobiales > Poriferisodalaceae > UBA7388. The sequence continues at coordinate 1,772 of DKNM01000130.1, forward strand.
GGGTCCTCTACGAAGTAGATACAAGCAGCATCAACATGGTTGTACGCAGTTTCAACTTCCGGATATTCGACAGCTACCTCCTCGAAAGTTCGCTCCCATAGGTCTCCAGAAAAAGTAAGGACGTTTGTTTTATGGACCAAGGTCAGGTGCTTTCGCTCTCTACCCATTGCCAATTCAAATCCGTATCGGATGCACCGTTCAGCACCTTTACGAGTATTAACCGAACCCTGAGTAGCTATTTCATCTTTGGTTCCTTTTCTGAGGAAACCACCTTCGCCTGCGTAAGTACCTTCGGTATTCTCGCGAATTACTACAAATTCATGGCCATCTTTCAGAACGAACGGCCTCAAATTGACGTATAGATCAAGTTCAAATCGCGCCTTTAGGAGTAGGCCTCTCTCGATGACACCGGGAGGAACTTCAGGAGTGCCAACGGCACCCAGCAGGATTGCATCGTAGGCGCGCAGCTCTTCTAACGTGTCGTCGGGCAGAACAACTCCATCTTCCAGGTAGCGAAAGCCTCCTAGGCGAAACTCCGTGGTTGCCAAATCTGCTCCTGCTGCTGCCATTACGTCCAGCGCTACCGCCGTAACTTCGGGCCCTATCCCATCACCGCCGATTACCGCAATTTTGTGGGACATCTGGTTTCTCCTGCTTGTGGACGATTAGAACAGTGACGAGGCCTCGTTCAATGAGGCCGGTAAGAACAACGACCGCCCCTAGGGACGGTCGAAAGGCGCACACGTTGGACGTGTGCGCTAGCGAATAATGATGGCGTTCAATTGGGCCTTCACACAGTCCATTGTCATTACTTTCAGCCGCTGAGTCAAACCCTTACGCAAAGTTGCATCGCTGTTCATAGCGCTTAACGATTCGATAGCCTCTCAGAATGGCCGAAACGCAACGACTTTCTCCCGAAGCCCACGATCGTCTCGCTTCCGAACTACAAGATCTAACTACTCGCGGTCGGATAGACATTGCTGACAAAATTGAGCAGGCGCGACTGCTGGGCGATTTGTCAGAGAACGGCGATTACCACGCCGCTAAGGAAGAGCAGGGCAAGATGGAAGGCAGAATTCTTCATCTGGCGTCGGTACTTGAAAATTGTGAAATCGTGGAACAAGCATCGGATGAGTCAGTTACACCGGGAGTGGTTGTCGAGATCCAGTTCGTCGGTGATGAGGGAACAGAGAAGTACTTATTTGGCTCTATCGAAGAAAGACGAGA
>DKNM01000130.1:3435-6846 GCA_002470695.1 Candidatus Neomicrothrix sp. UBA7388
ATTGAGGCTTGAAACGTTGCATGAGTGAAAACACCCGCATCGCGCCCAGAGAAGCCTCGCAACATGATGACCGAAAGAATCGATTGGTCCTGCCACGCGGCCGCATCTATGAGCTACCGGGTCGAGGCCGGACATTCGCTCGGGTTGTACAGGCTCCAGAGAACGCACCAACAATTCTGCTCCTCCATGGGTGGACAGCGACCGCTGATCTCAACTGGTACAGCAGCTATTCAGCACTCGAGGGCAAATACGGTTTGGTTGCGCTCGACCATCGAGGACATGGACGCGGCATTCGTTCACAAAGACCATTCCGGTTAACTGACTGCGCCGATGATGCGGTGGCGCTACTCGACGAATTGGGAATTGACCAAGTAATCGCAGTTGGCTACTCGATGGGTGGCCCGATCAGTCAACTGATTTGGCGGCGGCACCCCGACCGAGTAATCGGTCTCGTCTTATGCGCAACAGCCGCTTCATTCAGCACAACCAAACAAGATCATGTCCGTTTCGCAGCTATAGGAACGTTGGCCCATGCTGCACGAATTATTCCGAGAGCATTGCGACAATTAATCGGTAGTCAACTTCTGACTGGTAAGACCGGAAAAGATTTGCGTCAATGGGCCCTCGGTGAACTTCGACGCCATGACCCTCTTAAGCTGATTCAGGCTGGTCATCGCATTGGTTTATTCGATAGTCGTCGATGGCTTCGAACAATCGATATTCCCGTCTCAGCAGTAGTCACCACACAGGACGAAGTTGTATCGGTAATGCGCCAAAGAGAGATGCTGGACGTTATTCCCGGGGCCACAAGTCATGAAATCCCCGGAAGTCACACCGTGTGTGTTGGACAACCAGATGCTTTCCGAGCGGCTCTTCTTTCAGCAATTTCTGATGTTCTTTACCAGTCCGGCTGGACCGAGACGGTCTTTGACTGACACAGTGATGTAGTGCCCTATTGGCCCCCTAGCACGGAAACAAAGGATACAGATGCCCGGTAAGACCCTTAGCGACAAAGTTTGGGAACGCCACGTAGTAAGAAGCGGCGACGGTTTACCCGATCTTTTGTACATAGATCTCCACCTCATTCACGAGGTGACCTCTCCTCAAGCGTTCGACGGGTTACGAATGAATGGTCGCTCAGTTCGCCGACCAGATCTGACGGTCGCAACTGAAGACCACAATGTCCCGACCGAGGATATTCATCTCCCCATCGCTGACGAAATAAGCAGGAAGCAAGTTGAAGTTCTCAGATCAAACTGCGAAGAGTTCGATATTCAGCTTTACCCAATGGGCGACCCTGGGCAGGGCATAGTCCACGTCATCGGTCCCGAAAAAGGTCTAACCCTCCCAGGGATGACAGTAGTTTGCGGCGACAGCCACACATCGACTCATGGTGCGTTCGGAGCACTCGCATTCGGCATCGGAACCTCGGAGGTGGAGCACGTCCTAGCGAGTCAGACGCTGCCGCAGAGCCGACCCGGGACTATGGCCATAAACGTCAATGGTTCAGCCCCCTCTGGAGTCACAGCAAAAGACATTGTTCTCGCGATCATTGGCCGAATCGGGACCGGGGGCGGAATCGGTTACATAATCGAGTATCGAGGTTCTGCGATCGAAGCCCTTTCGATGGAGGGGCGAATGACGGTTTGCAACATGTCGATCGAAGCGGGAGCTAAAGCCGGCCTAATTGCGCCCGACGACACCACGTTTGACTATTTGAAGGGACGCCCAAACGCGCCCACTGGAGCAGCATGGGATGAAGCGGTGCTCGAATGGAGGACTCTAGTGTCCGACGTTGACGTTTCATTCGACAAGTCAGTCGATATCGACGCTACAAAGCTCGAGCCTCATGTGACTTGGGGCACCAATCCTGCACATGTCATACCCATAAGTGCGCCCATTCCAGGGCCGGATTCCTACGACGACCCAGTAGAAGCAGGCACCGCAGAGCGAGCTTTGGAATACATGGGGTTGACCGCGGGTTCCAAGTTAAGTGATGTCGCAATAGACACTGTGTTCATTGGTTCTTGCACTAATTCTCGCATCGAAGATCTGCGCGCAGCGGCTGCGGTAGCGAGGGGTCGAAAAGTTCACGATGGAATGCGAACCCTCGTGGTACCTGGCTCGTTCGAGGTCAAAACTCAGGCCGAGGAAGAAGGACTCGACCAGGTATTCAAGGACGCAGGCTTTGACTGGCGTGAACCCGGCTGCTCAATGTGTTTGGCTATGAACCCTGACAAACTGCAACCCGGAGAACGCTCAGCCTCCACCTCAAACCGGAATTTCGAAGGCAGGCAGGGTCGAGGGGGAAGAACTCATTTAGTTTCACCCGCTGTGGCAGCAGCTAGCGCTATTGCCGGAACCTTCGTTACCCCAGAAGATTTGGACTGAGAGGAATCAAAATGCAAGCAGTTCGAGTGCACGAGGGACGAGCAGTGCCTCTGGATCGCAGTGACGTAGACACCGATCAAATAATTCCGAGCGACTGGCTAAAGCGAGTGGAACGCACAGGATTCGGAAAGGGGCTGTTTTCTGAATGGCGCGACGAGCGCGAATTCATCCTCAATGACGAAAGATACGTCGGGGCATCAATTCTTGTTGCCGGACCAAATTTCGGCACTGGCTCCTCCCGAGAGCATGCAGTCTGGGCGTTGATGGACTACGGATTCATGGCGGTTATATCACCTAGATTTGGGGACATCTTTCGCAACAATGCGACCAAAAACGGTCTTATTCCGTGTCAAATCAGCGAGGACGGAGCATCAAAGATTAGGGAAGCGCTTCATTCGGACCCGGAGTTGTCGATAACTGTTGACGTCGAAAATCTGAGGGTAATGGTTCCCGCTTTAGGAATTGAGGAAGAATTTCCGATGGATGACGCTACGAGGGAGCGTTTTCTTGAGGGCCTCGACGACATCGGAATTACCCTCAGGAGCGCTGACTCTATCGGTAACTACGAAACAGAACGCTCGTCCTGGCTACCCACAACCCGCTCTTAATTCCGACAGAAAATTAGAGTTCAACTCGGGAAACAGAACGAATACCCTCTTCGGAATTTAAGACTTCGACGATATCTCCAGCAATTGGCTGGTCGGAAGCCAAGGCCATCAATGCGTGATCTCCGTCTCCATTGCGTCCCAAACCCATGAACGAAATATTTACGTCCGCTGCTCCTAAGATTTGGCCCACAACTCCAATCATCCCAGGCCGATCGTCATTCCGAATGACAAGAATATGGTTCGCTAGAGGCACTTCGACCGAGTGATCGTCGATCATCACTATTCGAGGTTCATTACCTAAGCGAACAAGCGTCCCCGAAACGGCATGCCCTCCGCCCCGAACTTCTATCAAGTTCCTAAACTCACCGGCATCACGAGAGCCTGAATCACGAATCAGTACACCCATTAATTC
>DKNM01000130.1:7204-51950 GCA_002470695.1 Candidatus Neomicrothrix sp. UBA7388
GCCTGCTCTAATACGTTGACAAAGGTGACCTGAGTTTGAGAGAACTTAGCTAGAACCCCTCTCAATACCGAAAGAACCACGATCTTGTTGTTATACCCACCTATCTCACCTGAAACTTTGACTTCTATCTCATCAGGCAGGTCTGAAACGAGTGCACTGAAAAAGGCCCCGAGACGCTCGGCTATCCCAAGGTAAGGCCGCAGAGCGTCCGAAGCTTCCTCCGCAGCGATGTTGACCGCAAACGGAACAAAATCTCCTTCAAGCGCCAGAGCTACTTGTTCAGCGATAGTCACCCCAGCTCTATCTTGAGCTTCGTGAGTGCTAGCTCCTAGGTGCGGTGTTACGACCACATCGTCTCTTCCGAATAATTCGGAATTCGTCTTAGGTTCTTCGTCAAAGACATCTAATGCCGCTCCAGCGATCTGTCCACTATTCAATGCGGTAACTAAATCTTTCTCGACAACAACCCCGCCGCGAGCCGCATTTATAAGGCGAGCGCCGCGCTTGAAGTTTGAAAAACGTTCTTGATCGAATAAGCCAACAGTCTCAGGTGTCTTGGGCAGATGAACACTAACGAAGTCTGAGCGTTCGAGTAATTCATCAAGTTCAACCATTTCTGCGTTGACTGACCGAGCAGAATCCGAGCCGACGAAAGGGTCGAACGCGAGGATCTGTACATCGAAACCATTCAGCCTTTCAGCTACGAGGCGCCCTACTCGACCAAGACCAACTATGCCAACTGTCTTATTTAGCAGTTCGACACCCGTCCAAGAACTTCGTTCCCAGCGATTGCCGGCGAGAGCGCCGTGCGCCTGAGGAATATTTCGGGCAAGTGCTAATAGAAGTGCAACCGAGTGTTCTGCCGCAGAAACAACATTCGACTCCGGAGCGTTGCAAACTAATACGCCGCGCTCGGTCGCTGCTGCCGTGTCAACATTGTCCAAACCAACACCAGCGCGACCCACCACTTGTAACCGATTCGCCGCATCAAAAAGATCTGAATCAACCTGAGTCGCTGAACGGATAACTAGGGCGTCCACATTTGAAATTTCGGCGAGAAGCTCTTCTTTCGAAAGGTCGAGTCGGACAATCACCTCGTGACCGCGAGAACGGAGCAGGTCTAATCCTGCCTCTGCGAGCTCTTCGGTGACTAAGACAATGGCCATATCAACTACTAACTAAATCGCCTATTCGGGTAATTCCATCTTTCAGTTCATCTATTCCTAAAGCAAAAGAGAAGCGCGCATAACCTGGTGCGCCGAACGCCTCGCCTGGCACAAATGCTACTTTCGCTTCTTCTAAAATGACATTCGCTAGGTCCAAAGTTGTTCGACTGACAGAGCCAGCTAATTCTCGTCCTAGCAAGCCTTCCAATGACGGAAAGGCATAAAAGGCACCCTGAGGCTCCTCACATTTGACCCCTTCGATGCTGTTGAACATTTGATGCATCGTCACACGACGCTCATCGAACGCAGCCAACATGACCGCTACATCGTCTAAACCGCCCTCCAAAGCAGCTATTGCGGCAACTTGGGCGACATTGCATACGTTTGAAGTGGCGTGGCTCTGCATGTTGGAGGCTGCTTTGATTACATCCGGAGGACCCGCCATCCATCCAACTCGCCAGCCTGTCATCGCATATGTCTTAGCGACCCCGTTTAAAACGACGCAGCGATCAGCTAGCTCGGGCACCAAAACAGGCATCGAGTGGTGCTCACGATCTCCATAGATCAGATGTTCGTATATTTCGTCAGTAATTACCCAAATATCATTTTCTACGGCCCATCGACCTATCGCCTCGATTTCTTCCTTGGGATACACAGCACCTGTCGGGTTTGAGGGCGACACGAAAACAAGTGCTTTAGTTTTATCGGTTTTAGCTGCATCTAGCTGTTCCACCGTGACCTGAAAACCTTGGTCGGCTCCCGCAAAAACTTCAACAGGTATCCCACCAAACATTCGAATCGACTCCGGGTAAGTAGTCCAATACGGAGCAGGAAGTATGATCTCATCTCCCGGATCCACCAGGGTCATCATCGTGTTGAACACTGCTTGCTTTCCTCCGTTAGTGACTAAAAATTGGGAAGGCTGCAGCTCTAAACCCGAGTCTCTTAAAGTTTTTACGGAGAGCGCCTCTTTTAGTTCAGGTAGGCCACCTGCCGGCGAATATCGGTGGTACCTGGCGTCCTTGCAAGCTGCTACCGCGGCTTCAACAATGTGCGCTGGTGTTTGGAAATCAGGCTCGCCTGCTCCGAACCCTATAACGTCTTTCCCATCGGCTTTCATAGCTTTCGCCTTCGAATCGACAGCTAGAGTTGCCGATTCTGCGATCTGTTCTACGGCGAACGAAATTCGGTTGGTCACGGGATAGGCTCCTAAAGGCTTGGGGCTTAATTCGAATAGCCCACCGACATAGTGGCAGGCGATGAGCGCGACCGAAACTTCAATTTCCATTCCCGCTGAATTACTTCCTGAAGACGGGCGATTTGGGTCCGGCCCATCGAAAGTCCGCCAAGAAGCTCTGACCTCCTTTTTAGATATAGCTCCTAGGTATTTGGGAACAAGCCACAGGCAAAATGAAGTTAAACGGGAAGTGTCTCGGTTACAGAATGGTCTAAGCGAATTATTCAGTTTGCCCCAGGAATGGGAAATACTTTTGGGCAATGGAGGTTCGACTCTGTTTTGGGATGCTGCGTCTTTCAATCTCATTGACTTCAAAAGCCAACATCTGAGCTTCGGAGAGTTTTCGTCAAAATTTGCAACCGTTGTTCAAAAGGCCCCTCACCTAGAAGAACCGGAGATCATCAGTAGCGTGCCGGGTACATGTCCCGCAGCAGATCCGTCGAATGTGGATGTATATGCCTTGACGCATAACGAGACTTCTACTGGCGTTACGGCTACGCTCAACCGTCCTAGCAAAGATGCTTTAACGCTCGTCGATGCAACATCGGCAGCTGGAGCAATCAACTGGGATTCAGATCAAGTTGACTGCTATTACTTTGCTCCTCAAAAAGCCTTAGCTTCTGACGGCGGTCTCTGGTTGGCAGCCTGTTCGCCGGCAGCCATTGCTCGAATCGAGAAATTATCTGGCGGCGAACGTTGGACGCCCGCTGGTCTGGATCTGGGAATAGCGCTCTCAAACTCTCGGCAGAATCAGACTTACAACACCCCAAGTCTCGCAACAATTTTCCTGGCCGCTGAAATGGTTGAGTGGATTAACGCTTCAGGTGGCCTGAGCTGGGCAGACGAAAGATGCAGACGCAGCAGCAACACCATTTACGAGTGGGCGAGCGATCGAACTTTCGCTGAACCCTTCGTCAACCAAATCTCTGACCGCTCGCCAGTAGTTTGCACTATCGACTTCGAGGACGTGGACGCTGGCGCCATCAGTAGAGTTCTCCGTGCCAACGGGATAGTCGACACTGAGTCTTACCGAAAACTGGGTCGTAACCAGATCCGCGTCGCTACTTTCCCAGCAGTCGAACCTTCCGATGTCGATGCCTTGTGCGCCTGTCTTGACTTCGTAGTTGAGGCTCTCAGTTAAGGACCTGCTAATGCGTCAACTTCTCGGCGAGATGCATGAAATTTATCAGCAGAGTTCAATTCATAAACGGCTGATCGGGACACACAGCAAGTAGACGAGCGGCGGAACTTTGTCTCGCCAAGACTTCCCGCCAACAATCATGGGGTTCGGCAAATAAATCCTCAGTTCGGGATTTGAACGTCCACCACGCACCTTCTTCGATCTCCATAGCTAATTGTCCCGGACTCCAGCCCGAGTATCCGAAGTAGAATCGGACATTCTCTAGTTCAGAACCGCGGAGATCTGAAGTTGCTTCCAGGTCAAGGAGGGCTATTGATTCATTCAGTGGAGTCCCTCCTCTCAATGAATCTGATGTTGGAGCTAGCGCCAGTAATGCATTGGGCTGCACAGGCCCACCGCCGAAGAATTGGGATTCTTCGTTGATATCGTCCGCCCAAGCTGGCAGGGCATGGAGAAGCGATGAATCAACTGCAATAGGTCGGTTGAGAATTACTCCCAACGACCCTTCTGAGTTGTGTTCAAGCAGTAAAACAACTGACCGGTGGAAGTTGGCATCCTCGAGTAGCGGAGTGGCGGCAAGCAACACCCCTTTCTCGAGATCAATAGTTGGCGTTACCAACGACATCGTCACACAGTGTGCACTTGTTAGATATCCAGATAAAGCCCAGTAAGAGATAATCGCTATTCAACTTGCCCGCCGGAGGCTTCCGTAACGTCCTGTTTGCCCGCTGTGATCCAAGGCATCATTGCGCGCAACTCCGCTCCGACAGCTTCAATGGGATGTTCCTTCCCCTCTTCTACCAGGCGCTTATAGTTCGCAAGACCACTCCGGTTTTCCTCGATCCACTCGTTCGCAAAAGTTCCATCTTGAATTTCACCGAGAATACGTTTCATTTCGGCTCTCGTTTCGTCGGTAATGATGCGAGGCCCTCGAGTGAGGTCTCCATATTCCGCTGTCGTCGAAATTGAATACCGCATTCCAGCGATTCCAGCTTCGTATATGAAATCCACAATGAGCTTCACTTCATGAAGAGTTTCGAAATACGCGGATTCCGGCTGGTAACCAGCTTCCACAAGAGTGTCATAGCCTGCACGAATCAGTTCAGTGAGGCCACCACACAACACAACTTGCTCACCGAACAAGTCGGTCTCAGTTTCCTCGGCGAAGGTAGTGGTTAGGACCCCCCCACGTGTACCTCCAATTCCCTTTGCGTATGCGAGCGCATCGTTAAGGGCATTTCCAGTTGCGTCTTGATGAATAGCTACTAGAGCAGGAACGCCGCCACCTTCAGCATAAGTGCGCCGCACGTTATGGCCTGGTCCCTTGGGAGCGATCATCCAAACATCGACATCGTCAGGAGGCTGGATTTGATCAAAATGAATGTTAAACCCATGCGAGAAAGCCAAGGCGTTGCCCGCGGACAAGTTAGGAGCAATTTGTTCCGAGTAGATAGCCGCTTGCTCGGTGTCAGGCAAGGCCATCATCATCACATCAGCTTCCTTGGTAGCGTCCGCTATCGATAAAACAGTCAGCCCTTCCGCCTCAGCTTTGGAAACAGAGGAGGAGCCATCTCGAAGGCCCACAATGACCTTTACACCGCTATCGCGGAGGTTTAAAGCATGGGCGTGACCTTGCGATCCATAGCCCATGATTGCGACCGTACGGCCGGCAAGGTGGCCTAGGTCTGCATCATCTTCGTAGTAAATTGTCGCTGGCATCTTTGTGCTCCTAATTGAGTTGTCAAATAGACGAAAAATTTGAAAAAGTTTTATTGCGATACTTAGCTGTCGAGGCGTCCCAACGCAATGCGGCCCGTCCGCTGAAGTTCAAGAATGCCAAATTTACGCAACTTCGCTTCACAAGCATCGAGTTCGTTTGGGTGAGCATGGACGCTCACAATTAGCTCTCGATCGTTCGAATCGAGAACCGAGCCGCCAACCTCATCAATAAAGTTGCGAACAGCGTCTGAATCAATCCCTTCGACACGAGCCACCATCAGCTCTCGTTCGATAGAGGAAACCGGCTGTAATTCAGTTATCTCCAAAACATTGACGAGCTTGTCCAACTGCTTTGCTATTTGCGCAGCATCGGTATTGTGAACATCCACCACAATGCTGATACGACTCAATGATGGGTCGTCAGTTGGCGCTACTGCCAATGAGAAAATGTTGAAGCCGCGCCTACTGAACAATCCTGCGATACGCGCTAGTACACCGAATTTGTTTTCTACAAGAACCGAGAGGATGTGTAGATTCGGCTGATCTTCATCTAATGAGGTCATGAGGGGGCTGTACCTTTGGCCTTCGCGTCTGCGTCACCCTCTGGTCCCAAGATTATGTCGTCGTTTGATCCACCAGCAGGCACCATCGGGTAGACCTTTTCAAACGCGTCAACACGAAAGTCCACTACGACGGGTCGATCATTGATTGCGTTAGCTTTCTCGATTGCGGAAAGCACCTCTTCAGCCGATTCAACGCGGATACCCGCGCATCCCATCGCTTCAGCCCACGCAACATAGTCAGGGTGGTCCGGGCTCAAATAGACCTCGCTATATCGCTCATCGTAGAAAAGCTCCTGCCACTGCCTAACCATGCCCAGATAAGCATTATTTAAGATTGCAATTTTGACCGGAATTTTCTCAGCTGCCGCGGTAATCAACTCTTGGGCAGTCATCTGGAAGCAACCATCTCCGTCGATGGCCCATACCATTCGGTCGGGCTGGCCAGCCTTCGCTCCGATGGCCGCCGGGACAGCAAACCCCATAGTTCCAAGTCCACCCGAATTGACCCAGGTATAGGGGTAGTCAAACTTCCAGAACTGGCTTGCCCACATCTGGTGTTGGCCGACGCCCGCCACAACAATTGTGTCGTCTGGCGTGTTATCTCGAATCTGCTCCAAGACGTACTGCGGCTTTAATGGGAACCCACTGTCCGATTGCTCGTATTGCAACGGGTACTGCTCCTGCCAACCACTTATGGTTGATTTCCAAGCAGTTCGATCGGTTTTGATTGCACCCGATGCCTTGTGAGCTTGAATCAATGCTTCTATAGCAAGCTTCGCATCCCCTCGCACTGGAACATCGGCTTGCCTGACCTTGCCGTGCTCAGCTGGATCGATATCAACGTGAATAATTTTGGCATCAGGAGCAAAAAACTCTGGATTGCCGGTGACTCGGTCATCAAAGCGAGCCCCCAAGTTGATTAGAAGGTCAGCTCGTTGAAAGGCCATAACTGCCGCGTAGTTCCCGTGCATTCCTGGCATGCCTAGACAACGAGGGTCTCTATCGGGAAATACGCCGCGCGCCATAAGAGTCGTCACCACGTGGATATCGGTCAGATCAACAAATTCTGCCAGTACTTCTGCTGCCCTAGCTTTAAGAAGCCCGCCACCGGCGTAGATTACGGGACGCTCAGCCGCAAGAATAAGATCGATAGCTTCAGCAATTTTCTGCGGATCAACATCAGTAACCGGCTCATAGCCAGGCAGCGAGAGATCCTCAGGCCAGTGCCATTCCATCACCTGATTACTTACGTCTTTGGGAACGTCAATCAACACAGGCCCAGGACGACCAGTAGTAGCTATATGAAAGGCTTCCTTCACAATTCTCGGAATATCAGCGGGATCTGTCACAAGATAATTGTGCTTTGTCACAGCCATTGTGATTCCTGTGGTGTCGCACTCCTGAAACGCATCTGAACCAATTGAACCCAGAGCTACCTGTCCAGTAATGGCAACCATTGGAATTGAGTCCATGTAGGCATCGCATAATGGAGTAACAATGTTTGTCGCAGCAGGGCCGCTCGTTACTATTGCGACTCCCGGCTTTCCGGTGACGTGGGCATAACCTTGGGCCATATGCCCGGCGCCTTGTTCATGACGAACCAGAACGTGGCGAATTTTGGAATCAAGAATTGGGTCGTACACCGGGAGAATCGCTCCGCCTGGAAGACCAAACATGACCTCTACATCGCACATCTCGAGACTCTTAACAAGAGCTTGAGCGCCGGTCAGTTCCATCGATCTTCTCCTAACAAATTTTTGTGGTTTGGGCACAGCCCGTAAACCGAAAAGGCCCCCAGCGGGGACCGTGAATAAGCGGGAAGAAGCCCCCCGCCTAGGCGGACACTACGAGACAGCGACTGACGCAGAATTGGTCCAAGTGTGATCGCATTCTCCCATTTTGGCGGCGAGGAAAGCCACTCGCAACTTCAGAAGCAATAAGTCTATGCCTGATTGCAGTTAGCGGGGTATCTTCAACTCTCTATGTCAAGGCTTTCAGGCACTCTGCGCCTTCTCTTATTTGGCGCTTTAGCAATCACCTACGTCGCCCTATTTCAGACGTCATCCTCGGAAAATAAGCAACCTAGAGCATCCAGAGACGACATCTGGTGGAAACCTGCCACAGAATTACCCTATCCCTCCGAAGATTCCGAAGAGTTCCGTTTGTCAAATGTGAACTGTCCCCAAGGACTACCGACGTTAGAGGAATCAAACGTTGCAGTCAGCGGACTTGAATTGTCTCTCTTTTTGGACTTACCCGGCGCGTCGTCCGTGGTCTTTATTGGAGATCGCCGGGGTTTCGTGGGAACGCGAAAAGGTCAAGTTTTTGGTTTCGATGAAGCAAAACTATTACCGCGCGCGTCACTGGATTTATCCGCAAACACAAGTACCGAGATGGACCAGGGTCTGCTCGGAATGACTATCTCTCCCGATAGCGATTGGTTATACATAAACCGCACAGATTCTGATGGGGACAGCGTAGTAACCGCTCATTCAGTCGATCACTTAGATCTGAGTTTGGGCAGTGGCAAGGAAATTATCGTCGTTGATCAACCATCAGCGATGCACAACGGAGGAGATTTGGCCTTTGGGCCTGATGGGTATCTTTATGTTTCTTTTGGAGACGGAGGAGGGCTAGGAGATCCATTCGGCAATGGCCAGGACAATTTAACTCCGCTGGGTTCAGTCCTACGTCTCACCGTAGAGCCTTCAAGTTGGCCACCTCACGCGCCTGCTCCTGGAAATCCGGAGCTCGGATTTGGTTCCGATCCAAGAATTTGGGTATCCGGGGTCAGAAACCCGTTTCGTTTCTCATTTGACCCGTTCACCGGCGACCTTTGGCTAACTGATCTAGGGCAGCAATGCGTCGAAGAGTTAAATGTGCTGGATGCTTCCGAGGCCGGGGTTAATCTTGGATGGAATCTTGTAGAGGGCTCCAGACCATTTCTCGGCGAGGTTAGCAATAGTCTTCGCTCTCCGGATTTCGAGTACCGCCACGCCAGAGGACGTTGCGCAATTATCGGCGGACTAGTGGTTAGAAATGGTCCCCATCCCGCTCTTGAAGGCCGATATCTCTTTAGCGATTTATGCGGCGGCGAATTGATGATGCTCGATGCAGACAATCCCGATTACGTAACCGTTCTGGACCTTTCAGTCAGCCAACCACTCGGCTTCGCCATAGATCTCGAGGGACTTCCGTACGTTGTGGATATGGCTAAGGGTGTCTGGCTCTTAACAAATTCAAGTTAAAGGGGCGATTCAACACTCCGTGACCCGGCCTTAAGTGCTACAAACTGATCACGAATCGCAACAGAGGGGTTTATGACATCGATCGAAGCGATCGAGGACATTGGAGTTCGACATCGAACGCGCCTGCGGTCAGCCGATCTTGGGTCCTGCGAAGCTCTAATCAAGGCCGGTGCAACGCGTCGCGGCAGGCGAGTTATCGCTGAAACCGTAGGCGTTTCGGAAGGTCGAGTTCTCGAATGGATCAATAAGGCTGACCTTATGCGCGTCCGAGGGATCTCTACTCGTTATTCACAGCTCCTGGAAGCCGTAGGCGTGGACTCGGTTCGTAAACTTCGAAGAAGGCGGCCCAGTAATTTACATCGGTCACTCTTGGACGAAAATAGCCGCCGAAGAAATGCTGTCGTTAGCCGACTACCTTCTCTTAAACAAGTGGAACTATGGGTTAGGGAAGCAAAAAAAATGGCTCAACTTGTGCGGTGAGAGTCTCGACTAATTCCTACCCTCGGCGCGCTCTAAGAATAGCCGACACCGCTTTGCCGTCGGCCTGACCACTCGTCGCTTTCATGACCGCTCCTACGAAGACGCCTTGGACTTTCTCTTCTCCAGCGCAAAATTTTGACCAAGCTTCTCGATTATCAGCGATAGCTGCGTCGACAATTTTCTCTAACTCATTTGAATCCATGGATTCAAAGCCCCTGGTCGCTGCTATGGACGCCGCTTCTTGACCGGTCTCGACCATCTCGACCAAAATTGTTTTCGCTTGAGTTGCTGTTATCGATCCCGAAGTTTCCATCTCTATAAGCCCCGCAAACAGCTTTGGGTCTAAATCTGACGCACCGCTAACGGTAAGATTTTGGAGCGCATGGTTCGTTGCACGGGTCGCGTCCGCTCCATGATCAAGAGCTCCCAGAACTAGCCGAGACAAGCCTCGATTTACGATGCTCGCAGCTGTCTCCAAATCCACACCAGCGAGCGCTATCAGTCGCTCCCGCTGCTGAGAGGGAAGCTCTGGCATGGAACTGACAATTCTTTCGATCCAAACGTCATCCGGATCGAGAAGCACTAGGTCCGGTTCAGGGAAATACCGGTAATCATTGGCTTCTTCTTTTGAGCGCAACGTGTATGTCTTGCCGTCTTCTGCCCAATGTCGAGTTTCTTGATCTGGCGCATCGCCACTTTCGTATAGTTGGATGTGACGCTGTGCCTCATACGTAATCGCTCTCTGCAGAGATCGTAACGAATTAAGGTTCTTAATTTCGCATCGTGTCCTCAGGTCAGATGAACCTATAGGACGCACACTTACATTCGCATCGACACGCATTGAGCCTTCTTCTAGGCGAGCCTCCGAAGCTTCTGTGGCAAGCAGAATAGACCTCAACTCTTCTACATAGGCTCGAGCATCTTCTGCGGACCTTATGTCAGGGCGGGAAACAATTTCGAGCAACGGCACGCCCGCTCTGTTGTAGTCAACAAGTGCTTCGCTAGCGCCATGAATTCGACCATCTTCGCCTCCTAGGTGCGTCGTTTTCCCGGCATCTTCTTCTAAATGAGCTCGTTCCACGCCTATTTCGGTGCCATTAGGGAGAGTTAGAGCGCCGTCGATACAAATAGGTTGGTCGTATTGGCTGACTTGATAATCCTTAGGCATATCTGGGTAGAAGTAATTCTTCCTATGGAATACCGACGGTTGAATTTCGCATCCAAGCGCTATGCCTATAGTCATCGCCAGTTCAACTGCTCGGCGGTTTAGAACCGGTAATGAACCGGGAAGGCCAAGACAAACAGGGGTGATGTTCGTATTGGGATCATCACCAAACTGATTGGGTGCGTGAGAAAATAACTTGGTTTCAGTCGCTAGTTCTACGTGCACCTCAAGGCCAACTACGATTTCCCAATCGCTCATAACTTGGTACCTCCCTCGCTCTGCGACTCAAGGAAAGAAGCCACCTGGAACATCTTTTCTTCATCAAGTTGGCGCGCCAAAACTTGCACACCGACCGGCAAATCGTGCGCTCCCGTGCCAAACGGAACCGAAATCGCTGGGTCACCTACCAAGTTGCTCGGAATAGTGCAGGTATCGCACCGGTACATGGTCATCGGATCTGATCGATCCCCAAATTCGAAAGCAACTGATGGCGACGTCGGCGATAAGAGGACATCGTTATCGGCATAGACCCTGTCGAAATCTTGCCGAGTAAGGGTCCTTACCTTTTGCGCTTTCCCATAATAGGCATCGTAATAACCCGCGCTTAAAGCAAAGGTGCCTAGCATTATCCGCGCAATAACTTCGTCCCCGAAGCCTTCTCGGCGAGTAATGGCATTCATCCCAGCAACATCTTTACCTTGCGCTCTCATTCCATACCGAACCCCGTCGTAGCGAGCAAGATTGCTTGAGGCTTCTGCGGGAGCTATCAGATAGTAAGCGGTCAATCCGTATTCAACAGCTGGGACAGATACTGACTCGACGCGAGCCCCTCCCTTCCTGAGAGCATCAGCTGCTTCATGCAGTCTCGAAGCAACATCTTCGTCAACTCCATCAAGTAGCTCAGATATCAATCCCACTTTGAGACCCTCAACGCCTTCATTCAATCTTGCGCTGAAGTCGGGCGTTGGTGATGGTATCGAAGTACTGTCGAAAGGGTCATGACCTCCAATGACTTCAAGAATTAACGCTGAGTCCGCGACAGTGGTCGTTAGCGGCCCAATCTGGTCAAAAGAGGAAGCAAACGCAACCAATCCGTAGCGACTCACTAGTCCATAGGTTGGCTTCACTCCAACTACTCCACACAAGGCAGCCGGTTGACGTATCGAACCGCCCGTATCGGAGCCCAGTGCGGCGGGAGCGAATCCAGCGGCAACTGCAGCGGCCGAGCCCCCACTTGAACCCCCAGGCACTCGACTGAGGTCACGTGGGTTACGGGTCGGCCCAAAGGCAGAATTTTCTGTCGAACTACCCATCGCAAATTCATCCAAATTGGTCTTACCGATTATTACTGCACCGGCGGAACGCAGGCGCTCGACAACAGTTGCGTCATATGGGGGTTCCCAACCCTCAAGAATCTTGGATGAGCAGGTAGTCGGAATACCGCGAGTGCAGAGATTATCTTTAAGAGCAATCGGGACTCCGGAAAGGGGCCCCGGATCTTTGCCGGATGCAATCAAATCATCAATTTTTTGCGCGGATTGCATCGCTATGTCGCGGTTAACGATGTTGAAGGCATTTATCTCACCCTCCATTTCATCAATCACTTCTAGGTGTTCGTTTAACGCAGCAACCGCACTGGTTCGAGATTGACGGATTTCGTGAGCCAACGCTTTTACAGAGATCAAGAGGACTCCCCCAGAATCGGAGGGACCCGAAATTGGCCTTCTAAGGCATCCGGCGCCTGTTCTAAGACCTCGCTCGGCTCGATAGTTGCACCCTTCACATCGTCTCTCAGAACGTTGGACAACGGGTAAGGGTGAGACATCGGTTCAACTGAGTCAAGATCTAGGTTCTCTAACTCGCCCGCATGAGCAAGAATCTTTTCTAGGTGCGCAGTGAAGTGAAGCACCTGCTCATGACTTAGGTCAATTCTTGCCAAATTGGCTACGTGAGCAACGAGCTCCTCTGATAGCGGTTGATTCATAGATCTATTCTCCAAAGACTTCAAATATATGGGTCGTTGACGCTTAGCGGTTCTTGCCACCAAGCTTCGGGAGACGGTTCCCATCCTTCTTCTCGATGCGGGTAGATGCAATCGACAGGACATGGCTCCAGACACTTATCACACCCAGAACAAAGCTCGGGCATGATAATTACATCAATGCCGTGATTAAAAATCGCCCCAAAGTTAGGCGGGCAAGCGCGCAAACAAGCGTCGCAATTGATGCATTCCGTCATATCTATGTAGAGAGGCGCGTTGGGCCATTTGGGATTTCGTTCGCGGCTTTCAACCCTTTGCATTCGCGCTTGGCTACTTCCCGATGCCATCTCCTAAATTCTACGGACCAGGAGCGGTTGAGCGGGCAAATCAACGAATCGCATTTAGTTTGTTAGTAACCTCAGAACGACCGTGGAGCCTCGAGGTATAAGCGTTCCAGCAGGGGGGTCAGTGCTCTGTACTTCCGAGCCCTCCCCGAACACAGTCGACGCCAAAAAGCCTAATTCCGATAGCTTTCGTTGAGCTTCGACGACTGATAGTCCACCAAGTTCAGGTACTTCTTGGCGATCGGAGCCCAAAGAAATTGTTAGTAACACTGATGAGCCGCGCTCCACCAAGCGTCCAGGGCTGACACTTTGCCCAATCACGATTCCTTCCTCAATTACTTCACTGAATTCACGAATCGGCGGCACCGCAATTTCTAACTGCGTGGCTTGCAGAGCCGCAGCCGCACTTTCCTGACTCATCCCGACAAGCTGTGGGACGGTTCGTGGCACAGGACCGCCGGAGACTATCAAGGTAGCTTTAGTCCCCGGCTCTCTCAACCTTCCCCCCAGCACCTCCTCCCCTTCGATCAGCACCTTCATGACTTCGTCTTTTGCGACCGACTCGTCGTAGACCGGTTGGATTGAGTCGACCGAGAAGCCCTTGGCCTCCATCCGTCTCATCGCATCATCGCTGGACAGGCCAACCACCACCGGGGTGATACGTAGGCGAGGGCCGCTCGAAACCTCGACAACCAAAATCGAGCCCTCGGACAAACGACGCCCCGAGGAAGGGCGTTGTGCCATAACGATTCCAGGGGGAAGGTCGTCCGACCTAATTTGATCTTCGTCCAAAATCCAATTCATCGAATCTGCTTTTCCGCGGACCTCTCCAATGGTTCTACCTACATATTCCTCAACAAGATGACTAGAGATGCCTTGCGGCTGAACACTGCTAACGGCCCACGCTGCCGCTGCAACAAACAACATTAAGAAGAGGAACATTGAGGCACCAAGCTTCCAGACCGGACGCCACCTTAAAGGTTGCATGTCAGGCTCCAGACGAACCGGATCCACTTGAGAGTGGACTCCAATAAGATCGTTCTGAAGCAGAGACTCAGGAATTCTTATTGCCTGAGGTGCAACAAAATGTTTGGCCGCCCTGGCTAGACCCTCTTTCATCTCGATAGCTCCACAGCGGAAATCGGGTTCGATCGCTATTGCGCGATTGAGAACTTCCACAGCAGCACCAAACTCAGATGCAACCTTAACTTGCTGAATTCTAGTGACTTCGCTCGAGTTATCTTCCCAAGCGGTGGTTTCGAGCGATCGCCCAAGGGCTTCATGGAGCGTCACAGCCAGCGAATAAATATCAGCCGCTTGAGAACTACTTCCATTCAAAATTTCCGGCGCTAGAAAGTGCGGCGGTCGTTGCTCAACGCCCATGCCAACTGAATCAAGGCGGCCTCGCTCGGCCTCCAAAAGAGCGTTTATTAAGAAGCCATTTGAAAGTTTCGGCACGCCTTCATTCGACACGATTACATTTCGAGGCGACACATCGGCGTGAATGATCCCTTCACTATGTAAAGCGAGCAGCCCATCACAAAGCTCATATCCCAACTTGATTACTTGCGGAGCAGTCATCGAGACACCGGCTTCAAGTAATAGGTCGAGTCTCGTACCAACGACGTACTCCGTGACAACGTAGAACTGGCCCTCGATCTCACCCAATTCAAAGACCTGCTCTATATGCCGGTGCTCAACACGGGAAGAGAGCTCTATGTCAGAGACGAGACGTCTTGCGAACTCGCTGTCTTTTGAAATCGATTCACTCAACAAATTTATGGATACCGGAGCGCCTGTTTCGAGATCTATTGCCGCATATTCAGCAACAGTCTCTTGGTCTGCAAGTAACGCAAGGACTCGGTAGCGGTCGTTAACCACCCGGCCTACCAAATCGCTAGCTCCACCCAAAGACACAGCCCGAGAGTAGTGCCAGCGGACACATATCTTGCGGCGTGGAATTCCAAATGAAAATAAAATCAGCCATTATGTGCATGTGCAAGAAAATGAACCAGGTGAATCTCCAGAAGAAAAGTCTCACGTCAATTGGAGTCTGCGCAGGGGTGTAGCGCCGACTATTACGGCATTAGTGTTCGCCTTAATCGTGGCGGTGGTGTGGATTGCATCCTCAACACGCGGAGCTCCACGGCCCGACACATTTCCAACGGGATTGCTAGCCGTGATACCAGACGAAGGCGCTCAAGCGCCAAAGCAAACGTTGGTTGGGGTTTCATTGAGTCCTGGTTGGCAGCCAACAATAACGATCGATGGCGTCGCTATACCTGATGCACAGTTATCCGCCGGGACCAGGCAACTAGGAGAATTTTTCTTCTCCCCAGGCGAAGACATGGTCTTCTCGCAACTCCGAAGGGGACAGGTGTGCGCCCGAGTGGTTGCAATTCCCACTATTGACGTTGAGGTCGACAACATTGATCACAGATGGTGCTGGACTTCTTTCTGAACCGAATCATGACAATTCACCTCGTTCAAGGAGGGTTCTGAGTTGAGCTTCACCGACAATAGGAATACCCAAGCTCTCAGCTCTGTCAACTTTCGACTGCCCAGCATCTGCTCCTAGCACCAGCGCGTATGTGCTTCTGGAAACAGCCGAAGGAGACTTTCCACCTCTCGAAATAATCGCTTTCTTCGCCTCATCTCGAGTGACGAACCAGCCCTCAAGTGAACCCGTGACCACCACGGACTTACCTTCAAGTACCTGGGGCGCGTCCACTTCACCTTCAAGCACGTCAAGTCGGACCCCATTTAATTGCAGCTTCTCTATAACAAGCTTGTTGTGGCTGTCGGAAAAGAAATCTGCGACGCTCTTCGCAATTACGGGTCCGATCCCGTCAAGCGATTCAATTTCATCGAGTCCAGCGTTGGCAATCCGCTCGAGGTTGCCAAATTTGCGCGCAATGAGTTCGGCAGCGCTAGGACCAAGGTGCTCGATGCCCAGACCGATAAGAACGTTCGGAAGGGGGCGCAGACGCGCCTGATCAATTGAATTCAGGAGGTTATTTACCAGGGTCTCATTTGACGAGTCCGAGACTAGAAGATCCAAAAGTGCATTTTTATTGAGAGCAAACAGATCGCCCACATCGCTGACAAGACCGCTCGAAACTAGGGCACCGACTGTGCGCTCCCCAAGCCCCTCGATATCCATGGCGTTTCTACTAGTGAAATGACTAATTCCTGTTTCCACTCGCGCCGAACAAGCTCGGTTTACGCAATAAGTGTTTGCATCTCCGGCAACGCGTTCAAGGCGCGAGCCGCAGGCTGGACAATAAAGCGGAAACCGCCACGCCTCCGAATCACGCGTTCGTTCCGAAGTTACCGGACCTACAACTTCTGGAATAACATCTCCGGCCTTTCGAACAACTACAACATCACCTGGTCGAACGTCCTTCGCAGCGACTTGGTCTTCGTTATGGAGAGTAGCCATACTGACAGTTGAACCACCAACGAAGACAGGCTCGAGAATTGCGAAGGGTGTCACTCGACCGGTTCGACCAACCGAGACGTCAATATCGAGCAATCGAGTCGTCTTTTCCTCCGGTGGAAACTTAAACGCTATCGCCCACCTTGGCGCGCGGCTAGTAGACCCCAGCAGATCTCTATGGCTCAAATCTGCCAATTTGACAACTACGCCATCTATTTCGTAGTCGGGGTCATGGCGTTTTGACATCCAAAGCTCGCAAAACGCCTTTACATCATCGAAGTCCGAATATTCCCTGACCTCGGGGTTAACAGGTAGACCGAGACTTTGAAGCAACTGAAACGTGTCATTCGAGGAGGTCATTTCAGGTCCTCCGATAACCTGACCGAGCTGATAACTCCAAAAGGAGAGTTTCCTATCCTTCGTAACCGAGGGGTCCTTCTGGCGGATGCTTCCAGCCGCAGTGTTCCTTGGATTTACGTAGGGCGCTTCTCCCTTCTTTATCTGCTCTCTATTCAACTCCTCGAAGCGCGATACGGGCAGGTATACCTCGCCACGCACTTCAACCAAATCCGGTGCATTCCCAATTCTGTGCGGAATTTGATCAATGGTTAGAACGTTGTGGGTGACATCCTCGCCTACCCTGCCGTTTCCTCTAGTGGCCGCCTGGACTAACTTTCCATTCTCGTAGCGAATAGATACCGCTAGCCCATCAAACTTCAATTCACATACAACGCGAAACTCACGCAAGCCATCCAAGCCCTTGACCATCCGTTCGTGCCAAGCTTCTAACTCCTCGAAATCCATGGCGTTTTCGAGGGACATCATTGGCACATCGTGTTCAACCGGGGCGAACATTTGGCTCGGTTGAGCACCCACGGCCCGCGTCGGTGAGTCTTCAACAACGAGATCGGGACGACGCGTTTCAATCGCAATTAGCTCGCGAAGCAAAGCATCGAATTCTGCATCCGACACGGAGGGGTTATCGCGACTGTGATACGCCTCATTATGTGCCCTAATCTGAGCACTCAATTCTGCAGCCCGATCACTGTCTGAATCGTCTTCACTCATGACAACATTGACTTTAGCTAGCAAAAAGGGCAGGTTTAGTACTTCTGCTAGATGAATGCTTAGGAGCCGACAAAAGCGATGAATAGAGATTGGGGAGTAAAGCTAACGAGCCCATTCTTCCTTTTTCTTATTGCATGGCTTGTAGTTCCATTTACAATCGGTTCGTCACTTGACCTTGCCTTCGCAAATGAAAGCGATGCTCTCAGAGTCTTCAATGCAACAGCTCTGTGGCTAGCGTGGTCAATTGTTCTGGGCGCTTGCGTTGTTCGAAGGCCGTGGGCGTTAACTGTCATAAGACTCATTGCTCCGAGCCTGTTCTTCGCAACTTTGCTGACTCATGCAATCTACGGGATCGACACAACTCAGCTTTTGATAGCACTATCTCATGCAGTCCTCATCGCTCTACTTGCGCTACTGCCTGAGTTAGGAAATCATGTCGTCGACGGAATCAGCTACGGAGATGAGCGACGATTCTTGCTTCGAGTGCCCAGCGCCATTATTGCGGGACCACTACCCCTAGTTTGGGCCATCACCATATTGTCAATTTTCGTCGGACCATCCTTGGCAGCATCTCAGCAGCCAGGAATCGGTGTTCTTTTGACAGTGATTGGTTGGCCATTGGCCTACCTCGGATTCCGATCTCTTCATCAGCTTGCTAATAGGTGGATTGTTTTTGTACCCAACGGATTCGTTATTCACGATTACCTCGCAACCCGAGAGCCGTTCCTGCTTCGACGACAAGATATTGCTTTTATAGGCCCGGCACCATCCAATACTGATGTTGAGGCAGACGGCCTAGTTGATGTTAGCCAGCTGGCTTTCGGCCCTGTTCTTCAGGCAACTCTAAAGGGTGAGGTAGAAATCGTTCTGCGCTCAAAGGGGGTTAGCGAAGTACTTCGCGCCAACAGTGTTCTCTTTTCGCCTACGCGTCCGGGAGCCGTGTTACTCGAAGCCAAGCTGCGTAAATTAGTTCGATAGTCTTCAAACGGCAGTCGCTCCGCCTACCACAATGTCGTCAACATAGAAGACCACCGCTTGACCGGGCGCTACTTTGCGTCGCGGCTCGCTCCAAGTGACGTTTCCGTTCACATCCAAATCACCGGTGTTCGGCGAAGCGTGAGCGCTTATTTGAAGTCGTGCGGGCCCCACATGTGGCTCGTCAACCCACACGTGATCACGCAATTGCAAGGTGCTCGTGAGCAGTTCTTCAGCTGCGCCAGCAACGACGCGACGAGATTTAACATCAACGCTTACAGCGTAGCTTCGTCCCGTCTTACCGCCTAAATTCAGACCTTTTCTCTGCCCAACTGTCACAAGTTCGACCGCGTCTACCTTTCCGAGTGAATTACCTTCCCTGTCGACGACTTCACCTGGGTTTAGTTGCAGGCGATCAGACAAGAAACGCTCACGACCCTCGTCCGCTGTAATGAAACAAACGTCCTGACTGTCAGGCTTCGAAGCTGATCGGAGGTCAAGGTCATGCGCTATTTCTCGAACTTCGGATTTGGTCATTTGCCCAACCGGAAATTCAAGCATCGACAGATCTTCTTCTCCGAGCATATAGAGAACATATGACTGGTCTTTAGCAGCATCGCGCCCTCGAGCTAAACGACGCCCGCGCTCCGTTTCAACAATTTGCGCATGATGACCCGTAGCAACAACGTCGAAGCCCAATTGCCGGGCCCGAGTTAGCAGCGCATCAAATTTGATGTGGCGATTGCACTCGATACACGGGTTGGGAGTTAAGCCTGCCCTGTGAGCTTCTACATAGGGGCCTACGACAAATTCTTCAAATGCTTCACCATAGTTAAATACGAAGTGATCAATCTCAAGTTGCTGAGCCACTCGCCTCGCGTCGTCTACGTCAGAAACCGAACAACAACCTTGGTCTTGTGCTCCGCCCCAAAGCTTAAGGGTTACGCCTGTTACCTCGTAACCTTTTTGCTTCATTAGAGCCGCAGAAACGGCACTGTCAACACCGCCAGACATAGCTACTAGGACTCGACTCATGGAGCACCCCTCATGGCATCCACACATTCGGGAATTACACTCAACGCTCGCTCGATTTCCCACTCCTCAGTGCACCATCCAAGGGACAATCGCAGCGAACCGGCCGCTGTTTTTCGGTCGAAACCCATCGCCGCCAAAACATGGGACGGATCCATAGCCCCCGAAGCGCACGACGCAGCGGCGGAGGCCATAACACCGTGCCGTTCAAGCAGCACAAGCAGTGCTTCGCTCTCAATGCCTTGTATGACGAGTTGGAGGATTCCTGACGCTCGTTGCCCCCTGCTAATCGTTTCTGAACACCCGTCAATTCGTGAGATCAAACCCTCACTAAGTTGCTCTGACAGGCGTCCTAATCGTTCGATATCACTCAACCGAGAAGCCGCAAGGCATTCAAGGGCTGCCCCGAACGCAACTATGCCGGCAGTGTTATGCGTTCCGCTTCGCCGCTCTGACTCTTGACCACCACCTAAAAGCTGTGGCGCCAGTTTCAGTCCTGGACGAATTGCGAGAGCTCCGACACCTTTGGGAGCGCCGAACTTGTGGCCGCTCAAGGAGACCATGTCAACTCGGCGCAAAGCTTCTCGAATATCAACCCAGTTGATGCCTTGCACTGCATCCGTATGCAACATGGCACCCGGAGCGACGCGATCCCTCAAATCAGCTATTGGATTAAGATCCACTACCCTCCCAGACTCGTTATTCACAAGCATCACCGAAATGACAGCAACATTGTCATCTAGCAACGTTTCTAAGTGATCGAGATCAACAGCGCCATCGTCCGTAACTTGCGCTACTCGACCACTGCGAAACTCAACGGGGTGGAGGATCGCATGATGTTCCGTGGCGGCACAGACAGCAATACCATTCGAGGTGCACGCTCCGTGAATAGCAAGGTTGTCTGCTTCAGTGCCGCCGCTGGTGAAAACAACACCATGGGGGTCGAAGCCGAGATGATTTGCACATACTTCACGAGCATCATCAATGGCTGCACGCGATGTGCGCGCCATCCGGTGTGACCCAGACGGATTGCCGAAGTGTTCTGTTAGGTAGGGCATCATGGCGTCCAAAACCGCAGGCCGAACAGGGGTTGATGCTGCACAGTCGAGATAAACGGAACATTCGGAATTGTCGCTCTCCATCACCTCAAGGCTAGAGCCCAAATAAAGTGAGCGGTATGGAGTTATCGAATTCAGCGGGATATCTGCCCTCAACCTACGGCGACATGTTCGCTGATATTTACGATGCTTGGTATCAAGAAGTAACCGACGTCGAAGGAACCGTGAGACTTATCAGCGAGTTGGCGGCGGATGGCCGAGTACTGGAACTTGGCGTCGGCACAGGAAGACTAGCCATTCCACTAGCTGAGACCGGTGTTGACGTCTCAGGGATTGATTCTTCGTCGGAAATGCTAAAACGGCTTTCGGAAAGAGATAGCGGTCAACTGGTTGAGGCCCATTTAGCTGATATGGCCGAATGGCAACCCGAGGGACCCTTCAAGGTCGTTTTTTGCGCCTACAACACTTTTTTCAATCTCGTCGAAACAAATCACCAACGAAATTGTCTTTCCCTTTCCAAGAATCGCCTCGACGAGGACGGCTTAATCGTGCTCGAAGCGTTCGTTCCACAGACCAGCCTCGACTCGCCTAATAGAGGAGTTGAGTCCCGCAGTCTGTCAAGTACGACAGTATTGAGCGTGACGATTCACGAGAGAAAGTCAGGGATAGTGCGCGGTCAAAGCATCGAGTTAGGTCAAAATAAAACTATTTTGAGACCTTGGCGAGTATTGATCAAAACACCTCAAGAGATAGATCTTCTAGCGCGCAAATGCGGGCTTCGGTTAGTCACAAGGTGGCAAGACTGGGACCGCACGCCCTTCTCTGAAGGAAGCAACCACCACATTTCGGTCTACGCTCCTTTGAAGCTTTGATCACAACAGTTCTAGGGAGCACGCGTAAATGGAGATTCGAGTAGCGATCGATCTTCCTGCGGGCCTATCCGAGGTCTGGGCCCACTTACGAGACGTAACAACCCACAGCGATTGGATGCTTGATGTGGCGCACATTCAAGTGACTTCCGGCTGTTCCGAAGGCTTAGGCCTTAGGTTCACGTCCATGATCGCAATTGGTCCCTTCAAGCTCAAAGATGAGATGGAAATCACGGCTTGGGAAGAAGCAAAAGTAATGGGGATAAGTCGTTCCGGGCTAGCGCGAAGCAACGGCACCTTCCGTTTATCGCCGACTGCTTCAGGCACAACACTCTCCTGGGAGGAATACCTTGAACTTCCGAAATATCTCAATGCGAAATTGGTCCGGAAGATGGCTAAATCCATCAGTACATATATTTGGCGCAACAATCTTCAGAGTCTGAGGAAACAGATAATTGCTCAACAGGCCACAGGAGTTGGCCGAGATTTGGGAGGGCTGATTAATGTTGGCCACGAGTGGGAACTCCGTCATTACGGACCACTACATGTAGCCAAAGTCGCTACGAAAGGTGCGGATTTCACCCGCGAGGCACAAGCCTTGCAAATTCTCGAAAAGACACAAGTTCCTTCGCCGGCGCTTGCGAAAGTGCTGTCCCCTTCTTCGATTGTCATAGAACGAGTTGACGGTCCAACAATGCTTGAGGATGTCATTTCGCGCCCATGGACTCTTACGCGACATGCAAAAAATCTCGCCAGACTTCATAGAGCTCTGGGGAGCATAACAGCGCCTGATAATTGGGAAAAAGTGACCGAAGGCAACTCGCTTGTCCACCTAGATCTGCATCCGGGAAACGTTAAGTTGCGAAACGGAAAACCAGTTGTAATCAATTGGAACCGCGCCTCTCGTGGAAGCCCCGCCTTCGATGCCGCCGTGACTTACGTGATTCTGCGGACGGCCGACTCGCGAATCGCAGGAAGCAGACGCTTAGTAGTCAGTAGTTTACGTAGCAGGTTTGCACAGGCATTCATTAAGGAGTTCGGAGCGGCCGAAGTCCAGGATCACATAACAGAGGCAGCAGAGCTTCGTCTTCTAGACCAAAACCTGCCTAACAATGAACGCGAGGCCGTCTTTGCTCTTGCAAGAGGGGAACTGGACTAATTGCTCAGTCAATCGCAAGATCGATGAGCCGCTTTGCTGCATCATAAGGGTCTATTTCACCACTCTTCATCTTCGATTTAAGTTCTAGGGCCTCCGGTCGCTCCATCACAATGCCAATCAACTGGTCAAGACTTCGACTAACGATTTCCTCCAACTCAGCCTGAATTCGTTGAGCTCGGCGCTCGGCTAAATCGCCGCTTTCTAAAAGATGAGAGCGGTGCTCGAGAACGGACTCCCATAGCTGATCCGCGCCGACGTCATCCGTGGCGATCGTCATTATTATGGGAGGCTCCCAGTTGCCAAGAGAGGAAAGCTCAAGCATCTGTTGTATATCTCGCCTAGTGTCGTCGGCCCCTTTTCGGTCAGATTTATTGATCACAAAAATGTCCGCTACTTCCATCAACCCAGCTTTGTTCGCCTGAACAGCATCTCCCCACCCTGGGTTAACCACCACAACAGTGGTGTCCGCTGCACCGGCTATTTCAACTTCGACCTGACCAACACCGACCGTCTCAATCACAATCCATGGCCACCCCAAAGCGTCGAGGACACGTATGGCCTGCGGAGTAGCCAAACTTAAGCCCCCTAGGTGACCTCGCGTCGCCATGGAGCGAATATAGATCCCTTCGTCAGTGACATGATCTTGCATTCGTACACGATCGCCAAGAATCGCCCCGCCAGTGAATGGAGAAGAAGGGTCGATTGCAAGGACCGAGAGACGTTCCTCTTTGGATCGGACAACCGCGGCCAGGGCAGATGTCAGACTCGACTTCCCGGAACCTGGCGCACCAGTTATTCCTACCGTGAAAGCATGTCCAGACTTTGCAAATGTGTATGCGCCAAGTTGTCTGGCTTCTTCTCCTCCACGCTCCACAAGAGACATAAGACGCGCTAAGGCGAAGCGATGGCCGCCTAAGGCCTCCTCAAATAAGGCAACTGGGTCTGTGCTTGGCCGATTCATCAAAGGTTGTTGGTCAGTGGGAAAAACTCACGTTCTTGAGACTTGGGCACCAACCGACGAGAGCTTACCCGCCAAATCTTCATATCCCCGATCCACATGATGCGCGTCTGAAATGATTGTTTCACCGTCCGCTCCGAGGCCAGCGATTACCAAAGCCGCTCCTGCTCTGATGTCATGGGCGCGCACGGGGGCTCCTGAAAGTCGTTCAACGCCCCGAACCACTGCGTGACGGCCCTCGGCCTTTATCTCCGCGCCCATCCGAACGAGTTCATCTACATATCTGAACCGTCCAGCAAAAATATTTTCGGTGACCATGCCAGCGCCACTAGCAACCGACAGGGCCGCTACTAAGAAAGGTTTGTAGTCAGTAGCAAGGCCTGGGTATGGAAGCGTCGACACGTCCGCCGACTTAAGCCGTTCTGTTACTTTGCCGCGAACACCGCCATTACCCTCAGAAATATGCATCCCCATTTCTTCAAGTTTCCGGAGCAGCATTTCCATATGCTCAGCCCGAGCGTTCTCCAAATGTAGCTCGCCGCCACATATTGCAAGGGCGCATAAGTAAGTAGCAGCTTCAATACGATCAGGGATAACTTCGTAACTAATCGGCTCGAGTCGCTCCACGCCATCAACGCGGAGACGCGAAGTTCCTATTCCGTCAATTAATGCACCCATTTGCGACAAAAAATTTGCAAGATCAGTGATTTCGGGTTCGCGCGCAGCGTTCTCTATGGTCGTCGTACCACGGGCAAGCACCGCTGCCATCAGAAGATTTTCCGTGGCGCCGACAGATGGAAACTCGAGGAACACCTCAGCGCCCTTCAACACTTTTGCTTGAGCCTGAATATCGCCGTGTTGATGAGTAAAGGTCGCCCCTAGTTGCTCCAAGCCCTGCAAATGCATGTCGATCGGTCGAGAACCGAAATCGTCACCTCCCGGCATTGCCACGGTCGCCCGGCCGATTCGCGCTAACAAGGGTCCCAGAACTGATATCGAAGCTCGCATTCGTTCGACTAAGTGGTACGGCGCTACGGGTTCGATTTCGTGAGGTACCGATATATCTATGCGATGACCGGTTCGCTGAACTTCGACACCCATTGCTTCCAAAAGCTCAACCATAATTGCGACATCAGCTATATCGGGGACATTGGAGAGCGACGTCAAACCCTCTGCTAGCAGTGAGGCAGCCATCAACTTGAGGGCACTGTTTTTCGCCCCCCCGATTTGGATACCCCCGTCTAGGGATCGACTTCCTTGTACAAGGAATTTATTCACTCCCCCAGTATGTTCAACAAACAGGCGAAGGACACATCACTACAGTGGCTCATTTGGAAATAACGCATTACCTCGATGATGAAGGATTACGACACGTCTTATTTCCGAGGTCCGACATTGTTAAAGAAATGGTTGTGGACACGCACCGCTTCGGACTTCTAGATGGACCCTTTGAGCACTACGAAAGATCAATTTTCGACGAAGGTCCAACTGACTCTGGGTTGCATAAAGTAACCGAGAGTTTCGATTACAAGCTGTCAATTCCTTGGTTTGGATTCATCTTTAGTTGGCCAGTTCGACACGCCTTGCGCAACCGACGCATCGATGACAAACCCCCTTTTTGGGCGCCACCTGATCACTTCTCTCAGCGTGGAGCAACAATCTTTGCGACGCTCTGCGCTATCGCAGTCATTTCAGGGTTTTTATCTAATGCTCCCGCCGAAACACACACCTACGCTGCAGACGAATTCGGAGTCAACCAATTAAGTCAGGGATTTTTGGGGGCTCTGGTTCGAATTGGAACGTTGCTCGCAATTGGGTTCGCCTTTCTCGCTGACCGAAAAGGGCGGAGGCGCATATTGACCTGGGCCATGTTGTTTGGCATAGCTGTCTCGTGTCTTGCGGCGATTTCACCCACCATAGAAACCTTTGCAGCAAGCCTGATAGTACTTCGAACAGCTAACGCGACATTAAGTGCCGTGCTACTGGTCTTCGCTCTCGAAGAATTACCAGCTGGCAGCAGAGCCTGGGGGCTCTCAGTTCTTGGCCTCTCAGCAGCTTTGGGAGCAGGAGTAGTTGTCTGGACACAACCTCTGGCCGGAATAACAGACTGGTCTTGGCGGCTCATCTATCTGATTCCTATTTTAGCCATCCCCCTAATTTCACGAACTGTTAAAGCTCTACCTGAAAGTAAGCGCTTCGAAACCCATCGCAGCGAGCTGAAACTGAGGGGTTATTGGAGGCCTCTCGTGCTTTTAGGGGCTACATATTTCCTACTGGGCCTCTTTCTTTCTCCTATCGACTGGTTCCGAAACGAATATCTCAGAGATGAGCATGATTTCAGCGCGTTGCAAGTAAGCATTTTCGTTATTTCGACGGCGACTCCTGGAGGAATAGGTCTGTACTTAGCAGGCCGAATCGCCGATGTCCGAGGACGGAGAATAGTGGTTTCAGTAGCGAGCGTCATTGGTTTGGGTTTAACGACTCTCTTCTTTAACTCGTCGGGCGCTCTTCTATGGCCCATTGCATTATGTGCAATTGGATTGGCTAGCGGTCTGTTACCTGCGTTAGGGGTGTATCGAGGTGAAATGTTTCCAACAGCCGTTAGGGCCAAAGCTGCGACTATTAGCGGCGCTATTGGCGTTCTTGGTGGCTCAATAGGAATCCTTCTAGCGGGTTGGCTGCGCGTCAGGTGGGGTTCGTTCGGGCCTGTGATGACAGTTTTATGGTTAGGTCCGTTGATTGCTGCAGCAGTCGTTTGGAAGAAATTTAGCGAGGGAACTCGTCAAGAGTTGGAGTCGTTAAATCCGGAGGATTTAGGTCCCGCACAAATTTAACTTTTAATTTCCCCTTAAAAGCGTTAACCAATCTGACACATGCTCAACAATTTCCGATGTTCGGCCGAGCGAGGATGGGTCATGTCCTCCACCCTTAACAAAATGGCTGTCTACCGAGCCTTTGATCCTTCGTAGGTGTCTTCGAAACTCATTTGGTGAGCCGAAAGGATCGTTGTCGCTCGACACGAATAGACAGGGCACATCGATGTCGGTGAAGTGGCCAGCGCGAAGTTCATCAGGTTTTTTCGGCGGGTGAAGGGGGTAACTTAGCAAAAGAAGCCCCGCCGAGGGCATGCCCTCGGCTACCGCCATAGAACAAATCCTTCCTCCCATTGATCGGCCTCCAAACACTATGCGTTTTGGTTCACAGCCAAGTTCGTTAGCTATCCAAGAACAGTCCTCAGTGAGTTCATGAACGAGTTTCGGCGCCCGCGGGGGCACGCGTTTTCCTTGTCGCGTATATGAGAGCTCGTATCTGAGCACCGGTATTGGATGTAAAGCATCCTCCAGCGCTATCAGGGTGGAGTGGTTCTTGCTGCCGCCAGCGCCGGGTAAAAGAACTACTCCATCAATATCCGGCACAGGTGATCTCCATGAGGGCAGAATAGGTCAGGGTCTATGAGGAGTCGATACGGATGACAAAAGATGAATTTGGGCAAGGCACAATAACTACTGAGATCAGTGAAGGCGTTGCCGTAATCTCTTTGAATCGGCCTGAAGTTCGGAATGCTCTTAACAGTCAAATTCTGCGGGCTATCCCCGAAGTAATCGCTTCATTAGAAGAGAACCCAGAAGTTGACGTGCTTGTATTAACTGGAACCGATCCGGCATTCTGCGCTGGCCTGGATCTAAGAGAGCTTGGGGATACCGGAGGAAACATAGAGCCTGAAGCTCAGAGTTCAATGTCAAAGGGGCCATTTCCTGAGCGGACAAAACCTTTGATCGGAGCAATCAATGGAGTGGCAGTAACCGGGGGTCTAGAACTGGCCCTTGCTTGCGATTTCCTAATCGCCTCTGATCGCGCTCAGTTCGCCGATACCCACGCCCGAGTGGGAGTTATGCCTGGTTGGGGATTGAGCGTCTTGCTGCCTCAAGCGATTGGGGTAAGGCGATCTCGTGAGATGAGTTTGACTGGTAACTACGTGGGCGCTGAGCTCGCAGCTAGTTGGGGTTTAGTTAACCGGGTCGTTCCGCACGAGGATCTAATTGGAACTGTGTTGGAGCTAGCCGCTGATATCAGGTCAAACAATCAGCAGGGAGTTAGGCAGATGTTGCAGACCTACGAGAGCACAACGAGTGTCACCTTGGAAGAAGGTTGGGATGTCGAAGCAAAAATGGGAAGGGAGTGGCTCCGCGTCACTAATTTTAGGCCTGAAGACGTCGCCGAGCGAAGAGCCAATATTCAGAATCGAGGAAGATCGCAATCTCAAAGTTGAACTAACTCTCTCGCTCCTCAATCATCTCAACTATGCGACCTCCTATTTCAAGACTCGCGGTAGCAGCAGGACTCGGAGCATTTATCACGTGCAAACTATTTCCGGATCGAGTTATTGCAAAGTCATCTAAAAGTTCTCCGTTGGCATCCATGGCTTGAGCGCGCACACCAGCCGGACTCGCTTCTAGATCCTTGCTCTCTATCTCGGGAACAAGCCGTTGAAGTGCGCGAACAAATGCTGCCTTGTTTAGCGACCGCCACACTTCTCCCGCCCCAGTTCGCCAATATTTACGAGCCAATTTCCATAAGCCGCGGTTTGTTACATGTTCAAGTATTTGACTTGGTTGGACATCTCGCCATCGATAGCCCTCTCTGGAGAGTGCGAGAACGGCATTCGGGCCAGCATGGATTGAGCCGTCAATCATCCGAGTCAGGTGAACGCCCAAAAAAGGAAAACTTGGATCCGGAACCGGATAAATCAAGCCTTTTACTAGATGGCTGCGCTCAGGGACAAGCTCGTAATACTCACCCCGAAACGGAACAATTCGGTTGCCCTCCGCCGCATTGACCATGCCTGCCACTTGGTCGCATCGAAGGCCGGCGCAATTGACTAAGAAACGAGCAAAGATTTCACCGCCCGAAGTTGATATGCGCGCGCCAACTTCTGATTCTTCGACATTCAAGACGCTTGTATCGAAGCGGACACTTCCCCCACTCTCTTCTATCTCAATGCGGAGCGCTTCACAGACCTTGCTATACGACACAATTCCTGTCGAGGGCACATACAAAGCCTCAATTCCATTGCAATGCGGCTCTATTTCGGTCAAGCGGCCGGCGTCAATAAGTTCGGCAGATAGTCCATTCAGTTCGGCCCTCCCACTAAGAGCTCGCAGTCGCTCAATTTCGTCGTCCCGGGTGGCGACAATGACTTTGCCGCAAACTTCGTGGTCGATTCCGCGCTCTCGACAGAAGTCGACCATTGCGGACCGGCCCGCTACAGCAAGCTCGGCCTTCATGGATCCTGGCGCATAGTAGATTCCGGAGTGAAGCACCCCAGAATTTCTCCCTGTTTGGTGATGGGCGAACCCAGACTCTCTCTCGAGAATCAGCACAGATTGCCCGGGGTGTTTGGCGATATATCTGTGTGCTGTGGCAAGGCCGATAATGCCAGCTCCCACGATTGCCAAATCAACAGGTTCTGATGACATCGCTACATTCTCCTTCGCTTTAAGAGAATATTGCGTGCAGCCGTTAACGCCTCAATACGACTTCCCGCATTTTCCGCTGCTCCACCGTGGTCGGGGTGCGCTGAGCGGAGTAACTGTCGAAAGGTTCGCCGAATAGTTCGGGAGTCGGGGAGGTCATCAATTAACTGAGCCGAGAAGCCCAGAACTTCTAGCGCCCATGTTGTTGGGTCAGTCTGTAAGCCCCCAACCCAATCGCTGCTACCCGATGCACCGGATAAGAACCTAAGCAAATCATCATGATCTTGACCTTTCCAGCGTTGGGCAGACCTAATCAAAGTGAAGAGGCTTCGCCTTTTTTCCTGACCTTGAGCGCCAACACGGTACAGGGCAGCGAGGACATGCGGTTCAGGTCGATCGGACGGCGCTATCTCAAGCTTCATTGTTCCATTCGGCAGCCCTAACAGCTGATGGGTAGATCTTGTAAGACCTATTCGATCTTCTTGCAATCTGTGTCTCAGCCTGGGCTGTGGAACACGGGCTCCCAGTTCCAACAGGTTAAGTAAATTCGTTAAATCGTGATTCTCGTCATCATCCAGTTGTTGCGCATGAACTGCAACGACCGCTGCCAGCAGCAAACCTCCGGCGCCAGGGTGTGGTTCGAAGTTCAGTTGGTCATCACCTAACGCAACTCGGCGGGTAGGCACAGCCGGCCGAGAGTGCCACACGTTTAACTCAGCCAAAATCACCTTTCCGACGCTACTCGGAGATCTGTCTAGTGACTCATACTTCTTCGCCTGAAACAACTAGTGTCGTGCTTCATGGTCGAGATAAATTCTGAACTACCTGATCGAAATTTGGCACTTGAGCTAGTCCGCACTACTGAGGCAGCAGCCTTGGCAGCGGCCCGGTGGATGGGACGTGGCGACAAAGAGGGCGCTGACGGAGCTGCTGTGGACGCTATGCGAATCATCCTCGGATCGGTCCCCATGGACGGCTTAGTGATCATTGGAGAGGGCGAGAAAGATGAAGCTCCAATGCTCTACAACGGTGAGGCAATTGGCGATGGCACTGGCGCAAAGACAGATATCGCGGTGGATCCCATCGACGGCACCACGTTGACCTCTCTCGGACGAGGAAATGCCATTTCGGTAATAGCGGTCGCGCCAAGGGGCACGATGTTTGATCCTGGGCCGTGTGTTTACATGGAAAAGATTGCAGTAGGTCCGCAATCAAGAGGCGTAGTCTCGATTGAGAAAAGCCCAACAGAGAATCTTGAAGCTATAGCCGAATCGACTGGCCGGGGAATTCGAGACCTTACAGCTGTGATTCTTGATCGCGATCGACACGCCGAGTTAATTGACGAAGTTCGAGATAGCGGAGCACGTATTCGTCTGATTCCTGATGGCGACGTTGCTGGAGCAATTGCTACGGCAACAAGCGACGGTGCGGATGTTCTCTTTGGAATTGGAGGGACACCAGAAGGTGTGATTTCCGCCGCTGCATTGAAATGCCTCGGAGGCGAAATGCAAGGGAAGCTGTGGCCACG
This sequence comes from Candidatus Neomicrothrix sp. UBA7388, assembly GCA_002470695.1. Classification (GTDB taxonomy): domain Bacteria; phylum Actinomycetota; class Acidimicrobiia; order Acidimicrobiales; family Poriferisodalaceae; genus UBA7388. The sequence continues at coordinate 37,809 of DKNM01000130.1, forward strand.
AAACGGGTCGGAACGGCAGGCAGCTATCGACGCGGGATTTGATCTCGATAAAGTTTTAGATACTGATGACCTTGTGAGATCCGACGACGTCTTCTTCGCTGCCACAGGTATCACTGATGGAGAATTACTGCGGGGAATTCGTTTTACCTCTGAGGGCGCTATCTCCGATTCATTGGTAATGCGATCAAAGAGCGGCACAGTGCGACGGATAGAAGCGACGCACAATATAGGTAAGCTGAGCGAATTTTCTTCGGTGGATTTCACTTAAAACGAGTTCAACTGAAATTCACGTCGTGATCTACACGCCCACACGCCTATGCTCACGTTCATGGCGACTATAAACGACCTAGAAGAAGGCACCACTCAGCAGCTTGACTTCGACAAAATTGCGGCTATTGGGCGCAACGGTCATCAAGTAATTCCTGTCGTGCTGCAAGATGTTGATTCGGGGACAGTTTTGTTCGTGGGCTACGCGAATGAAGAAGCTCTGCGTATGACCTTGGAGCTTAGGAGCGCAGTTTTGTATTCGACTTCTCGCGAAGAGATCTGGCACAAGGGCGCCACTTCAGGAGACACTCTGGATCTCATTGATGTCCGAGTAAATTGTGAGCAAAATTCCCTCTTGTATCGGGTCCGTCTCGCGGGAACTGGTGCCTGCCATACAAGAGACCAAAGCGGATCAACAAGGGGCTGTTGTTATTACCGAGAATTGACGAGTGGAACGACTCTCGCTTTCGTAGATTGAGGCGCGACTGCCCCAGGAGATCAGTTACTGCGCAATTTGGACTAAGCCGCAGTTCCCACTTGAATTCTGGTTTCAGCCCAAGTCTTAGCTGCCGCAGCATTGGCGTCCTCAGCATTGGTGGACAGTGCGGCCTCAGCTTCCGCTAGGTCAGAGCGCGCAGTGTCAACATCAATATCTTCAGCTGATAGCGCCCCGTCGCTGAGGATGGTCACAGCATTGCCGCTGACCTCCACAAAGCCACCGTTGATCGCCAGTGACACAACACCGTCCTCAGCCCAAAGTTGAGTTTGTCCGATGTCGAGAGCCCCAATAAAGGCTGCATGATTGTCTAGAAAAGCGATGTCTCCATCGACAGTGCGAGTTACTACTTGCGAGCATTGGCCCGAAAAGAGCACCGCTTCGGGTGAGACAAGTTCAACCTGCATTCTTCCAGCTCACCTGCCAATCAAGACTGTTCTAGTTCGCGGGCCTTAGCCATCGCCGATTCAGCGTTACCCACGTTCAGGAACGCCTGTTCTGGAAGATGGTCAAGATCACCATTGCATAGCATTTCGAAGGATTCGATCGTTTCTTCAATCGGTACGAAAATGCCCGGCATTCCCGTGAACACCTCAGCAACAAAGAAGGGTTGCGACAGAAAACGTTGGATTTTGCGCGCTCTGTCGACCGTAATGCGGTCCTCTTCAGACAGCTCGTCTAGCCCCAGGATGGCAATAATGTCTTGAAGCTCCTTGTATCGCTGCAGGATCTCCTGAACTCGTCGAGCAACCACATAGTGCCTATCTCCGACAACCTCCGGGGTCAGAATGGTTGATGTAGAGGCAAGAGGGTCTACCGCTGGGTAAATACCCAAAGAAGCTATTTGCCTGCTTAGTTCAGTTGTTGCGTCTAGATGCGTAAAGGTAGTAAATGGCGCTGGATCGGTGTAATCGTCAGCGGGCACATACACAGCCTGCAGCGAAGTAATCGAGTGACCAGCCGTAGACGTAATTCTTTCCTGTAACTCACCCATTTCATCGGCCAAGTTCGGCTGATACCCCACAGCTGATGGCATCCGTCCCAGCAAAGTTGATACTTCAGATCCTGCTTGAACGAAACGGAAGATGTTGTCGACGAAAAGAAGTACCTCTTGGCCCTGAACATCTCGGAAGTACTCAGCCATCGTCAAGGCAGAAAGCGCTACACGCAGCCTTACCCCAGGCGGTTCGTCCATTTGTCCAAAGACTAAGGCTGTCTTTTCAAGTACCCCGGACTCTTCCATTTCTAGGTAAAGGTCTGTGCCTTCACGTGTACGCTCTCCTACACCCGCAAAGACCGACACACCGCCGTGCTGCGATGCAACACGGTTAATCATTTCGGTAATAAGAACCGTTTTCCCTACACCGGCTCCACCGAACAAACCAATTTTACCGCCTTCCAAATATGGCTCTAGAAGGTCGATAACCTTAATCCCCGATTCGAACAGCTTGGCTTTGGGTTCGAGAGTGTCAAAGTCAGGGGCGTCCCGATGAATATCCCAGCGGTCTGGTACTTCGCCAATATCATCGGTGTCGAGCGGTTCTCCCAACACATTGAAGATATGGCCGAGGACGTTATCTCCTACCGGAACCGCAATGCCCCGTCCCGTGTTTCTAACGGTTGCCCCGCGAGTGAGGCCATCCGTCGCCTTCATGCAGATAACACGGACCTTACCTTCGCCAATTTGCTGGGCTACCTCTCCACCGATGGTTACTCTCTCGCCTTCTAGTTCAGCGTCCATCTCAACAAAAGTGTTGATCTCTGGTAGGGAACCGCGCGGAAATTCGACGTCCACTACTGGACCAGCAATGGCGAGAACCTTTCCGTCCTTGGTTTCAGTGTTGTCATCGGTCATAGTCATATTTAATGCTCCTGAAGTTTCAGGCGTCGTTTCGGTCAGATGCGAGGGCCGCGAACGAACCCTCAAGTGATTGCTCGATGATGTCTTTCAAGCCATCATCGTCGTCTTGGCTCATTGCTTCGGCACCACTAACAATTTCCATAATTTCAGTGGTTATCGAGTCTTGTCGCGCCCTGTTCATAATGCGCGTGAGATTGATTTTTAAGTCCTCGGCGTTATCAGTAGCTGCTTTCATTGCTCGCTGGCGAGCGGCATGTTCCGATGCTGACCCTTCCAGAAGAGCAGCGTATAGTCGGGCTTCCGCATAGCGAGGTAGAAGACGGCTCAGTATCTCAGCTGGTTCAGGTTCAAATTCGTAGCCTCCAGAATCTGAGCCTTGTGAAGCATCGGCTCCAATTTCGGACGGTTCCAGAGGCATGAATTGTTCGATTGCCACTTCTTGGCTACCCATCGATAGAAAGCGTGTGTAGGCCAATTGGACTTGTTGAACTTCGCCACTCTCGAAAAGCTCTGCCACCGACTCAGCCATAGCTTTCGCATCGCTGTAGCCAGGTTGATCAGTGAAGCCCTCATAGGCTGCATGAATTTCGTAGCCTCTGAAAGAGAAATACCCTGCGGCCTTCTTACCCGATAGAACAAGTGCATAATCTCGTCCTTGGGACTTGTCGGCTTCTATTGCTCGCTCAACGGCTCGAAGGACATTGTTGTTGTAACCGCCACACAAACCGCGGTCCGCTGCGATAACGACATAAGCTACCCGATCAACTTGCTCAGGTGCAGTGAGAAGTGGATGATCAACTCCCGCACCGCCACCAGCCAAGTTGGTTATCACAGCCGTAACTTTTTCTGAATAGGGCTTAGCAGCTTGCACTCGACCCTGAGCCTTGACAATTCGGGAAGCTGCAATCAGTTCCATGGCGCGCGTAATCTTTTTCGTGGCATCGATTGAACCGATGCGACGCCTAAGAATGCGCTCCTGACCGCCTGCCATTGCTTATGAGTCCTCTGAATCGTTAGTGTCAGCTTCGGCAGTCACTTGGAAGGCCGCCTTAAACGACTCCACCGCTGCTTTGACCTGATCGTCTGGTAGTACTCCAGAGTTACGAATTTCGTCCAGCAAACCCGCATTTCGGGTTCTCATTGTCTCGATCAATTCCGACTCGAAACGCTGGACATCTTCTACGGGTAGATCATCAAGATAACCATTGGTACCTGTGTAAATCGATACGACTTGTTCCTCTACGGGCATAGGGCTGTTGAGCCCCTGTTTCAATAGTTCAACAAGTCGATATCCCCTACCCAACTGAGCCGCAGATGCGGCATCTAGCTCGGAACCGAAGGTCGCAAAAGCTTCGAGATCGCGGAACTGCGCTAAATCAATTTTAAGAGTTCCAGCAACACTCTTCATAGCCTTCGTCTGGGCATCGCCACCTACCCGCGAGACCGAGACACCCACGTCTACGGCCGGTCGGACGCCAGACTTAAAAAGATCATCTTGAAGATATATCTGTCCATCGGTAATCGAGATCACATTTGTGGGAATGTATGCAGATACGTCTCCGGCTTTGGTCTCAATAACCGGCAAGGCGGTTAATGACCCTGAGCCCTGAGCATCAGACAATTTTGCAGCTCGCTCGAGAAGCCGACTGTGAAGATAAAAGACATCTCCTGGATACGCCTCGCGCCCTGGTGGCCTTCTAAGCAGCAAAGATAACTGTCTGTATGCTTCTGCCTGTTTGGAGAGGTCATCATAAACAATCAGAGCATGCTCGCCATTTTCCATCCAATGTTGACCCATGGCGCATCCCGCATAAGGAGCCAAATATTTGAAGGGAGCTGCGTCTGCGGCCGGAGCGCACACCACGACTGTGTAATCCATCGCTCCGCGCTCTTCGAGGGTGCTGACAACTTGCGCAACAGTTGAACCTTTTTGGCCAATGGCAACGTATATGCACTTAACGCCAAGACCAGCTTGGTTGAGGATGGTGTCGATAGCGACTGAGGTTTTTCCAGTCTTCCTATCTCCAATAATCAACTCGCGTTGTCCCCGCCCCACGGGAGTCATTGCGTCAATAGCCTTTATTCCCGTTTGAAGAGGTTCGTGAACGGGCTGGCGACCCATTATCCCAGGAGCTTGAATTTCCATTCGACGGGCTTCTGTTCCCACCAATGGACCTTTTCCATCAATGGGCTCACCCAATGCGTTCACGACTCTTCCCAAGACGCCATCGCCGACCGGTACCGACAAGATTCTTCCCGTTGCCTTAACGTTTTGACCTTCTTCAATATTCTCAACGTTTCCGAGAACTACAGCACCAATTGAATCTTCATCTAAGTTCAAGGCGAGACCGACATCACCGCTGTCAAATTCCAAGATCTCATTTACTGAAGCATTTGGAAGACCCGACACACGCGCGATGCCATCTCCAACTTCAAGAATGCGACCTACAGTCCCAGATTCAACTGAAGGGTCAAAACCTTCAAGATTTTTTTGGATGGCTGCAGTTATGTCTGCAGCATCGAAGCTGAGGTCAGTCATGACAAACGCTCCTTCATTTTCTCAAGACGGGTACGTACTGATCCATCAAAGACTGTGTCCCCCACTTGGGCAACCACTCCTCCAAGGATCTCTGGATCCACAACGACCACTACATCAATGTTCAACCCAGTTGCTTTAGATAAAGCGCCCCTTAGACGCTCACGTTGGTCTTCGCTAAGCGCCACAGCTGATCGGACCTCGGCAACAGCTTGCCCTCGGGACTCTGCCGCTTGTCGAACTAATTCGTCAGCTATCGGGCCAATATGGTTCCCTCGGCCTGCGCCAACCAACATGCTCACAAGATTGACCGTGACGGGCGAGGCACTATCCCCTAACAAGTCTTCCAATACTCCGATTCGACGCGAAGCAGGAATTGCCCTATCGCTGAGCGTCGTACGCAGCTGATCAGAAGATTCAACAGTCCGACCCAACTGATACAGCTCATCCGCGACGCGGTTGAGTTCACCTTCGGCATCAGCCAATTTGGCTATGCCGGCAGCGTACTCCTCCACTTTCTCGGTCATCGCTTTCCTCGTTCTACTCGTAAACAGTTACTGCAGCTGATTTGCTGCGTCATTAAGCGCCCAACAACCGCAGTTTTAGGGCCGCTTCTCATAGGTAAGTCAGCTACCAACTGACTCGATGTAGTCGTCCACCAACCTCGAATACGAAGCTTCGTCCAAGCTAGAGCGAACAACTTGTTCTGCCGCCCCAACCGCCAGTGACGTCACTTGTGCCCGAACATCAGCCAGCGCTCTTGCTTTAGCTGCTTCAATATCGGCGTCAGCCTGAGCACGCTTTTCTTCGATTTCAGGTTCTATCGCAGCGAGTCGCTCTTGTCGGACCTGTTCGGCTTCAGCTCGAGCAGCCTCAAGAATTCTTGACGCCTCAGCCTGAGCTTCAGCAATCTTAGAATCGTATTCGGCGCGCAAGCTCTCAGCTTCTGACCGAGCAGCATCAGCAGCATCAAGGTCGCCTTGGATCTTGTCGGCTCTGGCTTCCATTGCCTTCTTGATCGCGGGGTACGCGAACTTCGCCATGACAATGAAAAGAATCGCGAAGGCCATGCCGCCCCAGATAATTTCATTCCATACGGGAAGGATCGGGTTCGAAGCCTCCCCTCCAGCGTCACCCGCCGCTAGAAGTCCAATTGAATTCATTGTCTCTCCTTAAGCGAAATTGAGAAGGATAAAGACCACGAAACCAATTAGAGCAAGAGCCTCCGTGAAGGCGATGCCTAGGAACATGGTGGTTCGCACCATGCCCGCGGATTCGGGCTGTCGGGCCATAGCGGTAATTGCATTACCGACTACCAGTCCGATACCTACACCTGGGCCAATAGCGGCAAGGCCGTAACCTAGACCGGCACCGACCGCTTTTAGGCCGTCTAGTGCGTTGTCAGCTTGTGCGAGCAAGTCAATCACTCGTCTCTCCTGTGTGTTGTTGCATTTAATGTTCTGGATGTAACGCGCCACCGATGTACACGGCAGTCAGAATCGTGAAGATGAAGGCCTGCAAGAAGGCGACGAGAATCTCGAAGCCTGTGAGACCAATCAACACAACGAATGGGGCCCATATGATCGAAACCAAAAAGTTCTTGGCCCACAAATTCTCGCATAGTACTGCGAACGTAACCAACAAAAGGTGCCCGGCGAGCATGTTGGCGAAAAGCCGAACTGCAAGTGAGAAGGGGCGCACCAAGAAGGTTGAAACAAACTCAATAACGGCTACCAAGGGCAACAAAGCACCCGGGACACCTGGCGGGATAACCGTGTTTTTAAAGTATGAGAAGAAACCTTGGCTTTTGATTCCTACGGCATTGAAGACAACCCAAACCAATATCGCCAAGAATGCTGGCGCTGCCATACGAGCGTTCGCTGGTAGTTGTATGAATGGGATCACTTCTGTGATGTTCGCAAAGAAGATAAAGAAGAAGAGCGATAACAGGAATGGCATAAACCTCATGCCATCTGGGCCCATCGTCTGCATCACGATATTCTCTCGAACGAAGTCCACCGAAGATTCGGCAACCGTCTGGACGCCGCGAGGCACCAACGCGCTTTTCCGAATAGCCAAGATAAAAATTACGAGGGGGGCAACCATCGCCCATATATAAATCAAGCCCACCTTGTTCAACTCAAAAAAGGTATTGCCCTCAAAAAGAAAGCCGGGCCACTCTAATAAGCTCTCGATTGCTGGAAAGTGCAGTCCACCAGAACTATCGCCATTGCCAGCGGCAAGCAGTTGGTTCACTTGATCTCCTTGCGATTTTTTTGAGTCATGTGGCTAGGTCCCAATCCGGGATAAGCCAGCGATAGAGAAACATAGCGCGTCTCCCACACCAGTAACCCAAGATGCGAAACGATAATCGTAATCGCGAGTGGAACAGGTGCAAAAAACGTAATTTTACTAAAACCGATGACCGCTATGGTTAGAAGCGCCAGGCGAAGAACGAACCCGCCCAATGCTGCGAACATGAGGGCGGCAACTGAAATTCGGCCGGCCCAGGTTAAGAAAGCGGCCGCCGCAAGGAAGTTGGCAAATATCAAGCCAAGACCAATAGCTGATGATGCGACGCCGTCGACACCCCAAATAGCCAAGGAGAGGAGAAGCCATAAAGGAGTTATTTTTAGTCCTCGAGACAGCATGTCGCTGACAATGTTTTTTTCTGGTTCGCTATGCGGGTCCCTGTTCGGGACTTCAACAGATCTGTCTTGAACCTTATTTTTCATTTGTCACCACTCTCTTCAAGGGTGACTCCGGTCGGCAGCCGATCATCTATCTCTTCGCGCTGGTCAAGTCCTCTGAGGTTCTGGGGTCGAGCTGAGCTCATCTCAGTTTCGATGCCTCTCATTCGGCCTGTGTAGCGGTACCACTCAGCCGTCAACTTACCTAAAAAAGCGGTTGCGCCAAAGGCGAGTGCGAACCAAGGGCCAGTTCCTATCCATCGATCTAGGAGCCACCCGATCCCACTAAATGCTAATGGCGTTACAACGATCTCAACTGAGCGCGAGAAGGCATCGTCTGTCCCGAAAAAGAATTTGTTTTTGGAGAGCTCTGGTGCTCGCATGCGTCAGGCTTTTTCCGAATAAGTAGTCAACTAGGGGGTGCTGCAATAAGCGGCCTCACCCTATTGGGCGGCACCAAACGTTGCAAGCGACATTGTCATCAAAATTTTTATATCTGCAATTATCTCAAGCACTTTGTATCTCAGCATCCTTTTCCTGGCCTACGCGCGAGAGAGGCCGAAGGAGGAAGAACAGCAATATCGATACCCCAGCAAGCGCGAACGGTAGTACTGCATCACCGCTTCCTGTCAACGTAGGGACAAGCGCAACACCCGATAGCAGGGCCGTCCATGCCCATAAGAGAAGCACCGTGCGTCGGTGTCCGTGACCCATTCGCAAGAGTCTGTGGTGCAGATGATCTTTATCAGCAGTAGCAATACCTTCCCTTCTATAGGCGCGCCGAATAATTGCCAAGGCAACATCGACGAGAGGGACACCCAGAATCAAGAAAGGGATAGCAATGGGGGCAAAGAAAAAATAAACCTGGCCGCTGAATTGATCAACTACTCTGCCGCCAACAGTCATCGTTGCTGAGGCCATTAAAAGACCCAGCAAGAGTGCTCCGCCATCGCCCATGAATATTTTGGCTGGATAAAAGTTGTGCGGAAGAAATCCGAGACAAATGCCTAGAGTAACGAGTGCTAGAAGCGGTCCAAGATTGGCTTCGCTAATGACTCCAGCGTTCTGCAGTTCGCCGCTGTAGACATAGAAAGCGCCCGCAGCAATGGCAATAGTTCCAGCCGCAAGGCCGTCAAGACCGTCAATCAAATTGACCGAATTGGCGACTACCACTACCAGAAGCACGGTTATCAGGGTTGCCCAGTCCGCAGAGAGCACTACCAATTGGCCGAATGGCACTCTGAAATAAAATAATGTGACGCCTAACACCGCTAGCAAGCTCGCCGACAACACTTGTCCAGCGACTTTTGCCGGGGCGGAGAGCTCGCGCAGGTCATCTAAGAAACCAATTCCGAACATCACGGTAGCTGCAACTACAACGGCTAATGCTTCGGATGAACCGGCGAATACTTGAGCGAAACCAGGAAGGCGGCTTGCCACAATTAGGGCAGCTAGGAGACCGGTCAACATGGCGACTCCCCCACCCGTTGAAGTCGGACGTTCGTGGATTCTTCGATCGTCTGGTTCAACGACTGCGCCTAATTTAGGGGCTATTTTCGCCATCAAATACGTGAAGATGTAAGTAACAGTTGTCGATATCGATAGAACGAGGGCGTGTTGGAGTGTCCTGCTCACAGAATCGTCTTACCTACCAATAGCAGCGGAGGCAACGTGCAACCACTGCGCTACATAGTCAGCCTAGTAACTGAGCACCTATTTAGGAGGGAGGGCCCGGTCAAGCTTTCCTGTGGTCGTTAGACAGTTTCATCGGAGTACGGGGGAAATTGTGAACACAAGTCTGCTACCTCTAGCGAAATGGCCTTCACGGCGGTCTCATCATTGCGTTGACGAAGAATCTTTGCAGTGAATTCGGCAATTCGACTCATCTCTTGAACTCCCATGCCCTGCGTAGTGACCGACGCGACGCCTATCCGAACGCCGCTTGTCACGAATGGAGAGCGGGGGTCATTGGGAATAGTATTTCTGTTGAGAGTTACGCCTCCGATGTCGAGAATCTCCTGCGCCTCTTTACCAGTTAGGTCCTCGTCAAAGCTCCTCAAGTCAACAAGTAGAAGATGATTATCAGTTCCACCAGACACGAGCCTAAAACCAAGTTCTATGAGGGAGCCCGCCAGCGCATTGGCATTTTCAACAATTCGCGCAGCGTAATTGGCGAAACCCGGATCTAACGCTTCTCTAAAGCCGACGGCTTTAGCAGCAATAACGTGTTCAAGTGGTCCACCTTGATTACCAGGGAACACGGCGCTGTCAATTTTTTTAGCGAGCGCCTCACTTGAAAGAATGCAGCCACCGCGAGGGCCCCTAAGAGTCTTGTGGGTGGTAAACGTCATCACATCTGCGAGTGGGATCGGGTTAGGGTGCTGGCCCCCCGCTATCAGCCCCGCAATATGCGCTGCATCGAACATGAAGTATGCACCAATTTCGTCACAGACTTTTCGAAAAGGCTCCGGGTCTATACGACGCGAGTAAGCAGTTGCTCCTGCCACTATCAATTTAGGCCGTTCTTTCAGGGCGAGGTTCCGCATAGCGTCGTAATCGATTCGTTCGTCATCGTCGAGACCGTACGAAACAAAGTTGTAAAATCTACCGCTGGCATTTACCGGGGATCCATGGGTCAGGTGCCCACCATGGTCAAGACTCATACCCATTACGGTGTCACCCACCTCAAGCAAAGCCATATATACAGCCGCGTTCGCCTGAGATCCGGAGTGAGGTTGAACGTTCGCGTGTTCCGCCCCAAAAAGCTTTTTGACCCGATCAATGGCGAGTTGTTCAACAACATCTACATGGGCGTTACCACCGTAGTATCGGCGCCTTGGATAGCCCTCGCTGTACTTATTCGTGAAAATACTGCCAGTAGCTCTCATAACGGAGGGGGAGGCAAAATTTTCCGACGCTATGAGCTGGAGGCTCATTCGCTGCCGTTCTTTTTCCTGTTCGATAAGGCCCTCTATCTCCAAATCGGGACCTACTTGCCACACAGAATGCGATTTGTTCATGGAGGAGCCTTTCATCTTCTAGATTCACGACTATTTACAGCATGCCCGTAAACAGCTCTCTATCGCGCATTTTCCAATTGGGTTAGCTTGTCGATTCGCCCTTGGTGTCGCCCCCCTTGAAAAGACGCCTTCATATATGCATCGACAATGTCTAACGCTGTCTGTTCGCCGACCATTCGTGCTCCGATTCCAATTACGTTGGCGTCGTTGTGTTCCTTACACATGCGTGCTGTAGTTACATCGTGCACTGTTGCAGCGCGGATGCCGGAGATTTTCCCCGCCGCCATAACAATGCCAATACCACTACCGCACACCAAAATTCCTTTTTCTGCCCGTCCATCTTTTATGGCGAAGGCAACCGCCGATCCATAGTCCGGGTAGTCAACTCGGTCATCCGAATCAGCTCCGCAATCTAAAATTTCGTGCTCGTCGTCTCTTAAATGAGCGGCAATTATCTGCTTTAAAGCAAACCCGGCATGATCGGCACCAATAGCGATAACAGACATCAAAACCCCTTTGCGAAGCGGTGGCGTTATCTTCGCGCGTCTAACGTCACTTGTCCTGAACAATTCTGCTGAACAATGTCGCAATCGTCTCTATAGATCATCGGAGCTAATCGCTCCTTCCCTCAGAACCACAAGCCCTTCACCAGTCGTGTCAACCACGGTCGAAGCAAGACCCTTGGTTGCAGCGCCTTGAACGACGACGGCTGGAGAGATTATTAACGATTGCGCTGCTACGTCAGCAGAATCAGCAGTCTCTTCACCATGTAAGTTTGCGCTGGAGCCAGTGACGGGACCTACATTGTCAATTAGAAGCCGAAGCCATCCGGGCTCCGGACATCTCACGCCAAGGGTGCTGCTACCGTGAACAGGGTCCACTCCATTCCGTCGCTCTGCGACGATAGTCAACGCTCCTGGCCAATGTCGTTCCAGCAACAGTCGAGCCTTGTCGTTTAAAACAACCAATTGTTCAGCTTGCTCAATGCCGCTCACCAGAATTGGAACTGGTTGCTCAAAGGGTCGATCCTTCGCTCTATAGGAGCTCATTACCGCAGCTTCATCTGCATAAGAAGCTAGTAAGCCAGGAAGCGTGTCCGTTGGGGCCACAACGAGCTCTCCATTCCGCAGGGCCTGTTCCGCAGCTAAACGTTGGGAGTTCGCAACATCGTCTATTGGTTTGCGTGCGACCACGAATCTACTTGCGCCAGACAAGTCATCTCCGACCGTTACATCTTCAAATCCGCGGGCTATCGCGAGAGCATGAAGCCGGCTAGTTTGCTCAGACCCGCACTCGAGGACGAGCCAACCGCTAGGGCGTAACCATTCCCTCGCACTTCGCGTCAGCAGGTCAAGGTGGATAAAACCATCCTGCTCTGCTACCAGCGCCATAGACGGTTCCCAATCAGCTACTGCGGGAGGAAGGTCAACGTTTGAGGGCACATAGGGAGGGTTAGAGATGAGAAGGTCTAGACCTCCCGCCAACTCCTCGGGCAGTGCATCAAACCAGTCACCTTCGTAAAAATTAACTTTGACTCCTGCTACTCCCAACCCTGCAAGGTTGGATCTTGCGAGAGCGAGAGCTTCATGTGATAGGTCCGTGGCATGCACTTCGACGTTCGAAAGTTCACCTGCAATCGACAGCGCAATCGCACCGCTCCCAGTTCCTAGGTCAGCTACAACCGCTTTCTCGCCATCGACATTTCGACGGGACTTGAGTAGATCAATAGCGTAACCGGCCACCACCTCGGTTTCGGGTCTCGGAATTAGAGCTCTTCCATCAACGGCTAAGTCGAGATACCTGAAAGTCCAGTTACCCAATACATACTGGAGAGGCTCGCCGAGAGCGCGGCGCTGACACATGGCGTCAGCCCGAGCGACGGCGCCTTGAGTTAGAGCCGTTTCAGCGTCTTCAACTAAAGACTCGGGGCTTAGACCCGTCGCTTCCGCAACTATCCAGCGCGCACTGGTCTCGGCGTCCTCGACTTCGGAGGCTTGAAGGGTCTCTAAAATGTCAGCTCGTAGTTTGCTTAGAGTGAGGAAAGACCCGACCTCGCCCTCAGGTCGATTCATGTTCAGCCTCAAGTTGTTGTTCACGTTCACGAAGCATGAGGGGCTGCACGACTTCATCAAGACCACCTGACAAAACACGCTCCAATTTGTAGAGGGTCAACCCAATGCGATGGTCGGTGACACGGCTTTCTTTGAAATTGTAGGTTCGAATTTTTTCTGCGCGGCCACCGCTTTTAATTTGATCCCGTTTTTGCGCCGCTTGAGACATGGCTTGCTCTTCTTGTCGAAGCTTCAACAGTCGAGCCCTGAGAACTCGCAGAGCTTTGGCTTTATTTTGTAATTGGCTCTTTTCATCTTGCATCGAAACCACAAGACCAGTTGGCAGGTGAGTGACTCGAACCGCCGAGTCTGTTGTGTTAACCGATTGACCACCCGGACCCGATGACCGATAGGTATCAATTTCTAAATCGTTGGCGTCGATTTCTACTTCTACCTCATCAGCTTCGGGAAGAACCGTTACTGCAGCCGAAGATGTATGCACCCTTCCTTGCGACTCCGTCACAGGCACCCTTTGAACCCGGTGGGGGCCACCTTCGTGCTTGAGATGACTCCACACGGCGTCGCCTTTAACTAGAAACGCAATATCGGTGTAGCCGCCCATGTCACTCAAGTGACTGCCTAGAACCTCAACGCCCCAGCCTTTAGCGCTCACGTAGGAACGGTACATTTCAAATAAATCTCGAGCCCAGAGATTTGCTTCTTCCCCTCCTTCAGCGCCTCTAATTTCAACAATGACGTTGCGGTCGTCGTTCGGGTCTCTGGGCAGCAACAAGAGACGAAATTCCTCTTCTAGCTTCTCTGCATCTAAAACCGCAGCCGCTTCCATTTCACGAGCCTCTGATAACTCGTCACCAGAACTTGATTCAGCCATCTCTTTGGCTGCTAGTGAGTCTTCTAAAGCTCTCCGCCACGCTGAGCCCACTTCAATCATTTCGGCCAGTTGAGAGTGTCGGCGGCTGACCTCTACGAAGCGCTCCCTATTAGAGGTGACTTCCGGATCACCGAGCTGCGACTCAACATGAGCCAACTCTTCTTCTAACTGCAATAGGCGATCAAGCACAGCCCTAGGGTACAGACGGTGAGGGCTTCCATTGGCGCCAATTGTCATCAACGCCTACGATCTCAGCTTCATGAACTAACCGACCAGCCAGGTCAAAAAGGATCTGATGAGCATCTCTCTGCGGAACCACAACTTTGAGT
>DKNM01000130.1:52336-64249 GCA_002470695.1 Candidatus Neomicrothrix sp. UBA7388
CCTACAGCGCAAACAACAACTAATTCTTTTCCATCGTTAGTTGTTCCCTTCGCAACTGCGGGGACGGCTTCTTTCAGATTTGTTCGTTCGACTGGAGGCTCAGCCGCTTCGAGTTTCTGAGCCCCAATTCTTTCCGGTTCAGCGATAAGACGTGCTCGCAACCACCGCTCTGCACCTAGACGGTTTAGAGGATGAGGTTCAGCTCCGGGCATACGATGATTTTTGACAACATCGGCAACTCGCGCGATCGCTTCGGTTGTAGGAAGGTGACCATGTAAAAGGGCAAAAGCTTCCCTATCGTGCGCTCCTACCCCTACTTCAATCCGGTCTCCGTTCAGGTCAGAAACAATTCGCGCTACTTCTAAACCCGCAACCTCGCCAACGATAACGCCATGCTCAGACACGACTTCTAACCCGGCGCCTTGCATCACTGCTATCAGTGCTGGCAGCTCAGGAGTTTGCAACCCATCAAGCGGCCCATCCGGTCTCGCCAGCTCTATTTCCTTACCTTTAATTTCCCAAATATTGATAACGCCAGAAAAGAGCATTGCTCTTCTCGCAAGTACCCCGCTCGCACCCTCTGCAAAGATCTCGATTTCACTTGACGAGGAGCGAACTGACAATGCTAGAGCAATCCCAATCGCACGATCAATGCGTTCTTCGGCTAACACCGCAACTCCGCCGTCAGAGAGCCTTGCTGATGCTCCATCGTCCGTACCTACTACCTCGAGGGCCGGTGTAGACAAGTGCTCGTTCACTAGTGAACGAAGCTTCATTGCATAAAGGTTGCGGCGACGTTCCGGATCTAGCGCCACAAGCTGAATTATTCTTCAGAGGCGTCAGTGTTCTGATCTGAGCCGCGCCGACGTCCGTACCGTCGCTCGAATCGCTCAACACGTCCAGCAGTGTCAACGATCTTCATTTGCCCCGTAAAGAACGGGTGACTCGCACTCGACAATTCCACGGTGACAAGCGGATATTCATTACCGTCTTCCCACACGATGGTGTCGGAGGTCTCGACAGTTGACTGGGTGATGAAAGAGAATTCAGCACCCGCGTCGCGAAATACGACTGGTCGGTAATCGGGATGGATTTCGCTCTTCATGATTCCTCTATTCTGGCGGCAACTTGGCCGAATCACACCTGGTTATTGGATTGATCTAGGAGATTGTTGGGGTGCTATTAGCTCCTGCGAGCTAGTTGCTCGAGAATTTCCGTATTAGAGCGGGTGACCGTCATTTGTTCCAACACCCAATCAATGGCCGATCCTCTAGCACCTTCCTCCATTTCAACCAGAGCATCCGCTATCGCCTGCCCTCCAAGCGCCCGCTGCTCGCCGGCCAGCTTTTGAAGTTCGCGAGTGCAAGAAGCTACGACGTCAATAGCTGGGTAGACCCGTCTATCAGCGGCTCGTCTGTCGAGTCGGACCAACGAGTTGGCCGTTCCTTGCAGCGATTCAAGAATCATTTCGTCCAAATGCCAGCCAGTTTCCACCGCGGCCGTAGCAATTACAGTTAGCGAACCGCTTTTCTCTAGGGCTCTTGCTGCACCAAAGAAGCGTTTAGGTGGGTATAGAGCTGCCGGAGCAACCCCCTCTACCAACGCCTTGCCGTTGCCGGGAGCTGCAACGTTATATGCCCTTGCCAGACGACTGAGACCATCGACGAGGATGACTACGTCTAAACCACCTTCGACCATGCGCTTCGCGCGTTCCAGGGTAAGTTCAGCAACTTGGATATGTTCATCAGCCGGCCTATCAAACGTTGAAGCGAGCACTTCCCCTTCGACACAATCAGCTATGTCTGTAACTTCTTCAGGTCGCTCGTCAATTAACAGCACGATCAAGTGCAGGTCAGGATGGTTTGTTTCGAGCGCAAGTGCTAACTCCTTAATCGTTGAAGTCTTGCCGCATTCAGGCGGGGAAACGATAAGGCCTCTTTGCCCTTTCCCGATAGGAGCTACAAGCTCGATAACTCGCGCTGTCAGATTTTCGCTACCCTCGATTTCAAGGCTGAGGTGCTCATGGGGATGTATCGCCCTTAGGTCTTCGAACAGGGGTCGATCTCTCGCTTCATCAAGTTCTGCTCCATTGATTTCATCAATTTGGACGAGGGCGGGATTTTTCTCGTTGCGCGCAGCGGGCCTGCACGCACCTTTAACAATGTCACCTTTGCGAAGTCCATGAATGCGAACTTGTTTAGCGGCGACGTAAACATCGTCATTGGAAGGGAGAGGGCCGCGAGTTCGGAGAAAGCCATATCCTTCGTCTCGCAAATCTAAAATTCCTTGGCACTCAACGGGCTCGCCTTGCCAGTTTTCATCCCGGTCGCGATCTCTACCGCGACGGCGGCGGCGACGGTTCCCAGGCTCGGCCACTCCGCTGTCACTTTCATCCGAAGTTGGCTTATTTGCTTGTTCTTCGTCATTTTCCGTGGCTTCAGTCGAGTTGTCTTCTGAACCAGAGTTCTCGACCTCGGACGCCTCTACCGATCGCCGTACCCGGCGAACAGGTTCCTGTTCAGTAGAACTTTCAGAAGGTCCGGAGGGGCCTTTCAAGATGTCATCGATAATCGTCGCCTTTCTGGCTCTAGGCGCGATTTCGATTCCCAATGCAGCCGCCATCGAAACTAGGTCATCACGTGACTTGGCCTCGAGTAGCGCTCGGTCTGGCTGGTCTGACATCTCATCCTCTTAATCTCAGTGCAGGCCTACCGCACCGCAAAGTGGTTTCAGATCGTCCGTCATATCCTCACCGGCGAACGCCGGCCAGATACGGCTGCTTGAATCACAAACGTTGTGAGCAACGGAACGATGGGTGCAGGCTACTCATTTTGACTATCAACTGACAACGTGGCTACAAGACTGTTCAGCTCACTGCTTTAGCAACAAAGTCCATGACCGAAGACAAATCATTGGGAAGTTCAGTGCATTTCTCCTCTAGGTCGCTGAGCACCGCTATTTCTTCGGGTTGGCTAGGCGCGAATCCAGTTGCCCGCTTAACTATCTCATCAAATTTTGCTGGGTGGGCAGTGGACATGACAGCCATTGGGCCAGGTAACGAAGTCATTTGTTTAATAACCGACAGTCCTACCGCAGTGTGAGGATCGACAAAGTCACCATTCGCCAAGTAATAATCTTTGATGGTGCGATCTACCTCATCTTCCGTCGCACTGCCAGCATCAAAGTTCTCGCGAAACTTACTGAGAACAGAGCTTTCTAGCTCAAGCTCTCTTTGAGATCGGAAGGTCTGCATCGCAGCTCGCAACCACTTCCCGTCCTTGTTGCTTAGTTCAAATAAAAGACGTTCGAAATTGCTAGAAACTTGTATGTCCATCGCAGGGCTCGTAGAAGGCTGAACTTCTTCGATCTGCATGACTCCTGAACTGTGAGCGCGAGTGAGTATGTCGTTGTGGTTACTTGCTATCACTAAGCGTTCGACAGGCAGACCCATTTGCGAAGCAATAAAACCTGCGAAGATATTGCCGAAGTTTCCCGTAGGCACGCAGAACGACATCGGTTTACTAGGTCCCGCTATTTGGGAGGCAGACGTGAAGTAATAAACGGTTTGGGCGGCAACACGCGCCCAGTTAATACTGTTCACGGCAGCCAATCGGTGTCTTTCTCTGAATCGGCTGTCAGCAAACATGCCCTTCACTAGATCTTGGCAATCATCAAATGTTCCTTCAATCGCCACGTTGTGAATATTTGCGCTACCCACGGTCGTCATCTGGCGACGTTGCACATCTGACACTCGATTATGAGGATGCAACATCACTAACTCAATGCCATCACGATCCTTGCAGGCTTCGATAGCTGCGCTTCCAGTGTCACCAGAGGTAGCTCCCACGATTGTGACGCTCGTAGAGCGACGCGAGAGTTCGTACTCAAAAAGGCGACCGAGCAACTGAAGAGCAATATCTTTGAAAGAGAAGGTGGGTCCCCAATAAAGCTCAACTAGGTAACGATTAGCGCCAAATTCAGTTGGTAGTTCCCGGATAGGCACCACATCTGAACTACGAAAGCCGGAGTATGACTCCTCCGCCATTGCGCCCAAATCATCACTCGTGATACTCGGTGAGACAAAGGGTTCCAATACCCGAGTCGCAACTTCGGCATACGACATCGTCGTAAAAGAGCCCAGATCAGCAGTTGTAAAGAGCGGAAATTCAGTCGGAACATACAGACCGCCATCTTCTGCTAAGCCCGCGAGCAGGACATCACCGAACTCTAAGACGGGGGCATTACCTCGGGTACTCTGATACTTCACCAAATGAGTCTCCAGAGCTACTAATCGCCTATGACCCTTATCAAAGCACCTATGTCACGCACTTCGTCTAAATCCCTTAATTCTCTGATCGTCGATTGAACGTCCGCTTCTCGCGCTTGATGGGTAATAAAAACTAAGTGAGCGGTCGCATCATGACCTTTTTGCTCCATCGACCGTATAGAGACCCCATGCTCGCCAAATACGCCCGCCACCACAGCCAACACACCCGGTTTATCTTCCACATCGAGCTGCAGATAGAACGCGCTGCTGGTTTCGTCGATAGCCCGTATCTTGACCTCTGACAACACTCCGAATTCGCTTGACACACCCTGCTGCAAATTTTTTGCCGCTGAAATTACGTCACCCAACATGGCAGAGGCTGTGGGGCCACCGCCTGCACCTCGGCCGTAAAGCATGAGATCGCCCACTTCGGAACCTTCAAGGAAAACAGCGTTGAAGCTTTCCCTTACAGACGCCAAGGGATGAGTATGAGGAACCATGGTGGGGTGAACACGAACGGCCACCTCTCCATCTTCGAATTCCGCCAAGGCAAGAAGTTTAATGACATGACCCATATGCGCTGCTGCAGCAATATCGTTCGCTGAGATCTTACTTATGCCCTCTTGGTAGACGTCTCCAGCCACGACTTTGGCTCCAAAGGCAATTGAGGCCAATATTGCAGCCTTAGCCGCCGCATCGGATCCCTCAACATCAGCCGTTGGGTCGGCTTCGGCGAATCCAAGGCGTTGAGCCTCAGCCAAAACTTCGGAGTAGTCAGCTCCTTCTTCCGTCATCTTCGTGAGAATAAAGTTCGTTGTTCCGTTGACTATTCCCATCACCCGATTAATGCGCTCCCCTGCTAGTGAATCTCGAAGCGCTCGAATCAAAGGAATGCCACCCGCAACGGCAGCCTCATAGAACAAGTCAACGCCGCCAGCAGCAGCTGCTTCAAACAACTCTTGGCCTACGTTCGCCACGAGCTCTTTATTGGCTGTTACAACGGGTTTACCGCCTTTGAGTGAGTCAATGACTAGTTGTCTTGCCGGCTCAATTCCACCGATAGTTTCAACTATGACGTCAATATCGGGTGAATTGACAAGACTCTGCGGTTCACGGGTAAACAAATCAGGAGGAAGTGCGACGTTGCGTTCAGCAGTCAAACTCCGAACAGCGACTCCCTTTATTTCAAGAAAGACCCCTGTCCTCGCGGCTATCCGAGCAGCATCGCTGTGAATAATCCTGGCGAGGGCACCACCAACCGTGCCACAACCCAGAAGTCCGATACGAATAGTGGAAGATGATTCCGACTCCATGACTATTACGGTACCGGCAAGCAGTCACTTTCTCGGTCCGTATTTATAGATCGCTATTGCATGCAAGAGTTAGCGGTACGGTTATTGCACATCCAGGGCCATAAGGTCTTCCACCGACTCCCGCCGAATAACGGTGCGTGCTGAACCCTTCGAAACAAACAGGACAGCTGGTCGCGGCATTCTGTTATATGAACTGGCCATCGAATATCCATAGGCGCCAGTAACGGGTGTTGCAATCAAGTCACCAACCGCTAGTCCTTCCGGCAAAGTAGCTTCCTGAACAATTACGTCACTTGACTCGCAATGCTGACCGACGACTCTCGCCTTTACCACGCGACTTTCTTCGATCCTTGAAGGCGCGAACGTCGTATATTCGCTTCCGTAAAGCATGGGCCTAGCGTTATCTACAAAACCGCCGTCTACCGCTACATAGGTTCGTATCCCAGGCAATTCCTTGATCGTTCCTATTGAGTAGACAGTAATCGCAGCTTGAGCCGCGATCGATCTTCCGGGTTCAGCGGAAACTCGGGCTTTTACACCAAGGCTCTCGCAGGCACCCCGCAACATCTCTCCCCATTCTGTAATGGAAGGCGCCGATTGCGATTCGGTATACGCGACACCTAGGCCTCCCCCTACCGACAATTCTGACAGTTCTAATGGCTCAAAAAATCGGGCCACTACATCTAGGGCACGGGCGAAACTATCGACTCGGAAAACTTGGCTCCCGATGTGATAGTGGAC
The DNA here is from genome assembly GCA_002470695.1 of Candidatus Neomicrothrix sp. UBA7388. Lineage (GTDB taxonomy): Bacteria > Actinomycetota > Acidimicrobiia > Acidimicrobiales > Poriferisodalaceae > UBA7388. The sequence goes on from DKNM01000130.1 coordinate 58,658, forward strand.
CCCAAATAATTCTACGCCAGGATTTTGTCTGCATTGTTCGACGGCCTCAAGAGCTGCACCAGATTCCAAACCAAATCCAAATTTGGAGTCGTTCTGGCCCGTCGAAATAAATTTATGGGTGTGCGCTTCAACCCCAGGGGTAATTCTCAACAGTACCGGCGTAACTATGCCGTCTTTTTGATGCATGGACCTCAGTCGGTCGAGTTCGTCGAAAGAGTCGACAACGACACGGCCCACTCCATATGACCGGGCAAGCGACAACTCGGAATCAGATTTGTTGTTTCCATGAAGAACTATGTTTGGTCCTGGTACCTCACCGACAATCGCAGTGTGCAACTCGCCATGGCTAGCAACATCAATATGCAGGCCTTCTTCATTCACGAGGCGGGCCATCGCAACACATAGAAATGCCTTGCTTGCGTATGCAGTTCCCTCTCCAAGCGCCGTTACTGCTTCTCTGCAACGTGATCGCAGATGATCTTCGTCATAAATAAACAGTGGGGTGCCGTATTCCGCGGCCAATTCATCAATAGCGAGACCGCCGATTCTGAGTTCACCTCGCTCGCCGACTTCTGCTGAATCTGGCAACAACGACATCGGAAGAGGGGCACTGGTCAAGTTTTCGTCGCTCATCTCAACTTCCTCACATCTGTTCCGGAGCTTCAATGCCTAAAAGATCGAGACTGACGGCAAAACCCACTCGGGAAGCTTCTACAAGCCAAAGCCGCGCCTGCTGAAGATCTTTTTCAAGGTCAGATCTTAAAACCGGGCAATCGTGGTAGAAGCCATGAAATGCTGCGGCCATTTCCCGTATCCACGTGGCTAGCCGGTGAGGCGCTCGGTCTCGCGCCGCTAACTCAACTATTTCAGGCAGAGTCGATAAACACCGAAGAATTTCTATTTCGCGCTCATGAGTAAGTAACTCGAGGGAATGAGGCATAAGAGGGAGTCGTTCAATTCCGCGTTTACCAGCCTCCCGGCCAACCGATGCGATTCGGGCGTGCGCATATTGGACGTAGTAAACCGGATTTTCATTCGCCTGGCTCGCTAGAACATCAATGTCGATAGTTTGACGAGTATCGATGGATTGCAGCAAGTAAGCAAAGCGAGCGACGTCTGGGCCAACGGCTTCGATCAATTCACTGACTTCGACCATTGTGCCAGTTCGTTTAGAAAGTTGGATCTCTTTTCCTTCTCTAACCAGAGTCACGTTCTGTCCGATTATTGCCTCATAGGCTTCTGGTGGGTGTCCAAGCATCTGCATCGCAGCCGACATTCGCGGCACATACCCATGGTGATCGGCGCCGAGAACATCGATAACTAAGTCACCGCGTCCAAACTTCTGCTCGTGATAGGCAATATCCGGGACAAAATATGTTGGCTCTCCGTCGCTTTTTACAAGGACTCGATCTTTCTCGTCACCAAACTCCGTTGTGCGCAGCCAGAGCGCTCCGTCGTTTTCGACTAGCCAGCCTTCCGCACGTAGGCGACTTATCACCTGGTCCATTGCTCCAGAACTCACCAAAGCTTTTTCGCTGGCCCAAAGATCAAAGGTCACGTTCATTGAAGCGAGTGCATCTCGGACTTCAGTCAGAGCCCTTTCCAGACCCCAAACAATAGGGTCAGCATTTGGCGGCATCTCGTCCGCCCATTCCGAAACGTACTCACCTGCGTATCCGTCATCTGGAATGTCGCGACCCTCTCGCCGGGCCATCAATGATGCTCCGAAAAGTTCAGTCTGAATACCGCGATCGTTTACGTAATACTCAGTTGTAGTCGCATACCCACATCTACGGAAAATGCGAGCCAAGCTGTCACCGTATGCGCCCCAACGTCCGCCTCCGGCGTGCAGTGGTCCTGTCGGATTAGCTGACACAAATTCAAGGTTGACTGATTTTCCCTCACCAATTGCCGATCGGGCGTACCCCGCTTCGCCTAGTTCCAAAACATCGATCATGACCTGATGCAACCATTTGGGAGACAAGAAAAAGTTGATGAAACCAGGTCCGGCTACCTCCATTTTATCGACTAGTTCGATTCGAGCTTCTTGCATACTTCGAACCAAAGTTTCGGCGAGTTCTCGGGGAACGTGCCCCATCTGTTTCGCCCTTACGAGAGCAACATTTGAAGACCAATCGCCATGAGTGCGCGACGCCGGCCGCTCCATTTGGATCTCATCCAACTCGAGCTCGATCTCCAAAACTTCAAAAGAGTTGACCAAAGCTTGTGCCAAGACGTCAGTGATCACGACTCACTCCCTGCTAATGCAATTGAAAGACTGTCTGAGCACGAGACAGCACCATCTTGACTGTACCTCTGAGACTCTCCAAAGAAGAATCGACTTATGATTAGCAGCCAGAAGTAACTTCGAGTGGATGGTCGTCCCGTACGCTATACATTCGCTATCCCGCCCTCGTAGCTCAGGGGATAGAGCAGTGGCCTCCGGAGCCATGAGCGCAGGTTCGAATCCTGCCGAGGGCGCCATTAATTAAGAATTTCCTCGAGGTCTAACTATCTGACTCACCGGGTTTTGAATGGCAATTGCCAATAAACGGTTTGTAGGAATTAAGAGTCGCTTAGTTGTCAGTTTGGTGATCTTCCATATGACCAAGTTGCAACTAAAGCCGCCATATAGGGCTGGTCGACCTTATACACAGCCGCTGAGGACTTCTCGAGACAAACTGGACGTCACCGATCAAGCCTTCCAGCCGGTCAGTTCGGTCCGTTCAATCACGATGGCTGGACCCTTCGGACGTTTTTCCGCGTACTGAGTGTAACGATCACACAAAAGGTCAAGAGCTCGGTCGAACTCAGCGCCACTTTGGTGAACTTTCGCTCGGCCTCGAATCCTCACCCACCAAAGCCGCTTCCAATCCGAATGATCGTAATGATCAATCAGAAGCGTCACCTCGGGGAACTGCCTTATATTATCCAAACGCTTGAGCTCGGTAGTTGACTTTCGCTTGTGATCAATCGCCGTGACTATATTCCGCTCGTCGTAGGCAAAGGTGATCGGCACAAGATCTACGCGTCCATCGGTTCGGATGGTGGCAAGCGTTGCTACGAATGCTTCGTCCAACAATGTTAATAAATCTGCTTCGTTCATTATTCCTTTACACCAAAAGGCAAACACTTCACGGGTGCGCTGCAGCGCAGAGCGACACCCTAGCCCGCGGTTCCCCCTTACCCAAAAGCTCTGAACAGATGAAGTAATTCGCGGGTCAAACGCGATTCGTCGGCGTATTCTCTCATATATGGCAATGACCGAAGGCAGTACTGCAGCACCAAAACCTGAGCGATGGTCCTTTCAATGGAAAGAACTACACGAAGAAGTCATCACGTCTGGGCTTTGCACAGGCTGCGCGGGCTGTGTCATTAGTTGCCCCCACGACGTAATTGGTTACGATCACGAGCAAGGAGGGTTTAAACCCTTCCACATCGAAGAGGAATTAGGAGCGGATAACTGCGGCCACGGCGAAAAGGGTTGCACTAGCTGCACTCGCGCCTGTCCACGTTTTCGTACCTGGGAGCACGAGGCCGATGACTTTCTCTTCGATAGGCAACGAACTGCAGATGAGCCCTCCGGCATTTATAAAGACATCATTCTGACGCGAGCCTCGGACGATTTCATTCATGAAGTCGGCCAAGATGGCGGGCTCGTTTCAGCAATTTTAATTTGGGCTTTAGAAAACGGTTACATTGACGCCGCTCTCACCTCCTACGTAGGCGAGGGCGAAGGCTCTCAATGGACAGCATCCCCAGGAGTCGCATTTAACAGGGACGACGTAGTTCGCGGAGCAGGCAGCCGATACACCTATTCGGCGAACACCCTTGCATATGATGATGCCATAGAGGCAGGCGCGAAAAAGATTGCTCTCGTAGGAATGAGCTGCCAAAGCTCGATTGTCCCAGTCGCCAAGTCGCGTAAAATTGGGAAAGTCGGAAATCGATTTGCGTTGAATATCGGACTTTTATGCTCAAAATCCTTCGATGAGGCAATCTTTGAAGAATTATTCGAGCAGAAATACGGGCTTGACCGTCACACAATAAAAAAGACCAACATTAAAGGCGTTTTCCAAATTTGGACCCATGACGGCGGCTACTACGAAATCAACCTAAAAGAATGCCACGCTTGGACGCGAGAGGGCTGCAACCATTGTCCAGACTTTGCAGCTGAACACGCCGACATCTCTACGGGCGGCATCGGAAAATACAGCGACTGGACGTTGACCATTGTTAGGACGCCGATCGGCCGAGAAATAATTATGAAAATGCTTGAAGGCGGGTACTTGATAGGAAGACCAGGCGACGACGACCCTGCCGCAATCGAGTTAATGCACAGGTTGAGCGAAAAGTCCCGAAAGCGCTGGCCTGACTTCGCGTGGGAGACACCAGCACTCTTACCTACCCGTAAGTGAGGGCCTGGAAGGCTCACAAACAGGTATTAATAAGATCTACCATGTCAGGCCGAATGGTCTCAGCTTCAAGAAATTCTGCCAGCCGCTGCTCAGGTATGACATCGACCGCCCTTGAAACGGAACAACGACATAAATCATCCAAACGGCTCGAACCTTGCATGCAAACAGTTAAGTAAGACTCTAGGGATGGCGCAGACCACGCCGCTGGCCTCGGGGCACCACGGCACTCGGCCAGAAGTCCAGCTAATTCGATCGGAAACTCATTAAAGGCGCTCATTCGATCTTCTAGACCTTGAACGTCATTAACGTCGACATTGGAGACCAATAGCTCCGAAGCGCAATGACAGGGGCCCACCAAGCCTGAGTCTGAAATACACGAATCGAGAAACGCAATAGTCGTCTGTACATCAAGCGTAAAAGCGCTAGTTGGAGCAGTACTTATTGGTGGAAGGGTACCCGGGTTGCCATAGAAGGTAGTAGTCGATTCTGACAGCGAGGTTTTACCATTGCTCGAAGAACATGCACTGAGAAACGATAAGCCAGCGATCACTAGAAGTGGAATCAATAGTTTGCGGGTCCCAAGCACGGTTGCAGACTAGAGCCGCTTCAAGCCAGCTAGGTCGCGCGCTGCTAGGAAAACTTCATCAAGCATTACTTCGGTAAGTCGGCCCGTGAAAGTATTTTGCTGGCTCGGGTGAAATGAACAAATCAAGTGTCTTGGTGGTCGGCGCTCTTGTACTCCTATCGGCACGACAACACCATGGCCAAACCGGGGACGCGGTCGAATTCCTAAAACCGAAGCAGCAACCTGATAGCCGAATTGACCCAACGCAACAAACACGCTTACTTCTCCAAGTAACTCCAACTCTTTTTCGATAAAGGGCCGGCAGCTGTCCCGTTCTTCTGGGGTCGGCTTATTTGCCGGAGGAGCGCATCTCACCGCTGCGGTCACATAAGCGTCTTCCAAGGCCAGTCCATCATGGAGGTGTGTCGCCGAAGGTTGGTTAGCAAAACCCGTTCTGAACAACGAAGCAAAAAGAAAATCTCCGGATCGATCACCTGTGAAGACCCGGCCCGTGCGATTGGCGCCGTGCGCAGCGGGGGCGAGACCAATAATCATGACCTTGGCATTCGGATCACCGAAACCAGGAACACCTCGACCCCAATACTCCTG
>DKNM01000130.1:64632-74757 GCA_002470695.1 Candidatus Neomicrothrix sp. UBA7388
GCGGTCACATTTTCGACATTCACTAATAGTTTCAGATAGGCGGGCTAGAGAATCCACGTTGACGAGTGTTGCAGACGATGGGCCATTTAACGACTACGGTCACTTTGTGCCTTCTTCTAAACGCTCAACTCTTGTCTTCTTGGTTCGTCACGGACAAACCCCAACTACAGGTGTCGAGCTTTACGGACGCAAGCCGGGGGTATTCCTGTCCGAGGTTGGGTCCGAGCAGGCACAACGAGTGGGGGAACGTATCTCCCAGATTCGAAAGGGCGCCTTCTCTGCAATCTATGCGAGCCCGCTGGAACGCACTAAGCAAACAGCCCAAGCCATAAGTCGCGAGGTCGACCTGCGAGTAAGGCATGACAAAGGCTTATTGGAACTTGACGTAGGAGACTGGACAGGCAGGAAACTAAGCGAGCTGCGCAAATTAAAGGCATGGACGTCGGTCCAAAAATACCCTTCTGGCTTTCGTTTTCCTGGCGGTGAGTCATTTCTCGAAATGCAAACGCGAATGGCAGCAACAGTGGAGCGCTTAGTCGCAAAGCATGCGGGAAAAGGACTAATTCTAGTTAGCCATGCGGACCCAATTCGGGCTTTAATTGCACATGCGATGGGAACTCATCTGGATCTCTTCCAACGAACAGTTGTGTCTCCATGCTCGGTTACAGCGATTCTCTACACAACGAATGGGCCCGTGGTCCTGTCAGTCAACAACACCGGTGGTCTAAACGATTTGGCCCCCGCATAAGCAACCCTCAACATCTCGGATAGGAATGATGAACGAAAGTTATGAGATAAAGAACGCGACTAACTTTGTCGCTGGCACCGTAGGAGTTCCTGGCGACCGGATTTTTTTTCTTCAGGCCCAGTCCGAAGAGTTCATTCTCACTCTGAAAGTGGAAAAAGGGCAAGTCCAATCACTCGCTAGCCACCTGGCAGAAATTCTTGAAGACCAGGCTGAGGCCTTTGAGGTTCCGAAAGTTTCCGAGATGATTGAACCTCCAAACGCTGCCTGGACGGTCGGTGCTTTAGCTATCGGCCTCAATGATCTTTCACCTGAAGTCGTCGTTGTCGCTCAGGAACTGCCAGATGAAGACGACGCGGAACCAGCTGAAGCGCATATTCATATCAACTTTGGCCAAGCCAAAGCCTTTGTGGATCATGCACTTTTTCTCGTTGAATATGGTCGGGATTTCGGCCGGCAAAACGGACATAAACCGATCGGTGAGTGATCTTTACCCGGACCCAGAGGACGCTCTTTCGCTTTCCAAAAATGACTTTGATAGTGCAGAGCAAATCTTAAGCGAGGGAGAAATAGAAATCCTTGGGCGAATGCCATACAGCTCAAACGCGACTTTCCTCGTGGATGTCACACTCGAAAATGACATGGTTAAAGGAATATATAAGCCGCTCAAAGGGGAACGGCCATTGTGGGATTTTCCGCCGGGACTCTACAAAAGAGAAATCGCCACATATGAACTCAGCGAACAACTGGGCTGGTCCGTGGTTCCTCCCACTATTGAACGTGAAGGTCCACATGGCATAGGTTCCGTTCAGTTGTTCGTCGATGCTGATTTCAGTCAACACCATTTCACTTTGGTGGAAGATCCGAGGTACCACGCAGATCTTCGAAAGCTATGTGCGTTGGATTTCCTGGCTAACAACACGGACCGCAAGGCAGGGCACTGCCTTCTATCCAAGTGGGGACGAATCTATGGGATCGACCATGGACTATGTTTTTCGACCGAGTTCAAACTGCGAACTGTCATCTGGGATTTTGCGGGTGAAAGAATTGATAACGATCTGATCAAAGCAATCGAAGGGGCCGGAACACAGTTGTCCGGCACAGTGACCAAGTGGTTAGCACCTGACGAACAACTAGCCGTACTTCATAGAGCAGAGATTTTGCTCAATTCGGGACTCTTTCCCGAAGACGATGGCTATCGATGGCCTTGGCCGTTAATTTGAAGCCAGCCGGGGAGCGTTCGCTAACGCGACTTGAGAGCCTCAATCAACGCCGGGACGACTTTGTGCACATCTCCGACGATACCCAAGTCGGCGACACCAAAAATAGGTGCTTCAGGATCCTTATTAATAGCAATGATGTGCTTGGAGCCCTTCATGCCGACTAGGTGCTGCGTGGCACCCGATATGCCGCATGCAAGGTAAACGTTTGGCTTTACCACTTTGCCGGTTTGGCCAACTTGTTTGGAATAAGGGACCCAACCCGCGTCGACTATGGCTCGCGAAGCTCCTGATGCTGCCTCAAGGAGACCTGCTAATTCATCTACCATTTCGAAAGCCTCAGGCTGACCCAGCCCGCGACCCCCTGACACCACAACTGCAGCATCATCTAGTTGAGGGCCTGAACGTTCTTCCACGTGACGGCCCGTCACCACTGCTGAACCAGCGTTACCTGGGTCCACCGCCTCGACTTCAACTAGCTCCGCGGCGCCTCCACCAGTGGCCTCAGCCTCAAATGACTTGGGCCTAAATAGCGCCAAGGCCGGGCCATCGTTTTGGAAAGCAGTAAAGACATTTTGAGTGCCACCAAAAACAGGTTCTTCAACAACCAAAGCTCCATCCTCAACAGAGGCGCCCACATTGTTAGTCACGACAGGCTGATCTAGCAGAACGGCCAGCCGCGCCGCAGTGTCGCGACCGTCAGGAGTTTGGCCAAAGAAAATTGCGTCCGGAGCAGCTACCTCAACGTGAGACGCTAATGCCGCTGCTGCGTGCACCCCCATCAACTTTTCATCCATCGGCCCTGTCGAGTAAACAGTCGACGCGCCATGAGCGCCAAGCTCTGTGACCATTGGAGCTGCATCTCCGGCAACGAACACGTGAATGTTTGACGCTAAGCCACGGGCTGCCGCCAGGAGCTCGAGGGTTAAACCACTAGGGCCGCTGTCATCGCCCTCACCAAAAACTAGGATTGTTTCAATAGCCATTTTTTACCTCGTCAAACGATCTTGAGCTCGCCAAGGAACTCAACGATTTTCTCATGGGCTTCACCTTCATCCTCGATGACCTCGCCCGCCTGCCGTTCTTCTGCTTCGGTAACCCTTACTGTGTCCTGCCTTGAGCCGCTTTTCCCGACCGCTGACGAGTCAACACCTAAGCCGGCCAAATCAAGTTCCTCAACTGGCTTCTTCTTTGCAGCCATGATTCCTTTAAATGAGGGGTATCGAGGCTCAACGACGCCAGCGGTAACTGAGACAAGGGCTGGAGTAGTGCATTCCACGTCGTCGTAGCCAGCCTCTGTTTGGCGCTGAACTTTGACTGTGCTGCCATCAACTTCAATTTGCTTAGCAAACGTGATCGAAGGCATATCGAGAACACCTGCAATCATCTCTGGCACAGTACCCGTATAACCGTCGGAAGACTCGACACCTGCGAGAACGAGGTCGGGCGACAATTTTGATATTGCAGCAGCGAGGACTCGCGCAGTGCCTAATGCATCGCTACCGGCTAAGGCATCATCAGACACCAATATCGCGTCTTCGGCGCCCATAGCGAGCGCCGTTCGAAGTCCACTAACTTCGCCATTTGGGGCCATGGAAACCAGCGAAACCTCGCCGCCGCCCGCATTCTCGACAAGCTGGAGGGCCATCTCCACCCCATATGAGTCTGATTCGTCAAGAATCAGCTTGTCATCTCGCTTGAGATAATTAGTAGATGGATCCAACTCGCCCGGTAACGCGGGGTCAGGAATCTGTTTAACGCAAACAACGACCTTCATAACTGGATTCTGCCCCGCGGTTTGTACATATCCAATTTAAAACCCCAAATTTTTTCAACTGAACGACGCAACAGAGCATGCCGAATGTTGGGGGTGCGTAGATTCGACTCGGAGGCAGAAAATCGACAACACTAAAGAAGTGAGAATTCTACTACTCGTAAACGAGTCAGCTTCATCTGTAACAGCTCGAACTCGCGTCTTAATTCAGACTGCTCTAGCAGAGCATCACGATGTGGAACTCGCAATGACTAGCCGCAGAGGGCATGCTTCTCGGATAGCTAGGGGCGCCGCTTCAACGGGCACGGACATCGTGGTCGTTTTAGGAGGCGATGGGACACTAAACGAGGCCGCAAACGGGCTAGCAGGAACCGACTGTGCTTTGGCTGCCTTACCCGGCGGATCAACCAATGTGTTTGCTCGCACAATAGGAATGAATGACGATCCACTGGAGGCAACGAAACAGACGATCACAGCGATTAACCAAAATTCGATTAAGTCCGTCGGCCTCGGCGAAGTCTCCGGCCGTTACTTTTTGTTTCACTGCGGAAATGGTTTCGACGCAGCTGTGGTTAAGCAGGTAGAAAGACGTTCAGCTCTGAAACGTTACGCCGGCCACCCGTTATTTATGTGGTGCGGTTTCGACACCTGGCTCCGCCACTATGACCGTTCCAGCCCACGAATGAGAATTGATCATTCAGCAGGCGGAATCACAGATAGCTATTTTACGATCATCTTGAACACAGATCCCTATACCTATCTAGGGTCTCGTCCGCTTTCTTTGGCGCCCTCAACAAACCTAGAGAGTCGGCTAAGCGTAGTCGCGTTAAGAAGTATGGCGCTAAAAACCATGCTCACGTTGTTGTCGGACCTGTTCAAAGGAAAACCGCTTGAGAACGACGACCGAATTCATATCAGCACCGACCTTGATGCAATTTCGGTAACGGGACACATGCCATTTCCGTATCAACTCGATGGCGATCACCTAGGTTCAGTAGAACAACTCAACTTCAAATGGCAGCCGGAGATAATGCGCTTAGTCGCACCAACTTAAAGATTCATCTCGAAATCTACGCATTCAGTGAGTTTCGAATCACCGCTGGCATATCAGTGATCAAACTTGTAACGCCCGCAGCAGCTAGCCCTCGCGCTCGCTTAGGGTCGTTAACGGTCCATACGCAAAGCTCGATACCGGCGGCTGAAGCCGACTCGATAAGTTCGGCATCTACAAGACCCTCGTGGGGGTGCAACGCCGAGTATCCCTTACTGACTGCATGCTCCATCGATGGCTGCCAAGGCTTCTTCCAACACAGCAGGCCCAAGCGAAAGTTGGAGTTCAAGAACCGCATATGGTCGAGCGCTCGAGAGTCAAAAGAGGAAATAACCCAATTTTCAGGCGCTTCGGCCCGCACCCGCAACAGTTCGTTCAGAGCCTCCACCGTTCGCAGAGCTAATCCTGAGGCAGCGTCATCAACTTTTACTTCAATGTTTACTCTGAGCGGATAACAGGCATCCAGAGCATCGGTCAGGCTCGGAACCCATTCGGGAATATTTGGGTAAGTCATGCGGGATACAGCAACTTGTTCGATCAGAGGGTCATGATGAACAACTAAACGGCCATCTCTGGTTATTCTTACATCGAGCTCTATACCATCGGCACCAGCCTCGACAGCCGCTCGAAAAGCGCCAATAGTATTCTCTCGCTCCTGAGCCCAATCTCCTCGGTGAGCAAACACCGCAGGTTTATTAGGCAACTTGCCGCACAGCACGAAACCGCCGAAAACGCTGGGGCAAACTGTGATCCTGTCCACACATAAAGGAAACGCTAATCCTTCAAAATGTTCGTCGTTTGCAGATTCACAAAATGATTTTCATCGTTAAATCACTTTTCAAGCAGTTTCTGACGATCTTGGTTTGTAGAGTCTGCAGCATTCTCATTACTCGCGAATCCCCATCGCGGGAAGCCACCTGGAGGATATGAAGACGTGAGCGCTCGAGGTTCTATGCTCTTGGAGAGCGGCGTTTGGAGAAATACCGCCAAATGCCGCGAGGCAGATCCATCCCTTTTCTTTCCTATCGGTTCGAGCGGCAGAGCCCTAAATCAAATCGCCGCTGCCAAAGCCGTCTGTATTGAGTGCTCGGTTAAAGACCTTTGTCTTGAGTTCGCTCTTAAGACAAATCAGGACAACGGTGTGTGGGGGGGCGCTTCCGAAGAGGAACGTCGCCAACTCCGAAGAGAGCGGAATAGAATTCGCAGGCAGCTCAATCAGTCGTAACACAGTCGGCTGTAGCGCAGATCAAAGAACTATCAAGTCTCCGAATCTTCCGGTATTGGGACATGAACTATCGCCTCAGAGCCAACCCCATCGGATCTTCGTCTTACCTCGATAGCGCCGTTCAATTCAGTGACCGCTAAGCCTCTGATAATCGACAGTCCGAGGCCTTGTTGAGCTTGATAATTAAAATCTGCTGGGACTCCGATTCCATTGTCTCTGACTGTCATAGTTAGTCGATTGTTCTCTCGAGCGAGCAAGATCTCCACCACACCGGGAGAACCCGCACTTACTACCGCTTTGGGAAAAGCATGGTCAACCGTGTTCTGCAGCAACTCATTAAGAACGACAGCTAGAGGTGTAACGACATCTGACGGGATCAACCCCGAGTCACCTTTCACATCGAAATGAATCGGCGACTCCGGCGCCGTAAAACTATCTTGAGCAGTCCGAGCCAACATGCTGGCTACCTCTCGCAGGCTCACATCATCTGCTGTTTCATTAGCTAGCGTTTCATGCACGAGTGCTATCGCTCGAATTCTTCGAACTGATTCATCGATAGCGTTCTTGGCTTCACTGGATTCCACGCGGCGACCCTGAAGCCGCAGCAACGACGAAATAGTCTGCAAATTATTCTTTACGCGATGATGTATCTCCCTGATGGTTGCGTCTTTCGAAACTAGCAATCGATCCCGAAGCCTGAGTTCTGTTATATCCCGCAGCAAAACCACAGCACCACGGGCGGCTCCGTCCTCTACCAGAGGTAACCCCATAAGTTGCACCGCCGTTTCGTTGCTTTCTATCTCTGCCGCGACCGCATGGGGATTTTTCGGATCTTCAGCGATTACAGGATGTCTTATGCCCAGATCCTCCAGTCTTCTTCCGGCTACATTGCCTAGGACTCCTACGCGATGCAAAGTGCTTAGAGCATTAGGCGACGCGTACTGAATACGCGCTTCAAGGTCAACCACCAGAAGACCGTCACCAACACGTGGTATCTCATCCGTATCAGGGTCATGATCAGAAAACGGAAATGCTCCCGAAGCAATCATGCGGGCCAGCTGATGGAAGGTTTCCAAATAGGTGCGTTCAAGTTCGCCAGGATCTCGGCGCTCTGCGAAGTCAGGAAGCATCTCGCGGCTCATTACTCCAATGACTTCGCCATCCTGCTTGATCGGTATACACATGACAATGGCTCTTCGATTAGCCGGTTTAATCGGAACTTCACCTTCAACCACCTCATCTAAAACAAATGCCCTCGCAATAAGTGGTCGATCAATATCCGTGACCCTCAGACCGACATGGTCATCTCGGTAAAGAGTTTGTCCAGTTGTCGGACGAATTTGTGCCGCGATCGCAAATTCCGAGTCTTCTATACCTACTGGCACAAAAAATAAAAGGTCAGAAAAGGAAAGGTCAGCAATAATTCCCGACCATGCAATAAGACGTTGGAGGTGAACAAGCTGCCGATTAGAAAGGTCTGTGCCTAAACGATTGAGCTCGGCGAGAGTTGCCATACCTATCGAAATTACTGCTGCTGATCACTGATCAGCAATGGCCAGCGACTTTTCTCGTTAGTTGCAATCTGCCGAGGAGTCACTCAGTTGCGAAACCGATGCGCCGATCACCAGGTGCTCCAAGTTCGACATACGCAAGTTGATCAACCGAAACGCCGATGTTTCGCCCATCGCGATCTGTCACCCAAAGCAACGGTGTGGAAGATGAAACAGCCGACTCCAAGTCTGCTTTCAGTTGATCTGCGTCCTCATCATTAACTTCGAAATTTAACTCTCGAACCACGTTCATCATTCCGATTCTGATTTCCACGAGCAAACCTTTTCTAACTTCCGTAAACGATTTATATTGCAACGTCGCTGCGACTTAAAGCACAGCGTATGCCGCTATGACTGATCTGCCACCAACCAGCAAACAATCACGAAGAACAGGACAGCTGAGAACAGCCGACCCTAGTTCGAGCCCACTCGGGTCGTAACGAATAAAAGCGCTCTTTGTCCGGCTGGTCAGCGTAAGGGGAACGGACTAATTCAAGGAGTTCAGCTATTAATCCAAAATCGCCTTGTTCAGCTTCGTCAATCGCTAGCTGCGCCATGTAATTTCGGAGCACATATTTCGGATTAGTTTGATTCATCAACGTTGTTCTTTCCCCAATAGGAACGTTGAGGTCCCTCTGCCTTATCGCCCAACCATCAGCGAAATCATGAAACGCTTTCGATTGTTCTACCGTCATGGCATTCACGTTGTAAACAGCACGAAGGAGAGGGGAACCTCGTTCCAGTAATTCACTCGAGCCGGAACAATCAACATTTGCTAGCTCCCGCCAGAAGATAGTCATATCTGTCTCTACGCTCTGAAGTAGCGTCAATACGCTTTCAGCTAACTCAGAGTCTCGAGGGTCCGCTAGAGACGGCAAGCCAAGTTTCGCAGCCATCATGGTCGACCAACTTTTTTCGAAGTGCTGCGAATAATGCTCAAGTGCTTCTTCGAGAGGCTCAACTTCCCCCACCAAAGGGTACAGAGCATTCGCTAGTTGGAGCAGATTCCAGTGCGCTACCGACGGCTGGTTACCAAACCGATATCTGCGCTGCTGCGCATCGGTCGTATTCGGAGTCCAATGTGGGTCATAGTTATCAAGCCACCCATAGGGCCCGTAGTCAATCGTTAAACCTAAAATTGACATATTGTCGGTATTCATCACTCCATGGACAAAGCCAATTCGCAGCCAATGGACGACCATCTCTGCCGTTCGCTCGCATACCTCTCTTAGGAGAGCTACATACTTATCGGCGTTGGGGCTGTTGAGATGGGGAAACTCGCTCTCCACAACGAAATCGGCCAGCGTTCGCAGCGTCTCGTGATCGCCTCTCGAAGCAAAGATTTCGAAGTTGCCAAAACGAACAAACGATGGAGCTACTCGGCAGACTATTGCACCAGGTTCGGGCTGCGGATTGCCGTTATAAAGCATGTCACGCACAACTTTGTCGCCCGTCGTCACAAGAGACAAAGCTCTTGTAGTGGGCACGCCCAAATGATGCATCGCTTCACTGCACAAAAATTCGCGTACCGAAGACCTTAAAACTGCAAGACCATCGGCAGAACGAGAATACGGCGTAGGACCCGCTCCCTTCAGTTGCAACATTTGATGGTCACCATTGACATCAAGAACTTCGCCAAGCGCTATTGCGCGCCCATCGCCGAGCTGACCCGCCCAATTTCCGAACTGATGACCGCCGTAACACATTGCGTGGGAGTCCATGCCCTCAAGTAAGCGGTTCCCCGACATAACATCTGCGAAACTCTGGTCATAAACAGCTTCGGGGGAAATGCCTAGCAACTCCGCCACCTCAGAGCTGTGCGAGACAAGTGCCGGATTAGCGACATTAGCCGGAGCTACCCGGCTGAAACACGCCCCATTTACTTGTCTAGGAACGGAGCCACCAACATCGTCACTTGGAAGCGAGCCCGTGAACCGGTTATCAAAGCGAAGTTTCTGTAGCAGCGTCACAACTCTATTGTGGCTCAAACGAGCTTGAGGCCCTCGTTGTATCTCCGAGTTGGCAAGTATTCCTCGGTCAGCAACCTCGCCATTTCACCGAAGATATTTGCTGCTTCACTGGTCGGGTCGGACACCACTATCGGTCGTCCAACGTCTCCTCCCTCACGGAGTTCAGTAACTAAGGGAACCTGCCCTAAAAGAGGAACTTCTAGCTCGTCGGCAAGAGCTGCTCCTCCCCCACTCCCGAATATGTCATAGCGCTTTCCGTCGTCACCGCGGAACCAACTCATGTTCTCTATTACCGCTCGTACTTGGAGATTAACTTTTTCAGCCATATAGGCGGCCCTTTGCGCAACTTTTTGAGCGGCGGGTTGAGGTGTCGTGACGACTAGCAGTTCCGACTTCGGCAAAAACTGAGAGATCGAAAGGGAAATGTCACCAGTGCCTGGAGGTAAATCAATAAGTAAATAGTCAGGATCGTCCCAATGGACATCTGTAAGAAACTGTTCTAGTGCTTTATGCAGCATCGGACCTCGCCAAATTACGGGCTGATCTTCGCGAGCAAAGAAACCCATGGAGATACAGCGCACCCCATTCGC
>DKNM01000114.1 GCA_002470695.1 Candidatus Neomicrothrix sp. UBA7388
TCGAATCAACTGAAGTCGCAACGACCGCTACCGCTAAGACTGTTGCGGAGGTGACGCGAGTCATAAGGTTAGAAAACAATGAAATGCTGTATGACGTCTCCATGGCAGCTATGGGGCAAAGCATGCAGCACCACCTCTCGGCTACCTTGCAGCGTGTCTAAGTGAATATTGGTCGGAAAGGCGCCATGGACCAAGCACAACTGTGACGGCGATAGCCTAAGGATGTGCGCAAAGGGCGAACCGAAAAGGTTCTAATCCAACGAATAGAAGATGGCCAAATTCAACGCGTACAAGATGAAGTTGTCGTGGAAGAGCCTCTCGAAATACGCCTTGACGGCCAGTTAGTCGGTACCACTATGCGTACGCCAGGCCATGACTACGAGCTTGCTGTCGGCTTTTGTGTTGGTGAGAACCTCCTAAAAGAAGCTGCGATTAGTGGAGTACGCTACTGCGGCGAAGGAGCCGCAGCAGAATTCGAATTTAATGTCGTAACAGTCGAAACCGACGGTCGAACTCCGATTCCAGTGCCTCGGCTTGGCAATATCAGTTCATCGTGTGGTCTGTGTGGATCCGTCGCTTTGTCGGAGCTTGCCTCGCAACTGGCTCCAATTCTCAAGGCAGAGGAATTCGAAATTGATCGGATAAATGCGGTAGTTGCAAATGTTGAAGGCGAACAAGAATTGTTTGCCAGAACGGGTGGACTTCACGCAGCGGCGGTTTTTGACTCTGAAGGTTGCATATCCGTGCTCCGTGAAGATATTGGCCGCCACAACGCCGTCGACAAGGTAATTGGAAACCGCCGCCTTGAAGACAAGCGGTCAGCTGAGGATTTGGGCCTCTTCGTGAGTGGCCGAGCCAGTTTTGAAATGGTGCAAAAAGCGTGGGCAGGAGGCTTTGGCACTGTTGTTGCCGTTTCAGCGCCAAGCGCTCTTGCGATTCAAGTTGCTGCCGCAGCGAACATAACTCTTTATGGGTTTGCAAGAGATGGGTCAATAAACCTCTACGCCGGTCACAATGACTAACCGGCCTCTAAAATCAGATGTATGACTCAACCGCAATATGTGTCGACCTCAATCGGCTGGGGTGTTCTCCATCTGTTTTGTAAAGTGTCCGATGCTTCAGATAAGCAACGGGTTCTGGCTGCCGTCAAAGAAACCGAGGATGCGGACCATCAGGTACTGGCCGTTGCGCTATTTGGGCACAAAGCAGATATCGGTTTCATGGTTCTCGGACCCGATCTATGGCGGATCCGCAGTTTTCAAACCAAAATCCAACGCGCTGGTCTACTCGTGGCGGATAGCTATGTCTCAATGACGGAAACCTCGGAGTACTCGCCCGATCTTCCAGAAGAAATGAAATCGCCGCGTCTCTACCCAGAGCTCCCACCTGAGGGAAAACATGCGTTCTGTTTCTACCCGATGTCGAAACGTCGTGAAGAACAAGGAAATTGGTACACGCTTCCCTACGAAAACCGCAGAGAACTTATGTACGAACACGGAAAATCAGGACGCAATTTTCGGGGCCGCATACTGCAGGTAGTTACAGGTTCGACGGGAGTGGATGATTTCGAATGGGGAGTCACGCTTTTCGGTAACTACCTTGACGACTTGAAAGAAGTTGTTTACACGATGCGTTATGACGAGGCATCTGCCATCTATGGCGAGTTCGGAACGTTCTACACCGGTATGGTTGACGAGCCGGAGATAGTCATTGATCAAGTAGTTAATGGATAACTTTCACTCGTAAAGTTCTGGATTTTTGATCGGTACGTTAAGCCAATCAACAATTTGGCGCAGTTCGTCGTAAGCATCGAGTCGTGCTTGTTTCGTGTCTAAGTGCTCCGCCCGGTGACAGATATTTTGCATCCGCTTGAGTGTGATCCCGCCAACTTGCAGCATGCCTTCGCTACCCCCCGTTGCCCATTTAGCCAACACATATCTGGCTAGAGCGCCGACAGGTATATCCAAGCTGTCTGCTACTCCTCTCAAGGTAATCAAAGGATCCAATAAGCCGTAGGCCCGCACTTCATCTTTGAAGTTGGCATCTGGATCCTCCGTGTTAAAGGGGCCGTCCCAACGAGAAAGAACGAGAATCGGGTCCTCTGACTCAGTAGTAGAAATCGAATCTTCACTCATTAATCGCACCGATTATTTGTTTTTCTTTACCCCAAAAACCCAGCAAAAGTCCGACTAAGGACGCAACGAGTGCTGGAATAAAAGCGCCTTTATTTGCTGGCTCTGAGCTCCGAGCGACCAGTGCGGCGCCAGTATCAAAAAGGTCTACAGCTATTCCAACGCGAAGCATTTCTTCTAGGTCTTCGTCTGTGGCGTCGACACGCTCCGCTTGGTACAACAAATAGGCCAAAATAACGTTTCGTATGCCAAATACGCGTATTAAATAACTAACATCGCCTCGTAATGGCCGTTCTAGTCGCCACAACCGTGCCACAGCTCCTGGGGCCAGTAACGCTAACCAACCCGACGCTGCTCGAGCGGCTATCAGGATTCTTCGACAGTTTTTTGCCTGCATAATTTTATTTTCCCACCACAATTTTATAATTCCTAATAGCTGAAGCCGAATAGCCTGTGTAGTAGGAGGCGAAAATGTCTGATTACAAAGCACCCACCGACGACATGTTGTTCGTTTTGGAACATATCGCTGATCTTTCAGATTTGGCGAAGCGCCAAGGGTATGAGCATGCTGATCTTGAAACAGTCGGGGGCGTCTTAGGTGAAGCCGCTCGATTTATGGAAGAGCAGCTAGCTCCGCTCAATCGTAAAGGCGATGAAGAGGGTGTAACAGTCAGAAACGACCAAGTGTTCCACCCCGAGGGTTTTGCTGACGCTTACGATCGCTTTGTCGAGGCTGGCTGGAACGGCATATCCATGGACGAAGGCCACGGTGGGGGCGGAATGCCTTGGTGTGTTGGCCTTGCGGTTCAAGAAATGATGACTGCGGCAAATATGTCCTTCAGTCTCTGTCCGTTGCTTACACAAGGTGCCATAGATGCCATAAGTCACCATGCAGATGAAACTCTTCAGGAGATTTATCTCCCCAAGATGATTAGTGGTGAGTGGTCCGGGACCATGAACTTGACGGAACCTCAGGCAGGCTCTGACGTTGGTGCTCTTACTACGAAAGCAACCCCAGGCGAGGATGGAACATGGCGAATTTCTGGCACCAAAATCTACATAACCTACGGTGAGCATGAACTAGCCGAAAATATTATTCACTTGGTGTTGGCGAGAACCCCAGACGCCCCCCCTGGAACCAAAGGAATCAGTCTTTTCATCGTTCCAAAATTTTTGGTCAACGATGATGGCACGCTGGGGGACCGTAACGATTTACGAGTGATTTCTAGCGAGCATAAAATTGGAATTCACGCGAGTCCTACTTGCGTTATGTCCTACGGAGACGAGGCTGGCGCTATTGGTTGGATGGTGGGTGAAGAGAATTCCGGAATGCGGGCCATGTTTACAATGATGAATAACGCCCGCTTGTCGGTTGGGCTGCAAGGTCTGTCTCTCACGGATCGTTCGTATCAACAGGCTCGTCAGTATGCGGTAGACCGGAAGCAGGGTAAAGCGATTGGTGCAGAACTTGCGGCAGGTGAGTCTTCCCCAATTGCTGATCATGCTGATGTTCGACGGATGCTAATGACGATGCGAGCTAACGCCGAAGCGATGCGGTGCGTTATGTATGCGAACGCCGCATCTATCGATTTTGCGAATAGTAGTGAAGATGACGCCGAGCGCAATGCCTGGGATGCCGTTACGGCGCTTCTCACGCCAATATCGAAGGGCTGGGGAACGGACCTAGGTGTCGAGATGACCTCGTTAGGTGTGCAGACGCACGGTGGAATGGGTTATGTCGAGGAAACTGGGGCTGCCCAACATTGGAGAGACGTGAGGATAGCGCCGATTTATGAGGGAACAAACGGAATTCAAGCGGCTGATCTAGTTTTCAGAAAGCTCCCGCTTGAAGGCGGACAAGTCGTTGACAGGTTCCTTAAACAAATTGAAGACTTGGCGTCGGAGCTAGCCTCGGATGAAACGTTAAGCCCGATTGGTCACGGGTTGGATGAAGGTGCTGCTCAATTGCGTAAGTCTGCTATGTGGCTTGGAGGCCGTCTAGCGACTGAACCGAACGACGCTGCTGCAGGAGCAGCGCTTTTCATGCGTCTAGCCGGTGTTGTGATTGGTGGCTTCTACCTTGGCAAGTCGGCGCAAATTGCCAAACGAATTCTCAGTGAACCGAACCAAAGCTCGGATTTCATGAAAGACAAAATTGTTACAGCACTATTTTACGCTGAACAGATTTTGCCTACGGTCACTGGTCTCTCGCAGGCTATTACTCGGGGCGCTGATCGTTTTTATGCGATTCCCAACGACCGGCTCTAATGGCAGAGCTCACTGCGCTAAGAGAAAATCTTCGGGAGTTGCAACGAGTCGTTGTAGCTTTTAGCGGTGGTGTCGACTCAGGTTTCCTTGCCTGGGTGGCTAATGACACGTTAGGTCCCGATTCTGTGCAGTGCGTTACGGCAGTTTCACCGAGTCTCGCTGGCGACGAGTTACGTGATTGCGAGTCACTTGCGTCGGAGTGGGGTCTCAACTGGTTGCCTATAGAAACTTCAGAAATGCAAGATGCGGCTTATCGCGTTAATGATGCAGACCGTTGCTACCACTGCAAATCAGCGCTGATGGATGTAGCTGTTCCCGTTGCGGAAAAGCATGAGTCGGTAATTGTTTTGGGGGTGAACACAGACGACTTGGGAGATCATCGTCCAGGCCAACGAGCCGCTGGAGAGCGGGACGCTAAATTTCCTTTGGTGGAAGCAGGTTTTGGTAAGGCGGAAATTCGTCGTTGGAGCAAAGATTTGGGACTACGAATCTGGGATAAACCGGCGGCAGCATGTTTGGCATCCCGTATTCCATATGGAACTGAGGTATCGGTTCCTCTGCTGCGTCGTTTAGATCGCGCTGAAAGTGCACTGCGATCGCTTGGGTTTCGGCAGCTGAGGGTTCGAGACTACGGAGATACTGCTCGCATCGAGCTTGATCTAGGGGAGTTGCAAGAAGCAATTCAACACAGAGAACAGATTATTGAGACGCTTCACTCAGTTGGCTATCGCTACATCACGCTTGATCTCGAGGGATTCCGCTCCGGTAACTTAAATCATTCTGTCCAATGAACCAGATGCAAGAAATAGGGCTAGAGCTTGCGGGCGAATTAGAAAAAGCGCTTCCTTTATGGGTTGAGACTCAGACGAAAAAGATCTACGAAGCCTGGTCAGGTGAATGGAGCGATTCAATTGCGGCAGAGGCCCGCAAGGCTGGTGAACAGTGCTGCGAACAACTTCTGCCCCTAATACGAAACCTTTTTGAGTCCGACTTTGCAAACCAGCAAACTACCCCGCTAGCAATTCTGCGTCGAGCCGCCGAGTTCCCTACACAAGTGCTGAAGAGTCGGGGAGTTGGACCGGTAGTGCGCGACGAATTTGCTGAAAGTAATTTTCCGAATGATGTCTACGATCTTACGCCAACGGCATTTCTAGATTTTGGACCTAAAGCTCACGATCTAGGCATAGCTTGGGGAGCGGCTAAAGCATTCATGCACCTGCAACAACGCAACGGAGGTTAAGAAATGAAAAAAAGAGTCGCTGCGTTCGTTGCAAACCTTCTTGACAGAAGTCGATTTGATGAGCGCGTTGCAATAGTTCACTCTCTCGATGATCTTCAGTCGCTAGAAGTGGACTTGCTCTTTTTGGACCTCTCGCAGTCACAAGTTTTGGACAATATTCCGAGTGGACCACGCGTAATCGGATTCGCGCCGCACGTTGAAACTGAATTACTGGAATCAGCAATTGCTGCTGGCTGCGACGAAGCTCTCCCTCGGTCGCTTTTCTTTAAACGCTTGCCTGACATTTTGAGAACTTGTGATGACTAACCCAGGATTAGTGGAGCGCCGGCGAAAAGTAATCGAAAATCGTGACGTTGAGTCTTGGGCGATTCCGGGAGCGTTGGCGGAAGTTACGGACCAGTTTCTCAGCGACCTCTACGAGCGGGAAATCAGCAGCGATAAAGGAATCGCGCTCGTTGCTTTAGGAGGTTACGGACGTCAGGAGCTGGCCCCGGCAAGTGATATCGACCTCATGCTTATTCATGACGAAAGAGAAGACGCTGACTTACTAGCAGATCGAATCTGGTACCCGCTATGGGATGAGGGTTTCAAGTTAGGGCATTCTGTTAGGTCTATTGATCAAACGTTGCGGTTAGCCGCGACAGATCTTGAGACAGCGACGAGCTTGCTCAGCGGTCGTTGTATTGCTGGGGATAATCATCTTGTTGACCGGCTTCTGGCGAGCAACGAAAAACAATGGGTAGAGCATGGCGCAGCTCGTCTTGAAGAATTAGCTCGAAATGTGTCCCGGCGCCACCTTCTTTCTGGCGAAGTCGCATTTTTGCTTGAGCCCGATTTGAAGGATGGACGGGGTGGTATGCGCGATGTGCATGCCATTGACTGGGCGGTTCGAGCTGGCATAGAAGTGCCGGTTCATGACAGCGAACGCTTAGCGGACGCGTACCGGGTGCTGCTTGAAGCGCGTGTGGAGCTCCACAGGCTGAGCGGTAAACGCGGCGACATCCTATTGCTTGAAGAGCAAGATTCTGTCGCTGACTCTCTCGGTGATCACGATGCGGACTTGCTGATGAGTCGAATTGCGACATCTGCCCGAACGATCGCTTACCTAAGTGATGAAATTTGGCGCCATATCGAAAGTGACTCGAATGATCAACTCTCGCTTGATGTCGCTGTAGCGGGCTTGGATGTAATCGACAACGAAATAGTTGTGGTTGGTGACCCGTCAACCGACCCCTTACTGGTGCTGCACGCCGCCGTCCAATCGATGCACTCGGGACTTCCGATCGCCCGACACTCTTTGATGCTACTGGCGGAAAGGCAAACTGCTTTGCCAGATCCGTGGCCTCAGGGGGCCCGTGATTTGTTTGTTGATCTACTTGGCGGTGGGTCTCGTTCAATTCCTGTGATTGAGTCGTTGGACTACTTCGAAGTTTGGACTCATCTGTTACCGGAGTGGGCACCTAATCGTTCTCGGCCGCAACGGAACGTCTATCACCGCTTTACGGTTGACCGCCATCTTCTTGAGACAGTCGCCGAAGCTTCTCGACTAGCGCACCGCGTGAGTCGGCCTGACCTGCTGGTAGTGGCGTCACTTTTGCATGACATTGGCAAGGGATATCCCGGAGATCACACCGAAGTAGGCATGACCTTAGTTGGGCCGATTGCGACTCGATGTGGTTTCTCAGAAGTGGACGCAAAGGTGCTCATCCGTTTGGTTGAACACCATCTTTTGCTACCAGATGTTGCAACTCGACGAGATCTCGAGGACATGCAAACTATTCGCGGTGTCGCCGAAAAGGTCGAAACAGTCGAGTTTCTAGAGTTATTGGCCGCATTAACTGAAGCTGACTCAATCGCGACCGGACCTACTGCGTGGGGGGATTGGAAAGCTCATTTAGTTGAAACGCTGGCCGAAGCGACGGCGACATTTATTTCGGGCGAGGGTGGGACTCGTCGAAGACGACGTTCTTTTGTTACCGAAGAAATCGAGCAACTTATGGCCGGAGGCGAAACCGTTGTTCAAGGTGCGGGTGACACCGTGACAATTGTGGCGCCTGATAGAGCGGGCACTTTTAGCCGGGCAGCGGGTGCTCTGGCGTTGCGTGGACTTGATGTCCTGCAAGCCGATGCGTATTCGAGTAACGCAGGCATGGCGGTCTCGCAATTCAGAGTGGCCGAGCCGGATGCGCCAGTGGACTGGGTTCGGGTCACAGAGGATGTGCATCGATGCCTCGAAGGACTGTTGGCTATAGACGCGCGAATAGAAGAACGCGCTCACGTCTACCGGCGGAGAACTGCTCTTGCAGCTAAAGAGGTATCGACATCGGTTACCTTCGACGTTGAGTCAGCGACAGATGCAACCATTGTTGAAGTTCGTACTGAGGATCATATTGGTGTTCTCTACCATCTAACCAGGACGCTCGCGGAGATGGGATTGGATATTCGTTCAGCAAAAATTCAGACACTCTCGAATGAGGTTGTCGACACCTTTTATGTGACTACCTCCCGAGTTCCGATCTTGGAAATTGGCCATCAACGCGAAATAGAAGCGGCGTTACGACACTCCTTGAAAAGAATCGAATAACAGAACCATGCTCAGTCGGGCTAATGTCTCGCAGATGTCGGACTCAATTACTGGTCGCGAGCTTTTGAAATGGGCTGAACAATTGTCTGGGATTGCTCGTACCGGACTAGGTTTTACTGAGAGCCTCTATGAGCAAGAGCGTTACGAAGAGATATTAAAAGTTGCTGCGGAGATTTTCGCCGCCACTAGCGCGGAGCTTTCTCCAGAGGATTTGGGCGCGGAGTGGATGCGCATGGTAGGTAAAGGGGTCGCTGGCTACGTGACTCCGAAGGCAGCAGTTGGTGCGGTCGTCGGTAATGATAAAAATGAAATTCTGCTCGTCCAACGCGCAGACAGTGGCGTGTGGTTATACCCGACAGGCTGGGCGGATATTGGTTATTCACCAGTTGAGGTAGCCGTAAAAGAAGTTTACGAAGAAACTGGAATTCACTGTCACCCAGTCTCGTTGATATCGATTGTCGACGGAATGCGGCAAGGTTTTACTCGCATCCCGCTTTACTCAATGGTTTTCCACTGCAAAGCCATAGGCGGAGAGCTTCGGTCCCACCCACTAGAAACTATGGACTGCGGCTGGTTTGCGCGCGATGCCCTTCCGGAGCCACTTGCGGGCTTAGAAAGTTGGGTCGATGATGCATTTGCGGCTATTGAGGGTTCACCAAACGAAGTTCGATTTGATCCGCTGCGCTCAAACCCCTGGGATGAGGTAGACCAACAATAGGTGCGGGACAGCTATTCGTCTTGCTGACGAAGAAACTGTTCTAGCTCGTCGATCATTGCTTGCGGATTATCTTCGAGATCATTGAACTCCTCATCGGTATCGTCAAGAAGTTGTTGAGCATATTCCGCCAGGTTTGGGTCGCTATCCACTAGCTCATTAATTTGGCGATCGTAGCTAGCGGCCGCGATTTGTAGGTCGGTTGCACCGAGCGGAATGTCTAAAAAATCAACTACACGCTGGACTAACGCAAGCGCTGCTTTAGGCGAAGGGTTGTGCCCGATGTAAGAGGGCACAGCAGCCCAAAAAGAAAGGCTGTCAAAGTTAGCTCGATGAAATGTGTCATTCAAAACACCGATGATTCCTGTCGGGCCTTCGTATTGAGTGGGCGGTAAAGCAAGTTCAAGATTGATGACTTCATTGTTCGAAGCTCCTATTACATCAACTGGCGCTTGGTGATGAGTGTCGGTAAGGAGGGCTCCTAACGTGACTACCGTTTTTGCCGATAACTGTCCAGCAATGGTGACTAGTGCCTCTGAGAAAGTTCGCCAACGCAGTCTCGGCTCGATCCCTAAAACAGTGATAAGCGGTCGGCCGTCGTCTAGTTCTCCGACTCTGACTTCATTTACTGGCCAATCTATTCTTCTCTCGTCTCCCTCAAGTCGAACGTTCGGCCGCACCGATGCAAAATCATAGAAATATTCTGGGTCTATCGTGGCGACTCTTCTGCATTCGTAACGCCTACTCAAGTAGCCCACCGCTTCGGTTGCTGCGTCACCCGCGTCATTCCAACCAGTAAAGGCGGCCAGAAGTATTGCGTTGTTCAAATCTGGTTGTTCGCTCCACTCGACGTGTTCCACGCGGAAAATGCTACCTGCGTGAGTAGAGATCCGTACGATAGAACATCGGATAGGGAAGGACCCAATGACGATCGAGATCAGTGAATGCACTCAGGTGAATCAAGAAGTGGTGGAGGCATTTGAGAAATTGATACCCCAGTTGTCAACTTCAAGCTCTGCACCGACTTTTGAAGAACTTGAGCTGATGGTAAGCCACGATGCTGCGACGCTCCTCATTGCCACTGACCAGGGGATGATTGTCGGCTCAATGACTCTTGTGATCTTTCCACTTCCTACTGGGGTAAGAGCTTGGATTGAAGATGTGGTGGTTGATGGGGACGCACGAAGCAGAGGTGTGGGTGAAGCTCTCAATCGGAGGGCAATGGAAATAGCGGTGGCGCGAGGAGCGAAAACGATCGATTTAACGTCGCGACCTTCTCGGGAAGCTGCCAATCGGCTCTACCAACGCCTAGGGTTTTTACGCAGGGACACAAACGTTTACAGGTACGAGGCGCGCGACGTTGAATAGCTCCGAAAATGTAAGTGTCTACGATCAATTGGGTGGTATCGAGTGGTTTTCTCAACTCTGTGATGGTTTCTATTCACGTGTCGCAAATGATGAAGTTTTGCGTCCTTTGTACCCAGAGGATCTTCAACCATCCAGTCATTGGCTGGCGCTGTTTCTTGCTCAGTATTGGGGAGGCCCCGGGGACTACTCATCCCAGAGAGGTCACCCAAGGTTGAGAATGAGGCATATGCACTTTCGACTCGGCTCAGAAGAACGTAACCGGTGGTATGAACATATGGCGGCGTCGCTTGTTTCAATGGAAATTGAGCCTGCGCTCGAACAGCAAATGCTTGATTACTTTTCAATGGCAGCCAGCCATTTGGTGAATACGCCTGACTGAGGCCCGGGGGTTCTTCCGGGCTACCGTGGTTGAAGGAGGAGAACAAATGGATCAAAATGCGCTTGACTTAGCTTTATTGTTGCTGCGGCTTACCCTCGGGGTAACTCTCGCTTTGCATGGCGTCGCCAAATACCGCGGCGGGATAGCAGGCGTAGGTCGCTGGTTTGAGGGAGAGGGGCTTAAACCTGGTTTAGTTCACGCTCATCTTGCTGCGTTGAGTGAGATTGGTTTTGGGCTTGCCTTAGCGATTGGGCTATTGGTTCCCTTCAGTGCAATGGGATTTGCTGGAGTGATGGCTGTCGCGGGTTGGGTAGGGCACAGAAAAAATGGCTTCTTTATTATTAAGGATGGTTGGGAATACGTATTTGTCTTAGCTGCTGCTGCATCTTGCTTGTCTCTCACCGGTCCCGGATCATGGTCTGTCGACAATGCCTTTGGAACAGAGTTGAGTGGCATTGGATGGTTTATGTTCACAGTTTTTGGGGCAATAGCTTCTGCCGTTGGTTTGCTGGGAGTCTGTTATCGCCCTAGCGGGGACTAGGTATGTGCCGTATGTATTTTCTTGGTTGAAGCATGGAGTTTGAATTGTTGGAGCTTCGAGCCAAGTTTCTCCGATATTCGGGAGTCTCTATTATCGCTGTCGCGGTAACTCAGTCGGTGTTATGGCTGGGGATTGAAGTCGTTGAGTGGTCACCCTTGAGCGCGAATCTTCTATCAGTATCTGTGGGGGCTATCCCTGCTTACCTTCTCAATAAGAAATGGGTTTGGGGTCGCCAAACGGAGCACTCTATTCAGAGTGAAATACTGCCGTTCTGGATATATAACTTTCTAGGCTTGGCGCTTTCGTCTGGGTGCGTGGCATTCGTTAGCACCCAGACATCTTCGACCGTTGTTGTGATGCTCACGAACCTTTTAGTATTTGCGAGTCTTTGGATAGGGAAGTTTTTCCTTTTAGAGCGAGTGATATTCAGACAAGAGTGATGGTGAAATGAAAAAGTACCTACTGGAGGCGGCCCAACTTGCTCGAGGCTTTATGCCCCATGAAGAGGGGATGAGCTTGTATGAGATAGCTCTTCAGGTGGCCCCCCGAAGCGCGATTCTTGAGGTGGGTAGTTACTGCGGTAAGTCGACCATTTATTTGGGTGCAGCCGCGAGACAGACGGGTTCGACTGTCTTCACAATTGATCATCACCGGGGCTCGGAAGAGATGCAGCGGGGGTGGGCGCATCATGATTCGGAGTTGGTCAATCGAGATTCTGGTCTAATGGATTCGCTTCCAGAGTTGCGCCGTAATCTTGAGAAGACAAGTCTTAATGATGTCGTCGTTCCGATAATCGGGGATTCACTTGTGGTGGCTCGTCATTGGGCAGGGGACATTTCGATGCTTTTCATTGATGGGGGTCACGGCCCTGTCCCTGCTCATAGTGACTACGAGAGTTGGGCCTCGAAGGTTACCCGCGGTGGTTTTATGGCGATCCATGATGTTTTCCCAAACCCCGCTGACGGTGGACGCCCTCCCTATGAAATTTATTGTAGGGCGCTTGATGAAGGACTTTTCGAGCAGCACTCGAGCCTAGGAAGTCTTCAGGTTTTGCGTCGGCTTTGACATAATGCTTCCCGTTAGCCGACTTCTGGTAAGCCTTCGCCTATGAGTAGACGCGACGCTGGCTCGGATCGATCGAGCGCGTCGGCGGCAAGAATTACGGCAGCGCTTGAGTAGGTTGATTTTTCGGCATCTGGAAACGTAACTTCTTCGGGAAAGACTATGCCGGTAAAATATGATCCGTCTTCGGCGCGTAGACGTTGAATACTTTGGAATAGGTCTAGCGCAGTCTCGTGGTCGCCTAACGCGAGAAAAGCCATTGCACACTCGCATGTCTCAGCGGTTGTTACCCAAGGTTGATCTGCGACACATCGAATGCCCTTCTCTTGGAGGGCAAACTCGTTGAATCGCTCAGAGAGACGGTTAACGGCTGGCTCGTTTGTCAGCACGCCAGTGAGCACCGGATAGTACCAATCCATGGCCCATCGACGTTTTGGCTCGAACTGGCTTTCATGGTCGATCAGCAACGCCTGTAAGCGAACTGCTGCAAATTCCCATTCGTGTTGTTCTTGGTCGAGGTGATTAGCAATAGCGATCCCGCAGCGCAATGAATGAAAAATCGAAGAACTTCCGGTCACTAGCGAGTAGGACCACGGAGTTCCACTGGTGTGAATAGCCCATGGAATATGGCCCGTGGCTGCTTGATGGCCGACGACAAAATTCAACGCCTTCCTTACAACGGGCCACATTTCTTCTAGGAAAGCGGAGTCGCCCGTATTAAGGAAATGGTGCAAGACGCCTGTTGCTACATACGCGCAGCAATTTGTATCCACCTTTGCGTCTTCAATTCCATTGGCGATGTAATAGTGATGCCAGCTTCCGTCTTCGCGCTGTGTTTTAGCGAGCCATTCGTACGCTTTTTCTGCCGCAGTGACCAATCCAGAACTGGATAATGCCATTGCTGCCTCGGTATGGTTCCAAGTATCTGCATGCCCGTCAGGAAACCACAGGATCATGCCGGAGTTAGTTTGCTGACTTTGAATAGCTGAGGCAGTCGCCTTAATTTGAGTTGGCGTTAGCACTCCGAACGATTCAGATTTCAATTTCGGCCTCCACGTTCGGTTTAAGGGCGTAAATTACGAGCGACTTGCCCAAAATCGGGTTGAGTAGCCGGTCAAGTATTCGGGTTAGCTTGGGTGCCTTAACGATGTCCCAAACGAGAAGGCGGTGGTAGGCCTTAACTAGTCGGTGTTCATCTCGTTTTGGCCCTATTGCGCATTTGAGCCACCAGTAGGGCGAATGGAGCGAGTGTGCCTTGTCTGACCCGGTTGGTTGTAACCCAGACTGAATTAGCTTTGACCGCAGTTTGGATTTCCGGTAGATCCGAACGTGGCCACCGACTGCTTTAGGCGCGTAATACTCATCGCTCAATCGCCAACAGATTTTTTCAGGCATCCACGCCGGTACGGTTATCGCAATTGATCCCCCTGGTCGCAAAACCCGTACTAACTCCGTGAGAGCTGTTTGGTCGTCATCTATGTGTTCGAGCACCTCAGAGCAAATAATTTTATCGAAGGTTCCATTAGGAAAGGGAAGATGTAAGGCGTCGGCTGAAATAGGTTGACCTTGGACGTCGCTTTCGAGTTCTCCAGCTTCGATCATTGCTGCGAATGTATTCCTTACGCTGACTAATTCCTGTAGGTCTTGGTCGAGAGCGACGATTCGGCATCCTCGTCGAATTGTTTCGAAGGCATGGCGTCCGGCGCCGCATCCCATATCGAGAATAAGATCACCTGGTCTGGCGTCCAATCTTTCATAATCAACGGTGAGCATCGACCTGAACCTCACTCAGTAGTGCCCGGTAATGCTCAACCGTTTTCTCGGCAGTAATTCTCCAAGAATAATTTTTGACAACCCGTTGTCGGCCAGCGGACCCAATTGTTGACCGCAGCTTTGGCTCTTTGAGCGCCCAACGAATCTTTGCAGCCAAATCTTCGCTGTTGCCCGGTGCTACCTGAAGAGCTGTTACTCCGTCTTCCCCAACCACCTCAGGGAGAGCTCCTCCGGTTGTCGCGATAAGAGGCACGCCGCAGGACATCGCCTCAATGGCTGGAAGCGAGAATCCCTCATAGAGAGATGGCACTATTGCGATTTGAGCCTCGTTGTACAGCTCGACAATCCGTTCGTCGGAGACGCCGCTCACAAACTCAATGTGCTCCGAAAGTCGAAGCTCTTTAATTAGCTTCGTCGCTTTTGAGTCATATTTGGGTTTCCCGATTACGACTAGATGAATTGAATCGTTTTCGGTTCTGAGCTTTGCAAGCGCTTCTAACAAAAAAGCTAAACCTTTCATAGCTACGTCAGCACTTGCGGTTGTCATTAAACGGCCCGGTACAGGGCTTATGTCATCCAACGGTCGAAATTGGTTGGTGTCAACGCCTACATTGACAATGTGCAGACGTTCAGCATCGACTTTGTGATCCCGAATAATGTCCTCGTAACTGTTGGATGACACGGTGAGGATTCTCGGTAGCTTTTGGGCAACTTTGGTCTGCATGTTTGTGAAGGCATAGAAACGATTTTTGGTAAAGCGTTTCCATGCTGTTGGGGCATGTTCGGTTTCTAGTCGGCGATCAACTGTGATGGGGTGATGAATGGTCTCTAGAACTGGAAGACCGGCTTGGTGAATTTTCCATATCCCCGTGCCGAGACATTGATTGTCGTGAACAATATCGAATTGTTCTAGACGCCCGGCGAGTTCTCTGTGTGCCCGCAAACTGAAGGTCAGTGGTTCGGCGAATGTTGCTGCTGCCGTAATGAAGTACTCCAGCACGTCGAAACGATCCTTGAATTCACTAAGTCGCGGAATTCGAAAAGGATCAGGCATCCTATATAGATCGAGACTTGGGAGTTCAGTTAGGCGAATGCCACTATCCAAGTGTGGGTAAGGAGGGCCGGAAATGACCTCCACGCTGTGCCCCAACGCAGTTAACTCCCTTGCCATATGACGCGTGTAAACGCCTTGTCCTCCTGTGTACGGATGTCCCCGGTAGGTTAGAAATGCAATGCGCAGGCGGTCATCGTTGGACATGAGGCTCTTTCCTCGCCGGCTAAAGGTTGAGAACCCCTAATGCTACCGTCCGGTAACTCTATGAGTCACATGTTTATCCACCACGGTTACCTTTGCGACAGCGATCGTGAGAAAGCGAGTACTTGTGAGAGCAGTAGTTCAAAGAGTTAGTCAGGCTTCGGTGACGGTCGGAGGTGAAGTAGTTGCCGCGATCGATAAGGGCTTATGCGTTCTCGTCGCTGCTACCCATGGCGATACCGAAGCTAATGCGACGAAGATGGCAGAAAAACTCTGGCACCTTCGGATCTTTGAGGATGAGCAAAGCAGGATGAATCTGTCCGCAAGTGACATCACTGCTGAGTTGTTAATTGTTAGTCAGTTCACTTTGTACGGTGACACGACAAGAGGACGTCGTCCATCCTTCGTGGATGCTGCCGTGCCAGGAGTTGCCGAGCCGTTAATAAATAAAGTTTGCGATTTCCTTAAAACTTTTGGAGCTGAAGTTTCAACGGGAAAGTTCGGCGCTGCTATGAAAGTTGACCTGTGCAATGACGGACCTATCACAATAATTCTCGACGTCTAACGGATATGAGGTGGCTGATAGGTAGAAGACCGAACGCGAGAAACGAAATTGGCAATTTCCCCAAGTTCGTTGCCCATGTGTTGCCTCTTCGCAATTCAACGTGCTCTGTGAGTATTGCCTGGTCCCGAAGACGGCTTTCTGCCACTACTTGACCATCGGGAGCAACTATCGCGGAATAGCCGGTCGTAGACGCCTGTAAAACCCAGCGGTCTGATTCGATAGCGCGGAGACGTGCGCTAGCCAACGATTGTTCGGGTACCAAGGAATTCGTGTACGACGAAGCAAGAGTTGGATTGGTGATAATCGTCGCCCCTGCGCGGATGCCGCTCCGAACTCTTTCCGGAAAGTACACCTCGAAAGAAATCACGTTACCTATAGGTCCCAGAGCGGAGTCGAGTATGCCTGGCCCGCTTCCAGGGAGAGCTTCACGAGGTATGAGGGAAAGATCGGCAAAGTTCTCGACTAAACCTCTCAAGGGGATGTACTCGCCAAACGGCACTAAATGAACTTTGTCGTACCTTCCCCCGATACCGTTTTTCGGATTGACTGCTACCGAAGCATTACGGAAATTGTTTCCGTCGATCTCTGAGAAGTTGGCAATAATCACTGCGTCGAGTTCGCTAGCTAGGTGGGTAATAGCGTTTAGCTCGCGACTTTCCTCGAGAGGTGCATTAACCGTAACACTGCTTTCTGACCAAACGATTAGGTCGGATTTTGAATCTTGTAGCTCCATTGCCTCAAGGTGACGTCTGAAGACGTCACCTTGGCTACTTGTGGCTGCTCTCGTCCCGAGATCTCCTCCGGCTTGTACGACGCTGCCTACAATCGTCTCCTCGATCTCTCCTCTAGGCGAAACCTGCGCCAAAGCAACTAAAGCGATTGATAATGAGATTGATACCCATACCGCTTTGAAGTTCCGTGAAATGGCGCCCTCGCACGCAATAGCGAGGATGCCGATTAAAGCAATCAGTAGAAGCGGTCCGCTAA
The DNA here is from genome assembly GCA_002470695.1 of Candidatus Neomicrothrix sp. UBA7388. Lineage (GTDB taxonomy): Bacteria > Actinomycetota > Acidimicrobiia > Acidimicrobiales > Poriferisodalaceae > UBA7388. The sequence goes on from DKNM01000114.1 coordinate 16,870, forward strand.
TTCGCACAACATCCACCAGATAGGTGTCTATGGGACCCATAGCGAGGCTTGACATCGGTACGCCCCCAAATGGGATTACCCATCTAGTTGTCTCTCCGACCACTAACGCTGCGGGTAACCCTACGGCTCGGCCAAGCCCTGTCGACGGAACGAAGGCCATTGGAAGGGCCATTATTAAGGCTTGGACCGGTATAGCGGCCAGCCAACCTGCCACTGTTAAGTCTGTCATCCAGGTGAGACCAGCTGCGAAATAGCCAATCCACAGAGCGAAAGCGTTTGTAAATTGTCGCCTGTAGCTCGCATCCCGCGAATACTTCAGATATGCCCCTATCGCTAGGGGAGCGAGAACCCAAAGACCGAACGGTGGCAGGGAGAGCGCCATGAGTGCTCCGAGTAATATGCGTCCCAGAAGGGCAGTTAGCTTCACAAAGTTCCGAGGTAGTCGAGGGCTGACTTTGCTGCCAACTTACCTTGGTTGATACACGCTGGTATGCCCAGGCCCCTATAGCCAGCTCCAGCTATATAAACTCCCGGTATCGCAGTGCGTAGGTCGCGTTCTATAGCTGCGACTAAACGATCGTGACCCGGCGCGTACTGCGGAAAGGCGTCAATCCACCTCGAAACCCGCCACTCAACTAAATTGCCTTCAATTTTGAGTATTTGAGCTACCTCTGTGAGCAGGGCTTCTACTAGTTCATTGTCGTCAAGTGCCAGCGCTCTTGTATCGCCTGCCCGGCCGGCAGAGACACGCAGAATTACGTGTTCGCCGTCATCCCAATGACGCCATTTAGAGCTTCCCCAACTGACAGCAGTCGTAAGGAAGCCGCTGTTTCTGGGAATCAGCATGCCTGAGCCGTTCAGTGGATTACCGACGTCGCTGCGTTTAAAGCCCATCGTGACTAGCACTACAGAAGCGTGCTCTATAGAAGACAACCGTTCCGAGGCTTGTGAAGAGGTCTGAAGAATTTCAGCCGCTTGATGAGCTGGAGCCGTCAAAATCACAGCATCTGCTTCCGTCGACTTCGTATCGCCGAAAACTCTCAGACCTGATTGTCCTAGCTCGATTGCATGAACGGAGGCTCCAGTTCGAATATCGGATCCCGCCAATGATCGCACCAGACCCTCTGTTAACTGCTGCATTCCTTCTCGGAAGCCAACGAAGACAGGTTCATCATCGTTGTGGTTATTTTGTTTATGTTCTCGGAGACCCATAATGAGGCTTCGATTGCGTCTAGCAGCAGTCTCAAGTTGAGGAGCAACCATTGCAGCATCCAGATGGTCGGTGTTGCCTGCGTTAATGCTTCCAATTAGCGGGTCAACTAGGCGTTCTGCGATTTGATCTCCCATTCGACGTCGAATGAGTCCACCAATAGATTCATCGTCGCCAGGCCAATCGTCTGGCAAGTACCTATCGAATCCCGCCCGGAGTGCCGCCCACGGGCTTACGATTCGACTGCGGACGAGAGGTAAAAATCGAGTGGGAACACCCAGAACGAGACCCTTCGGAAGCCTTTTGAGGCCATTGTCGGTCAACACGTAAGCTTCTGATGAAGTGGGACTGACCAACAGGTTGTCAAGGCCGAGCTCTTTGCAAAGTTCTAATCCCCAAGGGACTCGGTTAATAAATGCATCGGCGCCCTCGTCAACAGGTTTTCCGAGGAATTGCGTCGTGAGAATTTTTCCACCTAATCGAGGTGAAGACTCAAGCAGAGTGGCCTCTGTCTCTGGGGAGTTCTTTCGTATCTCGCGCAAAGCAACTAAACCGCTGATTCCCCCGCCTACAACTACAACGCGTCTGGTCATGGCTGTGACGGCTGGCGTCCCTCGTCGTGGACTAGGTGAACCAGCTTTTCGAGAATTTCAGGGTCTGTTTCGGGTAACACGCCGTGGCCGAGATTGAAAATATGGCCCGGTAAGCCATCGGCAGATTTGAGTATTTTCCTTGCTTGCTCTTGCACCACTGGCCAATCAGAAAGACAGATGGACGGATCCAGATTCCCTTGAACAGCCTTGTCTTTACCGATCCTGCGTCTGACCTCATTAATTGGTACTCGCCAATCTGCCCCAACAACGTCAGCTCCTGCAGCGCCCATTAGAGAAAGGATCTCTCCAGTTCCCACTCCAAAATGTGCGCGAGGTACACCCAAATCTTCCAGTTCAGCGAAGACTCTTTGGCTGTGGGGAAAGACGAATGTTCGATACTCCTCTGGGGAGAGAGCTCCTGCCCATGAATCAAATAATTGCACCGCGCTCGCTCCGGCCAGTACTTGAGATCTCATGCTTGTTATTGCAATGTCGGCGAGACACGTCATAAGTTGATCCCAAATTGCGGGTTCCGAATGCATAAGAGACTTTGTGCGCGCGTGATTTCGAGAAGGTTGTCCTTCGACTAAATAGCTTGCGATTGTGAAGGGCGCTCCTGCAAAGCCAATCAACGGAACTTTAAGCTCGGTGCTAAGAATTGCAACGGTTTCAATTACATAAGGTGTATCGACTGAGGGTTCAAGCGCACGCAGCCTTTTCAAGTCTGTTCTGGTCCGAAATGGTTGGTCGACCTTCGGGCCGAGCCCGGGCACAACGTCTATACCGAATCCGATGGCGTTTATAGGAGTGACTATGTCCGAAAATAGAATCGCAGCATCAACGTTGTAACGTCTCACTGGTTGCATAGTGATTTCGGCTGCGAGAGCAGGATTTTGTATTGCGTCGACAATGCTTCCCTCGCCGCGAATCGCACGGTACTCGGGAAGCGAGCGACCGGCCTGCCTTTGAAACCAGACTGGAACATGCGAACCAATCTCGCGTCGA
>DKNM01000131.1 GCA_002470695.1 Candidatus Neomicrothrix sp. UBA7388
GCGTTTTGCACTAGAACTCCAACTCGATTGGTCCCATTAGCGACTAAGCCCGGGAGACCGACAACCACGTTGAGGAGACCGACAGTAAGCAGCGAACCTCCACCAGCCATGGCGTTCACTACACCCGCAATAAAACCGGCTCCTATGACCAGCAGCGCATCGGTAAGTTCCATCTCTGCCATCATTGCCGGATTTTGGTGCGGAAATCAGCCACTTCGAAAATCTCTTCGTGTGATTACCTCCACAACCTCTAATCTCAGAGGTATGGCCGGCAACACTTTTGGCAGTACTTTCCGTATCACTACCTTTGGAGAATCTCACGGAGGTGGTGTTGGAGTTGTCGTCGATGGATGCCCACCGCGGCTCAAACTCTCCGAAGAAGATATACAGGTAGATCTAGATCGCCGTCGACCGGGTCAAAGCCGATTAGTCACACAGCGAAAAGAAGCAGACGAAGTAGAAATATTGAGCGGCTTGTTCGAAGGTCTAACCCTCGGTTCATCCATATCTATGTTGGTTCGCAATAAGGATGCACAATCTGGTGCATACGAAGATATGAGGGACACCTATCGGCCAAGTCATGCTGACTGGACAACAGAAGCGAAATACGGAATCCGGAATTGGCAGGGTGGTGGTCGAGCGTCAGCTCGGGAGACCATCGGTCGGGTGGCAGGCGGTGCAGTTGCACGCAAGCTTATTAGTCAAGTAGCCGGAATCGAAGTCCTTGGCTGGGTTAACTCAATCCAGGATTTAGAGGCGAATGTAGATGATCAAGTCGTCACCAGAGATCAGGTTGAAGCGGACCCAACGCGATGCCCTGACCAAAAGACTGCCGCACTGATGACTGAGGCAATTGAGGCCGCCCGAAAGGATGGCAATTCTCTCGGCGGGGTTGTTACCTGCGTTGTTAGAAAGATGCCTGCAGGCCTTGGTGAACCTGTTTTCGACAAACTAGACGCTGAGCTCGCAAAAGCGCTTATGTCTCTGCCAGCCGCAAAAGGCATCGAGATTGGGAGCGGGTTTAGTGGCACCCTTTTAACCGGCCGTGAACACAATGATCCGTTCATACCAGGTCCTGATGGGCGACCATCTACTTCATCCAATAACAGCGGTGGAATTCAGGGGGGCATTAGCAACGGGGAAGACGTTGTTATGAGGGTTGCATTCAAGCCCACGGCAACCATTAGCTCAGCGCAAGACACCGTAGACCGGGATAATAATCCCACTTCGCTGGCAGCGAGAGGGCGACATGATCCTTGCGTCTTACCTAGAGCAGTGCCGATGGTTGAAGCAATGGTTTGTCTTGTACTTGCAGATCATCTGTTACGACAGCGATCAAATACAGTGACGGAAAGTTAGTCGTCTCTTTCCTCGCGGAGGAATTTTTGGAATTCTGCCGCAAGATCATCACCGGACGGCAGATCCGTTGCCTCTGCTCTGTCAGCCTCTTCTTCGAGTTGGCGCACATAACCAATAATCTCGGGGTCTTGTTCCACAGCGTCACTCACCCGTTGTTCCCACTCAAGCACGCTCGCATCAAGGTCTGCGTATTCAGTTCGCACTCCCGTCACTTTTTCGAATTCAGCTAATAAAGCTCGAGTTCCTTTGGGGTTCGGAGGGCCTGCAACGTAGTGAGGTACGCCTACGCGAAGCGAAATAACAGGGAGATCGGCATTGTCTAGCGCATCATGGAGAGTGCCTATGATCCCAGTTGGGCCTTGGTAGCTCGGCCGATCAAGCCCCAGCCGTCGAGCAAGTTCTGCGCTTGCCGCGCTGCCCTGAACTGCAGATGGCCTCGAATGAGGTATTCCTGCGACCATTGCGCCGAGAGTAACCACCATTTCGCATTTTGTGTCACGCGCTATTTCGACAACAGACTCACAAAAGGTGCGCCATCTCATACGGGGCTCAAGCCCAGAAAGCACCACCAAGTCATGCGCAAAGTCATTTTCAATTACGTGTGCATCTATGGAAGGCCATCTGATTCTTCGTTCCCCGTCTTCCCCTATTTCGACAAGGGGACGATTTTCTTGGAAATCAAAAAATTCTTCCGGGTCAATGCGCGCCACGCGTCGCGCTTCGTAGTGATCGATAATCCACTGGATTGCGCCAGTCGCGCATTCTCCGGCGTCGAACCAACCTTCGAACGCGACTACCAATAAGGGGCTTTGCAGGCTCGGGGCCTCATCCCATACGACTTCGGTCATACCAACACTATTGCTTACTAATGGGCGCTTTGAACAATTAAGTACGTCTCGGAACTTATTTATTGTGAGACTGCGATTTAGCAACCATGCAAGTCCACTTAAAACTTTACTCAGGGCAACGGTTCTAGAGTCTCAATATCACTTGACACAACTCTGAGATTCGACAGTCAATTAATTTTAATTCCGATAGTCAAGGCCCCAAAAATATTGGCGCGCCAATCAAAATCAGCGAACAGTTTTAGCGTTAACCGGGCAACTCGTCCTTTGGGTCGACCGAACATTTGCCGCAATTAACTCTGCGACCCATCGCTATGTCCGCAACATATCAGCCATGGGATTGTTCCTCTATTTCAGGTTGCGGAACAATGACAAATGGCAAGGGTCACCCGGGGACGGTTCCTCCATCGACCAGTCAATCCACCGATCGACCAGTTTGAATCCAGCCTGTTCAGCTGACTGCGTCAGGGCTTCGTGGGGCACCGGCACTATATTTTTAAACCGGGTAGACCCTTCAATGAATTCAATTCTGCGGTACGAGTCTCCGTCGGAAGTAAGTATGACCGCTCGGTCGGTTTCGACGGCGAGCGCATGAACACCTCGATATGTGGGAAGGCTTGCCTCTATGACAACGTCAGCATCGGGAGACGCAAAGGACCAAGGTTCGCCTTCGTTAATTTCGTCGTCTAGCCATAGAACTAGGTTCGATGGCTCGTTGACACTTCGAATACCGACTTCTTCAAGCGCATTGAGTAGATTCGGGCGTTGAGTTCGCAGCACTACTTTTTCATGTCCGCGTTGGGCGCACCACTTAGCTATATCTCCGACGTCTGACATAGGAAACAACTTAGCGAGATGTTTAGACGCTGCGGCTGGCATGATTTGCAGGTGCGTCAGGTACCGAAAGACACGTTGCTTACAAAAGGTGAGGCGTGGACTATTGCCTTCACATACTTCACGGTCGCCATAACTGTTTCGTTGGTGCACAGCACTGCGGGTACTCCACGGGTAACGATTATCGCTGCGACGTTAATGGTCAACTCTGCGACGGCGACATTGGCGTACGCAGCTGTAACAGCTGCTGGTGGGAGCGTCGCCGCAGGCATCGCCAGTGGTTGGCTAACTGCGACTCGGTTCGGAGTGCTCTCGGCTGCTCTATCGCCTCGTCTTTGGCCCGAGAGGTGGAAAAGGTCGATTGCTGCTTTTTCTGCGTTTGATCCAAATATTGCGCTAGCAAACAGAGAACCCGCTGATACCGACGCCCGGCGCGTCTACATTGCGATGTCATTTTGGCTAGTACTCCCCTGGTGGCTAGGTGCCTCACTCGGCGCATTTGTCGGGGATTTCATTTCGAATCCAAAAGCGTTGGGCATGGATGCAATGTTTCCCGCCTT
>DKNM01000060.1:0-13222 GCA_002470695.1 Candidatus Neomicrothrix sp. UBA7388
TTTTTTGATACTCGCACCGATGCCTTTCGCGTACTAGCCGCAGACTTCGTCGATACGACCGAAGGCACCGGCGTGGTCCACATGGCTCCAGGCTTCGGCGAGGACGACCAATTGGTCTGTGAAGCCAATGCAATCGAAATCGGAGAAGCAGTACCGGTAGATGACCAAGGGCGATTTACTGCTCCTGTATTGCCTTGGGAAGGAGAAAATGTCTTCGACGCGAACCCCAAAATTATCCAACACTTGAAAGATGAGGGAAAGGTTCTTCGCCACGACAGCTACGAGCACAACTACCCCCACTGTTGGAGAACAGACACGCCCGTCATTTACAAGGCGATCTCCTCTTGGTACGTGGAAGTAACCAAAATTCGATCCCGCCTCGAAGAAATTAACCAAGAGATCAATTGGGTGCCTGAGCACGTTAAAGATGGACGTTTTGGACAATGGTTAGCTGGAGCGCGCGATTGGTCGATAAGTCGTAATCGATTTTGGGGCTCACCAATTCCGGTGTGGGTTAGCGATAACCCCGATTTCCCAAGGACCGACGTATACGGAAGTCTTGACGAACTCGAAGCGGACTTTGGCGTTCGACCCACGGACCTTCACAGACCATTCATAGATGAGCTAACTCGACCAAATCCCGACGACCCAACCGGAGCCAGCACGATGCGTCGGGTGCCCGAAGTCTTGGACTGCTGGTTCGAGTCTGGTTCAATGCCCTTCGCCCAAGTGCATTACCCATTTGAGAATAAGGACTGGTTCGAAGAACATTTTCCTGCTGACTTCATAGTGGAATACATAAACCAAACCCGAGGGTGGTTTTACACTCTGCACGTGTTGGCCGGGGCCCTGTTCGACCGACCCGCTTTTCAAAATGTTATTTGCCACGGAATATTGCTAGCTGAGGACGGGAACAAACTTTCCAAGCGACTGCGTAACTACACAGAACCGAATGAAATTTTCGACTCTCAAGGTTCCGACGCTCTTCGCTGGTACCTAATGTCAACCAATATCGTTCGAGGCGGGGACACCCGAATATCCGATGCCGGCATTGATGACGTAACTCGACAAGTACTAATCCCAATCTGGAATGCATATTCATTTTTCACTCTGTACGCGAATGTGGATGGACATAGCGCGTCCATCAAAACAGATTCAAAGCACCTCTTGGATCGATATCTCCTAGCAAAAACGCGCTCACTGATCGAAAATACAACTATCTCTCTAGATGCGTACGATCTTCCAGGCGCCGCAGCAGAAATTCAGTCCTTTATTGACGCTCTAAACAATTGGTACATAAGACGCTCTCGAGACCGATTCTGGGGACCCGAAGGGGGCGGAAAGGGTGATCCCGACGCATACGACACTCTGTACACAGTGTTAACTATTTTCACCAGAATAGCGTCGCCATTTCTGCCAATGATCATGGAAGAAATTTACGGGGGTTTAACCGGTGGCCAGAGCGTCCACCTTTCAGATTGGCCCCAGCCATCGGAGCTCCCCGAAGACGCGAATCTGGTCATCCGCATGGATCAAGTAAGAGAAGCCGCTTCAACAGCTTTGCGCCTTCGCGAAGATGCCGGCCTCAGAGTCCGACTCCCCCTATCCTCGGTCACAATCGCTGGGCACGGCGCCCTCGACCTGCGAGAAGTTGCTGACCTGCTTTCCGAGGAAATCAACGTTCACGAAGTCATCTTGTCAAGCGATATCGACGCAAGCGCAACCTTAAATCTTCGCCCAAATGGCAACCTCCTTGGGCCACGCCTGGGAGCAGAGGTCCAAAAGGTTTTTGCCGCAGCGAAGAAGGGCGAGTGGCAACGCGTCTCCGAAAATCAAGTCGAAGTAGCTGGCCACTTGCTTGAGAGCAGCGAATTTGACTTAATGCTCGAGCCAACAGATCCGACCACCACTGCATCACTGAAAGCCAATGACGCTGTGGTGATCCTCGACACCGAGGTAACTCCTGAGTTAGAAGCCGAAGGCTCGGCCCGCGACCTCATTAGACTGATCCAGCAATCAAGAAAAGATGCCGATCTTGAGGTCACGGACAGGATATTCGCTGCAGTTGAATGGTCGCCAGCGAACCTCATCGAAGTTAAGTCTCACGAGGCTACGATCCTCGCAGCAGTTCTGGCAAATCACATCGAATGGCTACCTGGCGATTTAGAGCCAAAGATTAGTTTGCGGCCAGAGTAGCGAATTTACTCACCCTCCAAGGGTTCCTTACGCTGCAGCGCAGAAAAGAAAGGATCGTCAATCTCCTCGCCGCTTATCGCCTCGCGAGTCGGCCGTTCAGGAGCACTCGCCGGGATTGAGGTATTAGCAACTTCATCGATCGCTGCCACGTGGCTTGAGGGTTCCTCTGCTGGATGCGTCACCGGTGGTCCGTCGGGCCTACCGCTCAAATCTCGCGCTATCTCACCTAACGCACGACGGCGAGTTTCAATCAATTCGGCTAATTGATCAGCGTCGCTTCGGCGAGCCGCTATCCGCGCATCGAGTTCCAATAACTCTTCTTCAAGTTCAGCCTTCCTCAACAAGGCTTCACTCGCCGCTAGTTCAGACGAGGAGGCAACAAGCACGTCAGCTAGCAAGTCACCGATTTGCTCCCTCGCTGCGGAGACAGCGTCGGCCACAACGTCGTCAGCAGTCTCATGAGCGAGCGCAACAATTTGTGCAAGTCGCTCGGCTTGCACTGTTTTCGACCCAATTGCGATCGAGGCTTCGTTAACCGTGCTCTCCACCGGAATCGCTTCGGCAAGATCAACGTCGACGATCGGCTCCACTTCGACTCGCGGTGCCGTCGACAGTGCTTCCCGAATACTCTCAACTGCCCCCGACCGTCCATCATGGACCTGATGGCCCTCTTCAGACCCGCTGTGAGAGACTTCCCTCTCCGCTTGAATTAAGCGATCAGCAACCTCATCAAGGCGCACTTGCATCTCTGCGATGCCGGCGGCGACTCGCTCAAGGAAGTCGTCAACTGCTTCCGGGTCATACCCTCGGAAACGTTCCGGAAAATGTTGCGTTTCCAGCAACTTTGGGGTCAATTCCATGTGCTGACACTAACAACAAGCAACTCTTGCCGAAACCGGGAACCGAAATAGCTCTTTAGTTGCAGCCCAATATGGCGCCAGCTAGAACCCACTGAATCAGAATTAACACAACGATGGGTGAAAGGTCGAGACCGAAACCACCGAGTCGAAGCGGTGGAAGAGCTCGCCGCAGTGGCCCCATAAGAGGTTCAGTTACTTTAACCAGAAAGCCCCTGACAACTGCGACTGGGCTATCGTTCGCAATTGGTATCCAACTGAAGATAATCCTGCCAAAGATCGCCAACACATATATGTCGCACAGGGTGCATAAGACCTGAGTCACTCTTAGAACCTTCGAATCAGTAGTGCAAGCCCCGCTCTTGGAGTCGCTGACGCTCCTCCTCAGCAAGGTTCACATGGGATGGAGCGAGAAGATATACCTGGTCCGCTACCTTTTCCATTTTGCCCCCGAGGGCATAGCAAAGGCCACTAACAAAATCGATGATTCTTCTCGCAAGATCTCTATTCGCAGTTTGGAGGTTGACGATGACAGGTTGATCCGCCTTGAAACGATCGGCAAGTTGCTGGGCATCGTTAAAGTTGCGCGGGGCAACAACATGCGGCTTTGCGCTCGTAATCGGAATCGTTCTCACTGAACCCGTCGATACTTCTGATACTCCCGTTCCCATGCCCTCTGAGCGTTCTGGCATGGTAAGCGGCTGGGCAGGACTAGTAACTACCGTTACCTGTTCGTCAGGGATAGACGCCTCTCCGCCCTGCTGACGCCCGTCCAACTCATCGTATTGTTCGTCGGGACCTAGTCCCAAGTACAACATCGCTTGCCGCCACATAGAAGCCATTTGCGTCCTCCTACATGGGAGCGTACCGCGCTCTCAGCGTTGTGGGCGATCACCAAACAAAGCAGTTCCTATTCTCACCATCGTGCTTCCTGCCTCTATCGCGATCTCCAGATCATTAGTCATTCCGATCGACCGTTCGGGAAGCTCGTGATCATCGGCAAAGTCAACCAACTTTTTGTACGCTACGCGAATGTCGGCAGGGTCACCCTGGGGTCCGATTGCCATGGCTCCTACTGGGTTGAGCCCCTTGTCCCGCACAAACGACACAAGCTCACTTGCCTCGGAAAGCTCGCAGCCTCCTTGCGAATCGTTTTCCGCGACATTGATTTGCAGCATCACATCAGCACCTCCGGCTCGCTTGCTTAGCTCTTCGATAAGAGACACTCGGTCCACGGTCTGCCAAGTCCCAACGATCCGCTCTATCTTGCGAACTTTGTTTGTCTGCATTTTCCCAATGAAATGGACACTCAACTCACTTTGGAGGCTTTCACCCAACTGGGACCATTTGGCTTCTAGCTCTTGAGCGTAACTTTCGCCGATCGACATAAAACCACATTCTGCAGCGGTCTCAATCACCTGCGCGTCAAATCCCTTAGTTACAGCAAGGATCTGGACTTTTGTGCCTCCCAATGACCTCACCCTCTCCCGGAGACGGCCAGCTCTGTCGACTATTTCCTCCCTCGAGACAGCTCCTACGGGTTTCACGTTGGAACCCCTATACGGGCCAACAAAGCGAACCTCTCTTCGTCGCCATTGGCCCTATGCGACCAGTAGCGATTATCAAGCGCTGTGCAACGACCAAGACGGAGGTCTAGGCCCACCTTCTCTCGCCTCAACACCGCCTCGACTCCAGCTCCCAAATCTAGAGCCGGTCGGCCTTCCGCAGTTACGGCAGCGACGTGTGGCCCAATGAGTGCAATCATTTCGTTCAAATCTTCCACTCCGAACTCGTAGCAATTAGGCGAGATATGCGGACCGACAACAGCCGAGATGCTGTCGCCACCAAGCCTTTTCATTTCCCGCACAGTGTTTTCGAGAATCCCTGAACGGATGCCCTTCCAACCGGCATGAACAACCGCCACTAAGGGCAGCGTTAAGCCAGAAGTGTAAAGAGCTACCGGCACACAATCTGCCACTCTTACCCCTATCCATGGCCCCTGCTCGTCAGTAACGAGCGCGTCGCCTTCCATTCGCTCTCGCTGTTCCCGACCCCTCACGAAAAGGACACCCCCGCCGTGAACTTGTTTGGGGAAAATCACTTCCTCGCGTTCATCGGATAGAAAATCGTCCAAACACGCGTCTCCGTCTATTTGTTCAGAAATACGAATTTCAACAAGCTGATGCTCCGAAAGGCGACGATGTAGGGTCAGCACAGTCCGGCCTTCTGAAATCCGCGTTACTTGAGAAAGGATGGAACATCGAAGTCATCGTCGTCATCATCCTCGGCAACCCCGACGCTAACTTCTTCTTCATTATCGAAAATGTCTGCTATATCACCTATAGCCGCCGAAGTGCTGGTGCGAGTTGACCCCGCCGTGCCATCCTCCCAACGATCGAAACCAGCGGCTATGACCGTGATCCTAATTTCGTCGTCCATAGCGTCATCTATTACGGTGCCAAAAATGATGTTTGCGTCAGGGTGAGCAACGTCGTGAATGACGTCGGCAGCGTCGCGCACTTCATGCAACCCGAGATTTTCCGACGCTGTGACATTGAGCAGGATGCCCCTCGCTCCTTCGATCGATGCCTCAAGCAGCGGGCTGGAGACCGCTTGACGGGAAGCATTCTCAGCGCGGTTTTCTCCGTGCGCTCGACCAATTCCCATAAGTGCCGAGCCAGCATGCGACATAATCATTTTCACATCTGCAAAATCAGTGTTGATAAGCCCTGGAGTGGTTATCAGTGTTGTTATTCCCTGCACTCCCTCTCTTAAAACATCATCAGCCATTTGGAAAGCGTCGACCATTGTGGTGTTTTCATTAGTAACGCTCAGTAGCCGGTCGTTTGGCACGACAATCTGAGTGTCGACCTTTTCTCTCAATTCCTGAATGCCTGAATCGGCTTGAACTGCTCGTCTACGGCCTTCGAACATAAACGGCCTAGTCACTACCCCAATTGTCAGCGCGCCCTCTTCTTTAGCGATTTCCGCAATGACGGGAGCAGCTCCGGTACCCGTGCCCCCTCCTTCGCCTGCAGTTATGAACACCATGTCGGCGCCCTCAAGAGTGCTTCTGATCTCCTCTGTATGTTCTACAGCAGCTTGTCTACCGACTTCAGGATCGCTCCCGGCACCGAGGCCACGTGTTAACTCCCGACCAATGTCCAACTTGATATCAGCGTCACTCATCAATAGCGCCTGCGCATCTGTATTAACCGCGATGAATTCAACTCCAGAGAGACCGGATTCGATCATTCTGTTGACTGCGTTGCATCCTCCGCCACCAACACCAATGACCTTAATCACAGCTTGATAATTTTTGGGACTAGCCACTTTCGCCACCTGCCCTCCCGGTATTTTGCTTATCTCTGAATTTGAGAAACGCAGCTTCCACTACCGAAGGTAGCGCAACTTTGCGACATCTATAGGCCGCCCGACGCAGGCTTCAAGCTTTTAATGACTTTCCCTAACATTATTGAGCCCACTTCACCTTAGGGACGCTAGGAACCGCTACATCTATCAACTGAGCTTTCGTCTCGAGTTTCTCCAAATGACCCAAAGTTGCCGCTAAGGACACAACTTTTGCCCCCAAACGTCGGTTATCGCCAAACAACACTTCAGTCGAGTTCTTAAGAGTTCCAGCAATCTCGCCTTTGTCTTCCAAGCGCAACGCTAGAAACTCCTCGATCATCTCTGGCGACATCAGAACGAGAAGCGAAATCAGACTGGAACTATCGCTTTCTAAGGAAGACCCCGGAACTCCGGCAGCCCGGATACCGCTCAGTCGAGGCAATTCGGGAGGCAACTTCATCCCCGGACTTAAGACTGTGCCGTCCTCAGCAACCAATGCCCAGTAACTTTGTTGAGTCATCGCAAGAGCTATTGGTCGATGTTCAGTGATATTTACAGTTACGACTCCACCAACCAAGGATCGACTCACATGCGCTTCCTTCACTCCGGGAATCATTTCAATTCGTTCTCTAGCATGAGCTGCATCGGTTGACAGAATTGAATCCCCTTGCTCCACCCCAAGGAACTTCTCTACTTCCATAAGCGTTACCCGATGGAGGCCGTGAACTTCAACGCGATCTATTTGAAGAAGAGGCGATACACCTAGCAAAATGAATGCTCCAACACCGATGACAACACAAGCGGTCAATAGCGTTATCACTTTTCGCGCAAGCCCTGAGAGGCGACCTCGAAGTAGATTTACTCCCATGCGCGCTGTCAGAACCCCACGCGCTGAATCTCAGTTTTAAGCGAAACACCAGCCTCGACATAAACACGGTGTGCAACCTGGTTCATCAACTCATTTACGTCATTTGCTGATCCCCCGGGGTCTACTTGAAAGAAATTTGCGTGCTTATTAGAGACCGATGCAGAACCTACGCGCAGTCCTTTGAGACCCAGTTTTTCAATGAGCGAACCAGCACTCTCTCCATCGGGGTTTACAAATACTGAACCTGCATTCTGCCCTCCTGGCTGGTTTTCTCGTCGCCATTGGACTATTTCAGTCAACAGCTCCTCGCCAGCAGACCGTTCACCAAAGGCCAACTTCAAGGTTGCTCCCAACACGATTTCGGACGGTTGGATCCGACTTTGCCGATAACCAAAAGCAAGTTCGGAGAGGACTCTAATTTCATAAGCAGATTTTTCAAGGTCAAATATGCGGACCGACTCGACTGACGCGGCCATATCGCCGCCATGCCCTCCCGCATTCATTCTCACCGCCCCGCCAATCGACCCTGGGACACCTACAGCCCACTCAAAGCCGACCAACTCTTCCGCTACGGTCTTCCGTGCCACAACCGGCAGTGCCGCATTACCACCTACGTTTATTCGACCACCGCCTGTGTCTATTTCTATGCTTTCAAACTCTTTTCCGAGCGCCACTGTTATTCCCGGAAAGCCTTGATCCGCTACTAAAAGATTTGACCCCTTACCAATAATCAAAACGGGTAAACCAGTTCTGCGGCGCGCCTCAGCAATTTTCTGCAGATCACCCTCGCTCGATGCTTTGACGAACAGAGCCGTCTTCCCCCCTACTCTGTAGGTCGTAATACCGCCCAGATCGACGTCGGTCTGTCCTAAAGCACCCAATATTTGCTGGGCTTCGTTAAGTCTTTGGTTCAGCTCGTTTGTCGAACTCATTTATCCAATGCTTTGCGTCGGTGTTGCACTTCGTCCGCTACCGATGTCAGATCGCCTGCTCCCATAGTGAGACACAGGTCACCTGGTTGCAGCACCGAATCCAAGTATTCGGCTACCTGGTTGCGCTCAGAAATATACGTCAAAGAAGTGTGTGGGTTCGCTTCGAGTACAGCGCGAGCAACTAGTTCCCCGGTGATACCGGGTTGGGCCGTCTCACCCGCGCCGTATATGCCTGTAAGGACGACATGGTCAGCATCAACAAATGAATCCGCGAAGTCCTTCCAAAGGTTAGCCGTCCTGCTGAAACGGTGAGGCTGAAAAACCGCTACGACTCTCTGCCACTCACCTACTTTCGCAGCAGCTAGCACCGAGGAAACTTCAGTTGGTAAGTGCGCATAATCGTCGACATAAACAACATTGTTTTGCTCACCGCGAAACTCGAACCGCCTGGCTACACCAGCGAATTTACCCAGGGCCGAGGTCACCGATTCGGGTTCAGCTCCCAATTCGACCGCTGTCACGAATGCTGCGGTGGCATTAAGTACGTTGTGAACTCCGGGTATCGGAAGGTTGCACTGGGCCACAACCTTATTTCCGAATGAAATTTTAAATGATGACGAGTAACGGTGCCCCTCGATATCTTCAATCCGGTAGTTGGACAGCGAGGACTGCCCATAGGTAATGCAGCCCCCTACCTTCGCAGCAATGTTGGAAGCGGAAGGGTCATCTGCACAAACGACGCGGGGCCCAGATGCAGAGCGCAGAAATACTTCGAATGCATCAAGAAGCGCTTCGTAGGAACCGAAATAATCGAGGTGGTCAGCCTCAACGTTTGTAACGACAGCAGCTTCTGCCTTTAGCTGTATAAAAGTTCCATCAGACTCATCGGCCTCGACGACAAACAAATCTCCTCGTTCGTTCCAGACAGCTCCAGACCCAATGTCGTTAAGATCGCCACCGACAATAAAAGACGGCATAAGCCCTGAATCTGTTAAAGCTAAGGCCAACATCGAAGAAGTAGTAGTTTTCCCATGAGTGCCTGAGACAGCGATCGTTTTTTTAGTAGCGCATATAGCTGCAAGTATTTCGGCTCGACTGAGCACATTTATTCCTAGCCTACGGGCCTCAACTATCTCTGGATTATCGTCCGGCACTGCAGTGGACCGGCAGAGAATTTGTGGTCCATCGAGATTTCCGGCGCTGTGTCCGATAGCGATGCGAGCCCCCAGCGAACGAAGCCTATTGACCCCCGCCGACTCACGAAGATCACTGCCACTCACCAAGTATCCACTCGCTAAGAGAACAGCCGCTATCGCGTTCATACCTGCACCGCCAGCGCCAACGACGTGAACTGACTTAACCTCCGAGAGGTCGAACTTGCCTCTGTTAGACGAGGTCAAGGCCATCACCTTTTCGGTCTTCGTCTCGAAAGACGCTAGAGGAATACTCTTCCAGAAGATCGGCGACGCGCTGTGTCGCATCACGGGGACCAATGCTTCGATTACGTCGGTCAGAGTCTGGCTCGTTCGAAGTTGGGAAATCAGTGAGCATTCGCCTTACTTCCTGATGGAATTTGGCTCCGTCTAACTCACTATCTTCTACCAGAGCGCCGAGACCGTTTTCGATCAAATACTCAGCGTTACGGCGCTGGTGATCCTTGGGCGCACCAGGCAAGGGAATCATTATGGCCGGCACTCCGAGAACTGCAAGTTCTGAAACCGTGGAGCCACCTGGGCGGCAGACTACTAAGTCCGCTGCTGCCAACGCCTTTGGGAGATCGTCGTCATACTCGAGTGAGCGAACCACTGAGGGCAAATCGTTCGGCAACATTGACCAGTCTCTGCGCCCGACAACGTGATGGATAATCGGCAACTGATACTTGCCTGCCGCTTCCCACAGAGCCTCATTGATCCGTCGCGAACCCAACGACCCGCCAAACACAACGACCACTGGTTCATCGTCGGGCCAATCCAATACTGCCCTGTTTGACCTACCGGATCGATCTGCCTCCAAAACAGCTGACCGCAGAGGGTTACCGGTGAGGACTTCGTCGCGCAGACCTGTGCCTAAGGCGGGAACAGCTGCGGCGCGCGCGAATCTCGTAAGGAGACAATTGACCGAAGAAGCAACGACATTTTGTTCAGTTAAAACGAGAGGCACTCTACAAACAATGGCCCCAAAGGCTGCTGGTAGCGCGGCATATCCACCGAGAGACAGAACGACTGAAGGGCGCTCACGGCGAACGATCCATACACCTCGCAGCATTCCCCAAATAATGCCGAGAGCGTTGAGGATGTTAGTAACTGAAATCTTTCGCCCGTTAAGCCCCCGCCCACTCAGCGCAATGAACCGGAAACCGGCAGCAGGGACCATGTCTATTTCAACTCCACGGGCGCTTCCCACGAAAAGGACCATTTCTCTGGCCCACCCGCGCTTCACGAGTTCCTCTGCAACAGCCAAGCCAGGGAGAAGATGTCCAGCGGTGCCGCCCCCAGCAACTACCACACCAGCTCTAGGTCGCTTAGAGCGAGACGAAATGCCAAAGGTCATATCGACTGTCTCGTAACATTAAGCAAAACTCCAGCTGCAAGCGCATTGACGACCAGAGCAGTACCTCCGTAAGAGATAAACGGCAAGGTAACTCCCGTAATCGGCAGAAACTGGAGGACTCCACCAAGGTTCACGACCACTTGAGCCAGGAACCATACCGATATACCTGCCGCAAGGAGGGAGCCAAACACGTCGGGCGCGAGTTGAGCTGTTCGAAACCCAGTCAGAATTATTGCTCCGAGCAAGATCAGTACTGCTAGGGCGCCAATAAAACCTAACTGCTCACCTACAACGGCAAAAACAAAGTCAGTGTGAGGCGCGGGAACCCAACCCCATTGAGCGTGACCGGCAGAAATACCCGTTCCCCTCAGACCTCCATTAGCGAGACTCAACAAACCTTGCGTGACCTGCCACCCGGCCCCTTCTGGGTTATCTGAAGCAGAAAGAAACCCCAATACTCTATCTCTTCGATACGGGGAACCTAAAACACACAGCAACCCAACTGCGAGGCCAGGCGCTGCTAGTGAAGCTAGGTGTTTGAAAGGCACACCCGCAGCCCACATCATGCCAATCGCAATTGCACCAATCATGATGGCCGTACCCAAATCAGGCTGAGCAAGAATAAGCGCACAAATGACCACCAGACCGACGCCAATTGGAAAGGTCACTCGATCAAAGCGGTCGAGGAAGTAGCGCCTTTGATCCAAAAAGGACGCTACCGATACAACCAAAGCGAATTTGACTATTTCCGACGGTTGTACTGTCCTCCCTGCAATTTCGAGCCACCTTTGGCTACCCCCGCTGGAGCGCCCCCAGAGCAGAACAGCAACCAGAGACGAAGTTGCCAAGATTAAGAGGGCTGGAGCAAAACGCCGCCATCTTCGATAATCGAAACCGACAGTTGTTAGTAGAACAAATACTGCGACGGTTACGTATGCAGCGTGCCAACCGAAGGTCGCAAAGGCGTCTCCTGCTTGATTAATTGATGAGGGAGTCGATGCCGAGAGCACAGTAACCGCCCCCGTCAGAAAGAGAAGCAGCGTAGAAGCCAACAAAACTAGATAACGGACCGGGGGCGAAGAACGCGTTGCAACGGGCTTCGCCTGACCCAACGATTGATCGATCAACCTCATCTTGCTTGATACTCCTTGACCATTTGACCGACAATTCGCCTAAAATCATCGCCTCGCTGTTCATAATTTTGATACCAGTCGAATGATGCACAGGCCGGTGAAAGAATGATATTTCCACTTCCGCTGGCAGCGATTTCCCTAGCTTTTCGCACCGCCTCTTCCATCGAAGTTGCCCTTAGCACCTCGAGCGCTCCTTTGAACACTTCGCTTACCTCTTCAGCGCATTCCCCAATAGCAACAACCCCATCAAGCATCGGAACAAGTGTTTCCAGAAGAGTTAAGTCAAGACCTTTGTTGCGACCACCCGCAATCAAGACCGAGTTTCGTAGGCCTGAGACCCCAGCAATTGTTGCGTGAGGGGTGGTCGCCTTGCTGTCATTAAAGAAACGGATTCCACCAATTGTTTTTAAGTATTCCATTCGATGCCCAAGACCTTCGAATTCAGATAACGCTTCGCCTATTGCTTGGCCGGAAACCCCCATTAATTTGGCTAAAGCCGAAGCAGCGGCAGCGTTGAGTAGATCGTGAGGCCTACTCAGAGGCAGGTCGGAAATTGCAATTATTTGTTCCCCATGGGCTACTAAGTGATCTCCGGCACAACAAACGTCGCCTTCGGAAAGACCAAACGTCACTAATTGAGCTTCCAACTGAGGGAGCCAAGGAGCCATCGAGTCCCCTTCCACTGGAAGAACTGCGAAATCAGATGCTCTTTGGCCTTGAAAAATCTTTGCTTTTGCCGCGGCATAAGATTCAAAATCACCATGCCAATCAAGATGGTCCGGTGACAGATTTAACCAAGCTGCTGCATCACTTCGAAAGTAACGAACTCTTTCCAAGTCAAAAGAGGACGCCTCAACCACGAACATCTCACAGTCCTCGGGGCTTATCTGAACCGCATCGGCGAAGGGAACTTCACTGTTACCCGTAGCGATTGCGGAGAGCCCTGATTGGCAGAGCATCTCTCTTACCAAGTGCGTCACCGTAGTTTTACCATTTGTACCCGTAATGGCGATTCGCGGACGCTCATCCCATTGAGCACCTAGATCCAGCTCGCTCAAAATTTCTAAGTCCGAAAGACCGGCTATCCGATTAATTGGATGGTGCTCGGGGATCCCAGGGCTGAGAATTAGACTCGAAGCATCGCTTAAGACTTTGCGCACCTCTGTTTCGGAAGTGCCAGAAACAAGCTCTACCTCTAGTTTGGTGGCAATAGCCGACACGAGCTCCGGCCGGTCGTCAATGGCAATAACTTCGTGACCGCGGGTTTTAAGCGCTCTAACTACCGCTTGACCAGTAACCCCAAGTCCTCCCACAACAGTCCTCGTCAAATCCATG
>DKNM01000060.1:13586-48974 GCA_002470695.1 Candidatus Neomicrothrix sp. UBA7388
GCATTATCGAGCCGTATGAAGTCTGCGTAAAAAGCGCCAAGCGCAAACGCGACACAAATTCCATTAATAATCCACATGCGAATTAGAACGGTGGTCTCGGGCCACCCAGCTAGTTCGAAATGATGGTGAATAGGAGCCATTCGAAATACTCGTCTACCGAACAAACGGTAGCTCGCCACCTGGATTATGACCGAGAGTGTCTCCAGCACATACAGGCCGCCGATAATTGGCAACAGCAGGTGAGTTTCCAACAGGAGTGCTAAACCGGCGAAAGCTGTTCCGATTGCGAGTGAGCCGGTATCTCCCATGAATATTCGCGCGGGGGGCGCATTCCACCAAAGAAACCCTATGCACGCACCTGTCATAGCTGCCGCCACGATCGCTAAGTCCAACGCGTGGCTTACTTGATAGATCTCGGGATGGCGGAAGAGCCAATATCCAATTATAACAAAGGCCGAAAACCCGATGGCTGACGAACCTCCTGCCAGCCCATCTAGGCCATCGGTTAGATTGACGGCGTTCGCAGTTGCAATAACTAAGAGGGATGCCCAAATTATCCAGAACACCTTGCCTAAGGTGATATCGGGGAACCCGGCGCGCGTAATAGCTAAGACCGGACTGGCTTGAGCCCAATAAATAGCCAGTAGCGAGAAACCTGCTGCAACCGCCACCAAGCCAATTACTTTGGTTGACTTGTTTAAACCTAAGTTGCGCTCTCGGCTTACTTTGATCCAATCATCAAGCAGCCCAACTCCGCTTGCGGCCACTATTGCCAAAACGAGAACGATGCCGGACCTTGTGAAGATTGTTTCTGACCGCAAGTGACTTACTAAGTACCCACTGACTGCCCCCAGAACGATGGCGACACCTCCCATCGTAGGTGTGCCGGCCTTGGTCAGATGCCCTTGCGGTCCATCTAAACGAATGGGCTGCCCTACTCCGCGAGCGGTTAGCCAAGGAACTAAGACTTGCGTGCCAATGAGACTTACACCCATAGATACAGCCGCTGCAATCAGTAAGGCGATCATTGGATCCCATCTCGATACGAAAGGGCTTTTTCAGAAATTTTCGCATCATCGAATGGACGTCGCTCTATCCCAACTACTTGGAAGGCCTCGTGACCCTTGCCTGCGACTAAAACCAGATCGCCTGGCGTTGCCTCCATGATCGCTTGCTCGATTGCATCGGCACGGTCAAGAATGACTCTCGGTGTTACGCGTCCCCCATGGGCTCCGGCGACAATTTCGCGAGCTATTTCAGCCGGGTCTTCCGACCTTGGGTTATCGGATGTCACTATTACTTCGTCAGCTAGGTCTGAGGCGATTCGTCCCATTATTGGTCGTTTGGATTTATCGCGATCCCCGCCCGCTCCAAAGACCACCCATACTCTCTGATTCGTAAATGTTCTTGAAACGTTCAACGCTTGCCTGAGAGCTTCAGGTTTGTGTGAATAGTCGACGACTACTGAGATATCGGACCCTTGGCTAGCCACCGGTTGCATTCTTCCCCTAATAGGGGCGACCTTTTGCAAAGCGTCTGCAATCAAATCACTGTCAATATCGAGAGCTCTGAGAGTTTCAGCAACCAGTTGAAGGTTTACGACGTTGAACTGCCCGAGAAGTTGTGAACGGATCGGGCGCTCACGCCAGGTAAAGCTAGATCCACTTGCAGTCAAATGTGTGTTATGGATTTCCGTTGGATCAACCGTCACAAGGCTCGCTGGGTCCTTAACTTGTAGTTCTTGGGCCAGCCGGGATCCCCATTCGTCCGCCACGGATATGACCGAAACTCCCGCGTCTCTCTCAAACAAACGGCGCTTTGCCCTGAAATAGTTTTCCATGTCGCCGTGGAAATCTAAATGCTCAGGGCTGAGGTTCGTAAAGAGCTTCGCTGCGAACTCGGTGCCTTCAACACGCCCGTAGTCAAGCCCATGAGAGGAGACTTCCAGACAGGCCCATCTCCGACCTCGGTCTCGCATCTCAGCCAAAGCTTTTTGCAGATCTGGAGCTTCAGGCGTGGTGTGGGGCCCTTCTAGAGTTCCGATCACTTCGGCTTCGTCGCCGCATCCCCTTAGAGCTTGGGCGAGAGCATGAGCAACAGTGGTCTTACCGGCCGTACCAGTAACCCCAAGCACCTTCATCACTGTCGATGGATAACCATAGACGCATGCCGAAACAGCACCCAGTGCGCTTCTTACGTTGTTAACGACAACTTGGGGAGTCGGAACTGGCAACTCACGATCAACCAAAAGAGCCGCCGCTCCAGCTTTTGCTGCCTCCAATGCATGCTCGTGACCATCATGTTCTTTGCCACCTATACAAGCAAATAAATCTCCGTCTTGGACAACTCTGCTGTCATGACTTACGCCCGAGATCGCAAGAGAGCTAGGTGCTTGACCTTTCATTAGGACACGAGCCCCGGGGCACGTAGCGATCACTTCTTCAAGTTGAACCGGCAACATACGTTGGTCACCCGCCCTTCGCCACGCCAAGCGTGCTGAGCGTGCTATCTGTAATTTGGGAAAAGACTGGCGCCGCGGTTTGGCTAGCACCATGTTCGGTCGGCTCGTCAAGAACAACGACAACGGTTACTCGAGGATTATCGACGGGAGCAAAGCCCGCGAAAACCGTCGTATATCTTTCCCCATAATCTCCTTCTTCTAATGAGAATTTTTCAGCAGTCCCCGTTTTTCCCGCCACGCGGTAACCGTCCACGGCTGCCCTCTTCCCTGTTCCGTCAATAACCACTCGCTCTAGCATCTCGCGCATTTGAGTTGCAGTGGTCGCGTCCAGGACTTGCCTACTTTTTGCCGCTGAAAGAGGCGAAACGGATCCTTGTGAATTGATTGCCGCGCGCGCAAGAGTGGGCGGTACAAAGCGGCCATCGTTAGCAATGACGTTGTATGCGCCAGCTAATTGGATAGCGGTAACCGACACAGAGTGACCGAAAGAAATGACGGCGTGGTCAGTGCCTTTCCACTGACGGGGAGGAACTAGTCTGCCGCGACTTTCATTCGGAAAAGCAGGGGTTGCCTCAAGTCCGGAGCTATAGGCCCCCAAACCAAAACCTCGGAAATATTCGTAAAGCTCGTCGTGGGTCAGCCGCTCAGAGATCTGGATTGTCCCTACGTTTGAAGATTTAGCGAGAATTTCTGACACATCCAGTTGGCGATCGAAATCTACATAGGGTTCGTCAAAGGTTTTATCAGCGAACTGATAACGATTCGGGATCGCAAATATTTCATCGGTGGAAATCCGGTTGAGATCTAAAGCGGCGGCGATAGTCAAGGTTTTTGCCACAGATCCCGGTTCGAAGGCATTTAGGTAAGACCCGCTTGCCCCAGATACCCGCACTTGTCCGTCGGACTGCGAGCGATTCACATCAGCTAAAGCCAATACCTCCGCAGTTTCAACGTCAAGCACGATCGCAGCTCCCCAGTTAGCCCCACTTTCAAGTACCGCTTTTTTTAGTATCTCCTCAACTCGATATTGCGTTCCTGTATGGAGCGTAATTTGTATGTCCGAGCCAGGATGGGGCGCCTCGTAGCTCAACCCTCCACCTGGAAGCCTTATAGAGCCGCTAGCGGAGACATACTCTGTTCTCAGTCCCGCTTTCCCTGAAAGCTGCTCGGAGAACTGAGCCTCTAGACCGTTCAGTGGCTTCTCATCAACGTCTACTTGACCTAGCAAATTTCGAGCAAAGTCCTCGCCTTTCGGGTAAACGCGAGCTTCTTCGCTTCTGATTTCTAGTCCTGCCAGATCAAGAGACAAAACCTTTTGCTCTACTTCCGGACTTACTTGCCGCATAAGCGGGACGTACTGCAGTTGGCGATTTGAAATGCGGCTGTAGAGATCTTCGACTGACTTGCCCAGGATTGGAGAGAGTGAGCGAGCGACCTGCATAGGTCTTTGAACTAACTGCGGATTCACTCCAATCGAAGGAAGATGGTCAGTTATGACAAGGAACCCTCCATCTCTATCGAGAATTCTCCCGCGTTGACCTTCTAAGGAGGCATGGTCAACATGCCGATATAGCTCACCGAGAAAATTTTCTCTTTCGATGATTTGCACCTGGAGAAGTCTTCCCGCTATCCCCACTAGAAGAAAGGTGGTAAGAAGTATGAGAAGACCGATCCGCCTCCCTCGATAACCAACTTGTCCAAATGGCCGCGTAACCAGAGAGTCTTCGCTGCGAGGAATTGGGCGGCTCGAAATGGAATCCGCCCTCGTTCTGGTTTCGGAAAGGACGCTCACCAACAGCCAGCTTTCTTCTAACGCTCGTTCAAGCCGACAAAGGCCAGAGCTTCGGCGATGCGTCCATCGACTTGGCGACGCCTCGAAACTTCGGCTCTGCGCATCAAGTCTTCCCCATTTCGTTGACCGATCGAGAGGTGCTGCGCTGTGACGCGGATCTGTGCAGTTGATTTCGCCGGAATCATGCCTTTGTGGTCATGAGCCCAGAATTCAATTTTTGTTGGGGCAGTCGCTTTTTCATGCTGAATCATGAGCGCTCTAATTCGATTCTCCTCTTCGGAGATCTGATAGTGGAGCTCCCCAAGCTGCACATGTTTCTCGTCGATCATTGAATTAACCGCTGTGTTACTTAGGAGGACTAGAAGGGCGACCGCGCCGAAGATAGTTGTCAACGAAACGATTCGATTGCCCGTCGGTTGCGCAGTAGCGCTGGGCGCGACTTTGTTTTCGCCCAATTCATGAAAAAAAGCGGCGTTGTTCAGCAGCGAAATCGCCATATTGCTAGGCCTCGCCGGCCGACAAACGCTCTGCCGCCCTAAACCTTGCACTTGCAGAACGCGGGTTCCTGTTTACTTCGTCCGTGGATGGGCGCGTCACTTTCCTCCGCAAAAGCTTAACGTTGGGCTCCGAGCCGCAGATACACGGCAAAGTTGATGGGCAGACACAGAGCCCGTCAGCGGCCTCACGCAACACTTGTTTCACAATCCTGTCCTCTCCTGAGTGGTACGAAAGAACGACAATCCGACCGCCAGGTCGAAGTCGCTCAATTATTTGGTTTAAAGCCGGTTTGATCAGATCAAGCTCACTGTTGACTTCGATCCGAATTGCCTGGAAGGTACGCATTGCTGGATGGCGACCTGTTCTCCGAGCGGCTGCAGGCACAGCTCCTCGCACTACATCGGCTAGCTCGAGAGTCGAGCTGATGGGTCGTTGACTTATTATCGCCGCCGCTATGCGACCTGCAAAACGCTCATCGGAGTAAGCCCGGATGATTGAAGCTAGTTCACGTTCCGAATAATTATTGACGACTTGGTACGCGTCTAAAGCAGCAGAGGTGTCCATTCTCATGTCCAACTCGCTGTCGAGCCGGTAGGAAAATCCCCTATCTGCAGTGTCAAGCTGATGACTGCTTACCCCTAGGTCGAAGAGCGCCCCGCTCAATTCCACCTCGGCCAACTGACTTAAGCCACTGATCTCGTCAAACCTGCAGTGAACAATCTCAATTCGATTGTCGAAATCTCGCAACCGCTTGCGGGTAGCGAGCACTGCAGCGAGGTCTCGGTCGAGCCCTAATAAATTTCGATTTGCGGAATCCGTCAATAAGGCCTCGGCGTGCCCTCCTCCCCCAACTGTCGCATCAACGAATAAGCCCTCTCTCAATGAGGCGAAGGTGTCAAGAACTTCCTTAAGCATCACTGGTTCGTGACTAAAGGTCCGGCCCAGTTGATTTTGGTTGGAGGAATGCAGAGGGTCACTGCCGGATGCGGTCACGAGGCGGCGCCATCTATGAACTGGTCGGGAGACTCGAGCAGCGAATCGCCGACTTCCGTGGCTTCGCGCCATCTAACAGCATCCCAAATCTCGACTTCGTCAATAGCACCGACAATCACACAGTCGCGTTCTAGGTGCGCGAACGACCTAAGATCTTCGGGAATAGCAATTCGCCCTTGTTTATCTGGCAGAATCCGCGACGCTCCCGCACCGAAAGATCGCTTAGCTGAGCGATGCCTAACGTCACCGCCCTCAGAGCGGCTGGCCATGCTCTCCGCCATGATTCTGAATCGAGCAGGCGTCAATAAGGCCAGACAACCTTCTGATCCCTTAATGAGGAATCCGCTTTCGTCGAAGGCGCTGCGAAAAGATGCAGGTAGAACTATGCGGCCTTTGATGTCTAGTGCATGTTCAAATTGGCCTACAAAAACTTCGTCCACGTCAAACCTAACGAACTTACCCACGCTCCGTGGGGGAAATGCCGTGGTTAGAACAAGGCGGCTTTTAACCCACATCGCTCCCTATTGCACCACTTCATGCCACCTTATGGTTATTTGAGTCGTTTTTCCAGCCATTGTGCTTTATTTATGCCACTTTAAGTAAAAGAAACGAATGACAAGAGTGTAATTTGCCACTTTTAGCGACTAAATTACCACTCAGTGCATTCGGACTTTACTTAAAGTGATTATTTCTGCGCGGAAGCTCTCTTGGGAAATAATTTCCCTCCCCTACCGTTCCCGCCCTTCTCGGCAGCAGAAATAACAGAGAGGCTCTTAAGCCGATAGGGCGAAACGGGCAGGCAAGTAGGCGAGCCACTCGTCTGGGAAATTTCTTTTCAGCGCAACCGCCACTTCAAGAGGCTCTGGAGCAATCGGGGCGCTACGCAAACGAAAGGTTGACTCACTCAACAGAGTGTCCCCTTTGGCCAAATTACAGGCCCTGCAGCACGCCACCACGTTCTCCCACTGGTGCTCGCCACCTTTGCTTCGAGGTAAAACATGATCTATGCATTCAGCGCGTCTCCCGCAGTATTGACATTCATAGTCGTCTCGAGCGAAGACGCTCTTACGATGCAAAGAAGCTCTGGATTTAAAGGGCGCGGCGACGCTATACCTCAGCTTCGCCACTGAGGGAGCGAAGAGATCGAGCCGCTCAGAACGCACCAATTGATCACTCTCATGAACGGCATCAGCTTTCTGGCACACCATAAGCAGAATTGCTCGACGCACACTAATTATCGAAAGCGGACGATACCCAGCATCCAAAAGCAGCACTCGCTCCGACAAGACTGAGCGGCCCTCTAGATTCATGACGTCACAGCGGACCACTGCCTGCACCATTCCAGCCAAAGCATCAAATCGCTAGCCACATTCTTTGGGTTCTTATCGCCATCCCCATACATAGTAAGAATGCGAAATTTGACGAAATTAGCGCTCGGAACTGGAAGGTAGGGGGATTTTTTCCACCACCGCTTGGGAGTCATCCGAAACCAAACACGCCAAGCAGTGGACCAAAGCCGCGGCTTAAGAATTAGCTCTATAGCTACTCGTAAAACGATTTTGGCGGTGCCTTGACTACCCGTCACGATTCAATCCTAATCAGAAGTTGACTTTCGAAGGTTTATACCTAAACCCCGAAACCCGATTGCGGCTGCACCCACTATCGGAGCCTTACCACCGAGCCCCACAGGGACGATTTTGACTTCCCGAGAAAAGTCCAAACCGCAACGGCGAATCATCTCAGAATTCGCTGCCTCGAAAAAGGGAACTCCAAACCCTAGGGCGACAGAACCTCCAACTAATACTCTTTCGAGATCCAAAAGGTTGACCGCCGAGGCAACCGCTCGACCAACCATTGTTCCTGCCCTAGCGCGCTCGAAAATACTGGCCTCGGAGGGCTCGGACCTCAAACGACGAGCGATCGACGGACCTGACGCCTCAGCTTCCAAACAACCCTGTGACCCGCAGGCACAAATAGCTCCCTCTGGCTCCACAATCACATGACCGATATGACCTGCATTTCCGGTCGCTCCTTCAATTAGCTCACCATTCATAATCAGACCACCTCCAATCCCAGTAGAAACCACCATTGCCAAAAAATTAGATAAGCCGATTCCTGCTCCGTACCAAGCCTCTCCCAGTGCCAGAGCCTTTGCGTCATTATCAATGACTACATGTGCCCCAAAGGATTCCCTCATTCGGTCAACAAGGGCGAAATTGCGCCATGCCGGAATATTGAGAGGTGAAACTTCCTGTCCCCCCGGACTCATCGGCCCACCACAACCGACACCGCAGACATCATATGAAACATCTGATCTGAGAACGCTTTCAACCAATCCGACTAGATCTGCATATAGCGACTCACGATCGAGAGAATGGTTGGTGGGAACGCTGCTCTCCCTATGGACGTTTCCGTCTATGTCGACCAACCCCGCTGCCATCTTGGTGCCCCCAATGTCGACAGCAAGAGCAACTTCACTCAGAGGTCATCCCGACGGAAAGTTTTACGCATTCTTTCAGAAAAGCCGCCCATGTTTGCTTTCATTTGACCGCTGCGAACCTGGCCGGTGACTTTCGCAAAACCCGCCTTACCCATTTTCCGCAAGTTACGTTCGATGACGACGGCGCACACGAACATTGCCAGAAAGGCAACGAAAGCAAGACCAAAGTGGACCTGCAGGGAAGCCACCACTCCTACGAGTCCCAAGACTCCCAACAATACAGCCCATTTGATGTTGCGTAAGGCGTGACGGTACAGCGTTGTTTCCCCAACCTCGCGAGCGAACTCTGGGTCAGAGTCGTAGAACTCCTTCTCAATTTCGTGGAGTATGCGCTGTTCGTCATCTGAGAGCGGCAATTGGTCTTCCCATCGTTGCTATGGACAGTTTAGGACCCCAGAAGGGCCAGATCGACATCAGGTTGGTTACGATTCATCGATTTCTGCTCGTTTTTTTGGAAATCCGGGCCCAATAGCCGCTTGTCCGAACTTTTCTCGGATGTTGTCGAGAGCATTCGAAACTGATCCACTACTGGGTGACCTTTCTCCCAAAGAGTCAAGAGTCAACTGACGCGGACCTGGAGGCCCTAACTTTGTAATGCCTAATCCCAAAAGACGGACGCCCCCTCGAAGGTCCAACTCAGCAAGTAAAGCAGTGGCGTTGTCGGCAATTTCAGACAATGTGTCAATGGGCTCTTCAAGTGTGAGGGATTTAGTGACGAACGACATATCGGGCCTCCGGACTTTTATTTGCACCGTGCGCCCTGCGAGCCCTTGAGAACGAGCTCGCGTCGAAACCGCATCCGCTAGACGAATAATCTCACTTTCCAAAGAGGAGCGGTCAAAGACATCAAACTCGAAAGTCTCCTCGTGGCTAATAGATTTCCGTTCTCTTTTAGCATTAACTGCTCGCCCATCCAATCCCTTGCTTAAACCATGAAGGTGCCTGCCATGGGAAGCACCTAAAGCAGCCACAACTACATCCTCCGAAGTTTGAGCCAAATCACCAACGGTCTTAATCCCGATTGATCGAAGCTTTTTAAGAGTCACTGACCCCACGCCCCACAAGGCCTCTACCGGGTGGTTTTGCAGAAAGGAACTCTCTATGCCTGCATGAACAACAAAGACTCCCGACCCAGGCTTCACCCCTTGTGGCGTAGCCATAGGCTTAGCCGCAACTGAGGCCAGTTTGGCAAGCAGTTTGGAACTGGCAACACCGACCGAGCAGTCCAAGCCCACTTCCTCGTAAATGTCGTTGCGAAGCTGCCACGCAATCTCTTCTGAGCTACCAAAGAGCTTATGAGCGCCGCCGATGTCGAGAAACGCTTCATCAAGAGCAATGGGCTCAACTAACGGCGTAACCGCATTAAAAATTTCGTGAACTCGTTTAGATATCTTTCGGTACCGAGAGAAGTTCGACTTAACAAACACTGCATCAGGACACAGGTTTTTCGCTACAACACTAGACATAGCGGATCGAACACCAAGAGCTCGCGCTTCGTAACTTGCCGAGGCAACAACCCCGCGATCAGAACGACCACCAACCACCACAGGCTTCCCCACGAGAGAAGGGTCGATTTGCCGTTCGACCTCCACATAGAAGGCATCCATATCCACATGAAGAATCGAAAGTGGCTTCATAACTGGACGAAAAACGTGGGACTAGAGACGTTGGCTAACGGAACAGAAGACAAATTCAACTCAGACTCTTTCCGCCCGAAGTTGCCCCGCCTCATTGCCAAGAACTCGATAGTTGAAATGAGCGTCGTCAGGCAGTCGCTCATCAAGGTAGGAGAGCAAAGGCTCTCGCAGCCACAATTGTTGCCCTTCGAGCAAAGAAGGCAAGAGATCCCTCGTGAACCATTGCACCTCTCGAACTATGCCATCCGGGTCCTCAATTTGTATATCACCCGAGAAACCAGTCGCCTGATGAACTTCAACGCGCAGGGTCCAATCCATTTCTGGCGCCTCAGCGGAAATTGTGTAGATCGGCCCTACCCAACTCGCAACAGCTAGCCCTGTCTCTTCTTTTACTTCGCGAGTAAGGCCTTGGACAACTGTTTCACCTTCGTCAATTACCCCGCCAGGGGTGCTCCAATCTGTTCGCCCGCCTCTTCGATGGTTCTGAACCATCAGAATTCGGTCTGCGTCAAAAATGACGCCTCCTCCCACGGTCCACTTTCGCATGTAAAGAGTTTGCCACCGGTTGACGGTTAAGACCGACATCCGAATACCATGCTGACGTGGTCGAGGAGTCAGAGTCGTCATCAAACCAGTCGGAACTACCGGAAAGTTTCAGCATCCCAAGCGCGCTCCCTTCAATTCCAGCAAGGGTCATTGCGTTCTCGGCAGTAATAGTCGCTGGACTTTGCGGCGGGTTAATGGGGTTCGCACTGGCACGCCTGCAGTGGGAAGAAAACAGGGACGCTTTGGTCTTAGCAATCAGTTGTTCCGGCTCCCTGGTGGCATCATTTGGCGTGGCCATCGTCTGCGTATTGGCGTTACGAGCGATGGCCGAATGGAACGACGTAGCCCCCTTGAGGTCTCGACGCAAACAATGACCAGCAGCCCCACCGACCGAGAACTTGAAGAACTTTTGGCTTTAGCGACGAACTTGGCGCTTGAGGCCGGACAAATTCATGAGCGACGAGAAATGGGCGTCGCCGAGACGAAGTCTTCTATAACTGATCCCGTTACCGCGGTAGACAAGGAAGCAGAAGAGTTCATTTCACAAGAAATTCGAAAGGCGCGGCCCAACGACGGGATAATCGGAGAAGAAGACACCTCTGTAGCGGGAAGTTCTGGTCTTAGGTGGGTGATCGACCCTCTCGACGGAACAGTCAACTACTTATACGAATACCCGAGCTACGCCGTTTCTATCGGAATCGAAAGAGACGGTTCCCCCTTAGTAGGTGTCGTGTACGACTCCGTCCTCGGCCTTCTGTATGCGGCGAGAGCAGGCGCTCCCGCAACGCGAAACGGGAAACCAATCTCAGTAACCAACTGCCCCAACCTTCCCGAGGCGCTTCTCGGCACGGGCTTTTCCTACCAGCCACCCATAAGGGCTGAGCAGGCATTGCGCGTCGCGAAGCTTCTACCTCGAGTCCGAGACATTCGACGCTCGGGCTCATGCGCCGTTGATCTATGCTCAGTTGCTGCTGGCCACCTTGACGCCTTTTACGAGACAGACGTCAATTGGTGGGATGTTGCTGCCGGAATTCAGATCGTTCGAAGCGCTGGGGGAATCGCTACATACGAACCGCAATCAAAGCGAATAATTGCGTCAGGTTCCCAACTCTGGGATCAACTAAATCAGGCAATATTTGAATAAGAATTGACGACTGACGCCCAATCTGCTCTCCCATCGGCCAATATTTAAGTTGTGAGCATCCGAATCCTAACCATTGAGGACGACGAACGAATTCGCACAGCGGTGCGCTTTGCCCTCGAAGACGAAGGATGGAGCGTTCTGGAAGCCGAGAGCGGTGAAGATGCATTAGATAATTTCAATTCAATGGATCCGGATGTTGTCCTCGTCGACATCGGGTTGCCTGGGATAAACGGTTTCGAAGTTTGTCGCTCGTTGAGGCGTGCAAGCGATGTACCGATCATCATGGTCACGGCCAGAGACGATACGCACGACGTTGTAGCCGGCCTGGAGGCCGGGGCAGATGACTATGTCACGAAACCCATAGCGCCCAAAGAACTCTCGGCTCGCATCCGAGCCCTGATGCGCAGAGTGAAGTCAGAAAGCAAGGCAATGACACCTCGAAATGTCGGAGACCTTGAGATAGTCCCCGAACAGGGCGTTGTCAGGAAGAATGGAGAAGCAGTCCATTTAACAAAGACCGAATTCCACCTGTTGTGCGAGCTTTCGGACCAACTTGGAAAAGTACTCAGCAGAGAGCACTTACTTGAGGAAGTCTGGGGCTACGACTACTTCGGCGACGGCCGCCTCGTGGATGTTCATGTCCGCCGTCTTCGCACGAAGGTAGAAAGCGACCCAGCTCACCCGCGGCATGTCGTGACTGTGCGCGGCATGGGCTACAAACTCCAACCGTAACTATGAAGTTAAGCGTCCTAGCATGGCGCCGCCTGCCCTTAAAGAGGCGCGTCATCGGCGCCTTCACCCTTGGCGCCGCGGTCGCTGCCTTAGTGCTGGTCATCATCACTTATGGGTTGTCTCGGCAAAGCATGCTCCAGCAGCGCGAAGAGTCGTCACAACGACAATTTTTCGCCAACGCACGTCAAGTTCAAAGCTCCTTGCGCGCTGAAGAGCCGAATTTCACACAACTACTGGAGTCACTGCCAAGTCTCAGCGGAAGTCGCTCTATAGTCAGAACTGGCGACGGAACGTGGACGTCGCTCTCTTTGACCCCAAACGATCTACCAACGGCTTTAATTGGGTCGGTCCTAGAGTCCCGACAAGCGAAAACAATGGAATACCGCCTGGACGACAGCCCGGTCTTGGCTTTCGGACTCCAGCTACGCCCAAGCGCGCCGTCTGCCTTTGATGAGGTCGCCTATTTCGAAGTAGTCCCACTAGCAGAGATAGAAAGCACTCTAGAGAGCCTGGCTCTTATCCTGCTCGCCGGTGCCGCGATTACCGTTCTTGTGGGCGTAGGCATAGGCATGTGGGCAAGCGGCGGGTTATTGCGACCCCTTACAGATATCTCAGACGCGGCGCGGTCAATCGCCCAAGGTCGTTTCGACACGCGATTAGAGGAAGTAACTGACCCAGATCTTGATGCACTGGTCGCCTCGTTTAATGAAATGGCGGCCGCCATGGAAGAGCGCATAACTCGTGATGCGCGCTTTTCTTCGGACGTCAGCCACGAACTTCGATCTCCTCTCATGACCCTGCGCGCATCAATCGACGTAATGCAGCATCGTCGCGAGGAGTTGTCTGGACGGACTCAACAGGCGTTGGACTTACTGAACGAGGAGGTCATCAGATTCGAAAATTTAGTTCAAGACCTACTTGATCTGTCACGATCTGACTCGGGACCCATCGAACACGACTTGGTAAATGTCGAAGAATTAGCCCGCGCCACCTTGGATGCATCCCAAAGTGATATTCGGTTTGAAGTGTCAGAGAGCGCTGAGGGCGCCTTGGTAATGGGTGACAAACGGCGCCTGGCTCAAGTGCTAGATAACCTCTTGCGGAATGCTGAGAAATACGGTGACGGAGCTAATCGCGTCACCATCGATTCTTCAGAAAACGAAATCGAAATCGCAGTCGAGGATTCAGGACCCGGTGTACCTCCCTCTGAACGTCAACTTATCTTCGAGCGATTTACTCGCGGCGCAGCTGCTAGAAAACGGGGTGCGGGAGAAGGCGCAGGACTCGGGCTCGCCCTAGTCGACGAGCACACTCGACGACACGGCGGTACCGCCCGAGCTGAAGGCAAAGAAAACGGTGAAAACGGAGCGCGTTTCGTAATTACTCTTCCCCGAGCAGGCCGAAGATGACTTTCAAGCACAAAAGACTAACCATAGTCATTGCGATACTTATAGCGATCGTCCCGGCTTGCGCACTAGGAACCGACACAGAGCCCGCTTCGCTCCCCGTTCCAGAGGACGTTTTCCCACCCAGCGCCCAAGAGAAAGAAAGCCTTACTCTTTCAGCCGAAACAACATTTCACCCAGTCTACTTTTTCAAGGAAGATCAGTTAGCTCGAATACAACGACCCCTACCAGCCCCTGTATTCCTGGATGCACCTTTAAATAATCTTTTAGAAGGACCCAGCGAACGTGAAGCGGAGCTAGGGATGGTCTCAGCGATTCCCGCCGGCACCGCGATAGTTGATGTCGCCCTGAACCGCAACAACACAATTTCCATTCATTTAAACCAAACTTTCTTCGAGATTGAGGGCGAGCAGCGAATCAAGGCATCGGCTCAACTAGTAATGACCGCTTCCGATTTAATTAGGAATACACAAGGCGTCGTATTCTTTCTCGAGAATAAACCGGTTCAGTTGCCAGATGGCAACGGACTTATCGAAGAGGTAGCCGAGGGTCGATTGCCTACACCGCTAACCATCCGAGATTATGCCACCCTTACCCCCGGAGACTTATTCGATTAGCCAGCTTTAAAATCATGATTTGCGGCACGGCGACGAATTTGCCCTACCCCCCGAATACTCGCTACCAGCATCAGCATCGCCGGGAACACTTCCAAGCGACCCAGAGCCATAAGAACCATGAGAATCAAGCGCCCAGATCTAGGGAAAGACAGGAAATTGCTCGTAGGTCCAGCTTCACCAAGAGCAGGACCGACATTACCCACTGCCGAAATTGCGCCACTGAAAGCAGTTACGGGCTCAACACCAAGGCCCGTCAGGGTAATACCACCGGCAACTATCAGTCCGAGATACAACAGCACGAAACCAACAACTTTCGCTGCTACTTGCTCTTCAATCGTCGTTCTACCTAATCGAATAGGGATCACCGCATTGGGATGACGCGCTCTTCGTAGCTCTCTAAGCGAATAGCGAACAATTACTTGCAAACGCAAGACCTTCATTCCACCTGCAGTTGATCCGCTCATGCCCCCGACGAGCATTAAGAGAAGCAAGGCGACGTGCGCTGCCGGCATCCACAAAACGTAGTTCGAGCTGCCAAAACCTGTATTAGAACCCAAGGAAGCCGCATAAAAGAGCGACTCTCTGACGTTTTCGAACCACCCGAGCTCTCCGTTGTTTATCCAAACGAGTAGTCCGAAACAACCGAAAATCAGCCAAAGGTACCACCGGACCTCAGAAACGCGACCATAGGCGCCTGGCCCTTCCTTAAGGGCCCGCCAATGAATCGAAAAGTTGGCGCCGGCGTAAAGCATTCCACCGATAATTACTATTTCGATTAAGAAAGAATCGAAATGGGCAATGGAATCAGCGTGAGGCGAGAAACCACCAGTCGCGACTGTTGTGAAGGCATGAGTAACAGCATCGAAAGCGGACATACCGACAACGAACAATGCCACGGCAACGACCGAAGTGGCCGCCCCGTACAAAATCCACAACCGCCTCGCCGTGTCACGCACGCGCAACGAAAGCCGATCAGCCGTGGGGCCCGGTGCTTCGCTTGCAATAAGTTCGAGACCGCCAATGCCCAAAGCTGGAAGTACTGCTACAGCCAAGACCACTAAACCCATGCCTCCAAGCCATTGGGTGAGACTCCGGTAAAAGAGAACTCCCTGAGGAATAACGGAGAAGTCGGAGAAAATCGTAGAACCTGTGCATGTAAAGCCAGAGATCGATTCAAATATCGCGTCATCGAAGCGGCCCCAAGTAATCACTCCGGTAAGGAGAAAGGGGATGGCCCCAACCAATGAGACTGCTAGCCAGCTCCAGGCCACGGAAGCAAAAGCCAAAGCAGAGTCAGCTGAGGGGGACACCCTCGAACCAAAAAACAAGGTGGCACCAAGCGAAGCTGCGATCAGAGCGGAAAGCAGCAATCCAATAGCTCCCCCTCCTCCATCGACGAGTGCGACAATGGCCGACAGAAGCATTGCGACCGCTACAGCTATGAGCGCTGCACCGGAAACGCGAACTGGAGTGATCGCTAGTTTTCTCAACGAATCACCTTCTGCTTCCGCCTCAAACGCAACCGCCTTATCTCGCGTTGCGCGGGTTCGCCGATTCCCCCTAGGGCAACAAAAACCGGCGTCGCCGAAATCCTGCCGATCATCATCATCATTGCCGCAGCAATATGCCCTATAGCCCCCAAAGCCTGAAGGTGCTGATCCGTGCGGTCAAGGCCAAAAGCAAACCCAACATTCGATAAGGAGGAAATAGCGAACGAAAAAGCTGCCTTGAAATTAAGCCCATCTGCACTGAACAACATCGCCATCGGGAGAATAATCATGATCGCAAGAAATAGCTCTCCGATTATTCGCGACATCGCAACG
Source organism: Candidatus Neomicrothrix sp. UBA7388 (assembly GCA_002470695.1). GTDB lineage: Bacteria > Actinomycetota > Acidimicrobiia > Acidimicrobiales > Poriferisodalaceae > UBA7388. The sequence goes on from DKNM01000060.1 coordinate 29,736, forward strand.
TCACCGATCGATGAGCGGCCAAGGTGGATTTTTTCAACCATCGCGGGGTGGATACTTCGACGCAATTCACGCCTAATATATTTCCCCAAAACCATGAGTCTTATGACCTTAAAGCCACCGGCTACAGATGCCGACATGCCGCCGATGAGCATCAAAATCAGAAGAATTGATTCCGCCCCATAAGCTGTCGATCTCAGTTCACTGGAATAAAACCCAGTCGTGGAAATTGCTGAAACTACTGAGAAAACGGCCTCGCGAACGTTGCTTTCGTTGGGCCATTGACTAGACCACGCAAGCGTTGTGACAACTGCCGCAACGATTAATCCAACATACGCTCGGAACTCCACGCTCCTCCCGAATCGGCTCATGTCTTTCTGCTGCAACGCCCTAAATATCAGGGGCAAGCTAGTACCAGCTATCACCATTCCACATATTGCGATCCATTCAATTGCGACTGACCCGAAAGCGCCTATCGAACCGGAGCGCGTAGAAAAACCTCCCGAGGAAATAGTTGTAAAGGCGTGAACGAGGCTCTCAACGAAGGACATGCCTGCGACACCATAAGCAACCAGCAGCACTCCTGTAAGTGCCGCGTAAAGTGCAAGCAAACGAATCATTGTTGAGCCGCTTTTCGGAGCGAGCCGCCTGGCAGAGCGAGTAACTACTCCCCCGTCAGCGTCAAGACCGCCGACACCTAGGTGCGGCATAATTCGAACCACCACAACAATGATTGCAGCGGCTGAAAGCCACTGCCCCAATGAACGGAAAAGTGTTATTCCAAGCGACAAAGTCTCGGCCTGGATGACTGAAGCGTTAGTTCCGGACACCGTTGACGCAGCTTCGGCGACAGCGACATCAAGCGAAGTGACAGCGGAGGAGAAGTAGTGAGCGGCAGTCGCCACAATTAAAGATGCGAAGGCGCCAGCAACGAATGCCACAAATAGTCGCGCTACTGGTAATCCGGACGGAAACCTCGACACCCCGAGAACAGCAAGCCCTATAAGCCCGACCACCAGCCCAAGAATTAAAAGCTCGACACCGTCATCGCCTCGATTCCAAAAGTCTGCAGCGGCCGATATAAACAAAACGGGTGCCATAACGACACAGACTGCCCCGACCGTGACCCCTACGGATGACTCAATCTGGCCGTTCGCAACTTTAGTTAATAAGATTTTCGGTCCCTGGAGAATATTGGCCATCACCCGCAGAACTAACGCCGGGGCGTTGATCCTGACGGGAGGCCTTGGCGTCACCCGAACGCTCGTTTCACCTCATCAACCAAATGAGGCTTTGCGAAAACTATCACGTGGTCTCGCGCTCGCAGAACGCTGCGCCCACGAGCAATTTGGGCATTACCGTCACGAACTATGGCTGCCAAGAGCACATTGTCGGGCAGCTCTAAATCTTTTACCGCTGATCCATCGGCGGGCGCTTTCGGTGCGACTTCAAATTCAAGCACCTCAACATCGCCCTCAAGAAATGTCGCCACCGCCGCAACATCCCCGCGCACGTATCGGAGAACGCTATTGGCGCTAGCAGTCCGTGGCGACAGAGCAGCGTCGATACCGACTTGCTCCAAGAGTCCAAGCAAACTTAGACGATGGACGACAGCGATAGTTTCCGGAGCCCCCATCGATTTTGCATAGAGACATGCCAAAACATTTGCGTCATCCTCTCCAGTCGAGGCAACCACAGCATCGAAATCCCCTACTCGCTCCGCCGCTAGTAAATCAGTGTCAGTGATATCGCCATGAAGAACCATCGAATCGGGCAATTTCTCCGCAAGATACTCGCAACGCTCTTGCCGAACCTCAACCAAAGCGACCTCAACACCTCTTTCATTGAGGCGACTAGCCAAGAGCTGCGCTGTCCGCCCTCCGCCAAGCAACATAACCCTCTTGACTTCCGTTCTATGTAGGCCAAGCAATGTCATCAGTTCCCGTCGCCCTTTGCGGCGACATACAACTCGCAATAAATCTTGTGGCTGCAGGATGGTCTCTTGCCGGACAACTTGGCTCTCGCCATCTCGAACAATTTCACCAAAAATAAAGTCCCACTCCGGTTCGTAAGAGACACCTATTTCCCCGACGGAACGACCTACTACGGGTGCATCATCGGTAAGTCGAGCGCCGACCAATAAGACTTCACCACCAGCCATTTCGTATAAATTTCTTGCGCCTCGGTATAACAAGAGTTCTTGAATAGCGCTGGCAGTCTGCTCATCGGGGTCAAGAACTAAATCCACGCCCATCGCCTCACGAATTTTTCGTCCAGCCGGGCCCCTCAACTCAGGATCGTCGATACGGGCAATAGTGGACAGCTCTCGCTCTCCGCGCGCTTGGCGGGCCTGCAGACAGACAAGCAAGTTAGTTTTGAAGCTCTGCGTTACAGCAACCAATACTTCGGCCTTGTCAACCTCTGCTTCAGCGAGCGTGCTGGGATTAGTGGCGTCACCCGCCACGGTCAGAACATCATTGTCTCTCTCTAAACGAGAAAGAGGATCTCTTCTCTCATCGACAACAACGACATCATTCCCTTCACGGGACAGCCGCGCCGCCACGTAGCTTCCCACCTCACCAGCGCCGACCACGAGGATTCTCACGTCACCAACGGTACCGCCCAAGGCTCGAACTGAGAACCTGCCAAGGCGAGCTATTTGATCCGATCAACTAACGGTAAGTTGGGGAAATGGCAGTTGTTGTATCAATTGACGCTGGTACCACAGGCGTTAGGTCTTTCGCTCTTAACGAGGCGGGCGAGCAAGTGGCCATCGCTTACCGAGAATTCACGCAGCTGTACCCACAACCGGGATGGGTGGAACATGACCCTGAGGATATTTGGAAAGCGGTCCAGGCCACACTGGCCGACCTGGTCTCACTTATCAATGAACCGATAGCAGCAATCGGTATCACAGATCAGCGTGAAACTGTTTTGGCTTGGGATCTCAAAAACGGCGCTGCTCTCAGCAACGCCATCGTCTGGCAGGATCGACGGACTGCCGACCGCTGCACTCAGCTAACAGAAGATGGCCACTTAGAAATTGTGCGCAGGACAACTGGACTCGTCATTGATCCCTACTTCAGCGCGACAAAAGTCGAATGGCTTATAGCAAACGGCGACTTAGGCCAAAGTGGCGATTTGGCTTTTGGAACTATCGACAGTTGGCTGATTTGGAAGTTAACCGGTGGTTCGACTTTTGCGACAGACGTAACTAATGCCTCAAGAACCCTTCTCTACGACATCGAAAAGGGCTCTTGGTCAAGCGATTTGTGCGAACTATTTGGAATACCAATGAACAGCCTCCCGGAGGTTTTGCCATCGTCAGGCCGCTTCGCCGTCACAGGTGAAACCTCAGCTTTGGGACCTGGCCTGCCGATAAGTGGAGCCATCGGTGACCAGCAGTCAGCACTATTTGGGCAAGCCTGCTTTGAAGTCGGCATGACTAAGAACACCTACGGGACCGGCTCCTTTGTACTTATGAATGTTGGCCAGACCTGCCCCAAGCCAATCGAAGGTTTGCTTTCGACTATTGCATGGGACCTGGGCGACGGCCCAACCTACGCTCTCGAAGGCTCAATATTCGCAACCGGTGCGGCAATTCAGTGGCTACGCGACGGCTTAGAAGTCATCACCCATGCATCAGAAATCGGTGACCTAGCGAAATCGGTACCAAACAGTGGAGGTTTGTTCTTCGTTCCCGCGTTCGCCGGACTGGGGAGCCCTTGGTGGGACCCCCGCGCTCGGGGCACAATTATTGGCATAACAGGGGGGACGAAAACCGGGCACCTAGCGCGAGCCGTAATTGAAGCAATCGTCTTCCAAACTGCAGACGTAGTGTCCGCAATGACAAAAGCTGGAGACCTCTCCGTAGGCGAGATGCGCGTTGACGGAGGTGCTGCCGTCGTGGACCTCTTACTTCAGCTCCAAGCAAATCAAATCGGTAGTCGGGTTTCACGTCCCACTATCACTGAAACCACCGCGCAGGGTGCAGCTATGATCGCTGGCCTGGCCGAAGGCGTCTGGAACGACAAAGACGAAATTGCCGACGCGTGGCGCCTCGATGAAGCCTTCGACCCTCAAGAAGATCGATCAGAAAGCCTTATGCTCCATGAACAATGGCTGCGCGCAGTGGAACGCTCCAAGAACTGGGCGATCGACTAGTCGCCCTTAGGTAAGGTTTTCGAGACCTGCTCCCAGCTGAGTAATTGCTTGTCGGATACGGTGCTCATTTTCAACAAGTGCGAATCTCACAAAGCCTTCTCCGCCAGGCCCAAATCCGACACCGGGCGAAAGCGCCACGTTCGACTTCTCAACGAGATGCTTGCAGAATTCGACCGAACCCATTTCCGCGTAAGCATCAGGAATAGGAGCCCATACAAACATGGTTCCTTTAGGCGGGTCGACATGCCAACCTATGCGCTCCAGTCCTCTTATCAGTCCATCTCGTCGAGATTGATAGATCTCATTGACTTCTTGCGGGTAGTCCGTTTCCTCGTTCATTACCACAGTCGCAGCTATTTGAATCGGCTGAAAGGTCCCATAGTCCAAGTAACTCTTCAACTTCCCCAAGGCGCCAACAACCTCTTTGTTGCCTACACAGAAAGCGACTCTCCAGCCGGCCATAGAAAAAGACTTTGTAAGACTGTAAAACTCGACCGCAACCTCTTTCGCTCCTTCTGCTTGCATTATGGATGGCGGCTTATACCCGTCAAAGCCAAGGTCGGCATACGCGAAGTCATGCACAAGCACTACTTCCCTCTCACGAGCAAAATCGACTAAACGTTGCATGAAGGCTAAGTCGACGCACGTAGTCGTGGGGTTGTGAGGGAAGGAGAGAACTATGACCCTCGGTCGAGGCCAAGAGTATTCAAACCTTTCGACAAGCGACTCAAAAAAGTCTTCGCCGGTTGTTAAGGGAACTTCACGCACATTTGCCCCTGTAAACAGGGGCCCAAAAATATGAATCGGGTACGACGGAGAAGGAACCAAACACGCGTCTCCAGGACCTAGCAAAGTCCACATGAGGTGGGAGAAGCCTTCCTTCGCTCCAATCGTATTAATAATTTCAGTTTCGGGATCTAGGGAGACACCCCATTGGCGCTGATAGAGCTGAGCAACTGCTTCCCGAAGCTTCGGAATTCCTTTGCTCGCCGAATAGCGGTGGTTTCGTTCATTCTCCGCAGCTTCAGCAAGTTTTTTTACGGCGGTGATAGGTGACGGAATATCAGGGTTCCCAAATCCGAGATCAATGACATCCGCGCCACTTCGCCGTCGTTCCACCTTGAGAGAATCAATAATGGTAAACACGTAAGGCGGCAGGTTGCTGATGCGTCGGAACTCCACGTTATTGGAGGGTACATACCGAAGGCGCATTATAAGAAGCAAGTATTAAATAAGACTGAAAAAGCTAAGATCTTATAGCTCGACGCGCCGCTGAAAGTCATCAAGCGCTGCATGAAAAATACGGCCCTCAGCCCTGCGTTTCACAAACCCGGGAAGCGGAATCGCCAATTCGATTGCTAACTCGTAAGTGACCTCAGTTTGATCTGGCGAATCAACAAGTGTTTCAAACTTGTAGCTTCCATCAAGTTGTTTGATGATGTCTCCCGCGGCCAGCTGCCAATGGATCGTCGATGGGGATTCTGAATAGTCGTATAGCAAGGAGTAGGTAGCGCTCCTACCCATAGCGGCAACGCGAAAAGTGGCCTGCGTCACGCGATCTTGCGAATCCCGTTCTTCAACCGAAACTTCTCGAATATCGTTAACCCACGAACCATAGTTCTGCACGTCTTCGACCAGAGCGTAACAACTCGGAAGGTCAGCGTTAACGACACGAGATACCTTCAGCCTGTCGATCATCTCATCTTCCAATCCTCTGCCTTGTCACATTCTGCCATGCGCCCAGCACTAGGCGGTGCCGGGCCCACGAGTTGAGAAGCTTCCAAATCGTGCAGACCACAAACAAGCTGACCCAAAGAGGATCATCGGCGCAAGAATCCCAAACGCTACTTGTGTGTAAGGCCGGACCGCAGCTCCAGCGCACGCGACCACTAACTGAAGCCCCAGAGCCCAACCAAAGACCTTTCGCACTTTCAACGGGGCGCTGCCATATAGCAAGAAAAGGCCCGTTACGGTCACCTCCTCATCTCTGCTACGTCGCAGCCCTGCCAGCAGCCCCAGAGCCAGCATCCCCAACCCCAACGCGAACAAAAGAGAGGAAAAGACGACCACAACGGGACCTAGTAGTTCGGGTGACGCCATCCCCATAACGACAACAACCGCTAACCCTAAAGTCGAATGCCATGCAAGTCTGACTAGGTAACTCTCCAACCCAGTTGGCGATGGTGAATCTTCTGAATTCACGAAAGAGCCTCCTCAAGTCTCAAAGCAAGAATGTCGTAAGAAAGCGATTCGCACACCCTGTTCCGTCCCGCTAAAGACATTTCCTCACGAAGATCCACCGATACCAACAATTCATCAAGTGCTTCCACTATTTCGTCGACATTCTTCGGATTATCTACGATCGTGCCAGTAGCGCCATGATCTACGGCCTCGTGCGCTCCGCCTGATTTGCCAGCTATCTGCGGAACACCACTGGCTGCCGCTTCCAAGAAAACGATACCGAAACCTTCCTGCTCCAGCCCGCCCCACCGATTTCTGCAGGGCATCAAGAAAACGTCTCCCATCGCAAAAACTGATGGCATGTCACTATCATCCACGCGGCCAAGAAAAGTGACTGGAAGGTCAACCTTCCGCGCAAGTCGCTCTAGACGTTTAGCGTCCCTGCCTCCGCCTGCTATCGCAAGTTGCAGGTTCTCATGCTTGTGTCGGAGCAAAGAAACCGCTTGAATCGCTCTATCGAATCCCTTGCGCGGAACTAATCGACTGATGCCAACGACAAGAGGGGCATCCGTTAAGCCGAAACGCTGGCGGCGTTCACTTCGACTATCTCCATCCAGAGGAGTAAACCTCGTTGGGTCGACTCCTGGCGGTATTTCAATCGTTGGAACATGCTGACCAGCGGCTCTCAGCACCTCACGAGCCGGATAGCCACCCGCTGCTATTACAAAGTCAGCCCCGAGAATCACTCTACGTAAGAAGCGTTTGGCAATCGGCAGCCTTCCTGGAAACGTTATCTCCGCACCATGAGCCACGATTGCATAGGGCATATCAAGAGCGGGCCCCAAATGACCCAACGGCAATGCTGGATCTAAAACAATGATCTCAGCTCCGACCTTGTTCGCTAGCTCGTTTATTTCGGCAGCAAGAGCCTTGGTCGGCAGCAATACCTTTCGTTTATTCCTTACTATCAGTTGACCTTGTTCCCTATCGAACTCAGAGGCCTCGCCGTGGTCTGGAGTCAAAATCGTTACCTGCTCCTCTGGCAGGCGACGCCAGAGTTCCCAGAGGTAGTTTTGAATACCGCCAACTTTCGGCGGGTAGTCATTGGTAACCAGAAGGTGTCGTTTCATGCGGAACCCACATCATGAAGCAAATTCCAGAAAAGGAGTTCCTCTCTAACAATGCCTTCCGGGTCATTACGCAGGAGGGCAGGCGAAAGGTTGCGTTTGACGAGGTCCTCTTTCCCTAACCGCAAAGCCGCCCATATTGCATGACTCCGAACCAAGGGTTCGTCAGACACAAGACATGTTTCCAGCACTGCCGCTACTTCTGGGTCACCAGGATCCCCAATGTTGCCAAGCACAACCAAAGCGTTTCGCCGCAAGTATTCCGGTCGACGCCTTGGAATATACCAGTGGCCAAATTCGTCCATTAGCTCAGAATCAGATGCTTTCAGAAGCTTAAGAATGTCGACGCCCTCAGACCTCAAATACGAGGCGCTAGCGGCCTCTTCAGAACTTTCGTTATACGGACATGTAACTTGGCAGTCATCACACCCATAAATCCGCCCACCCAAGGAGCGACGAAAGTCCCGCGGGAATGCCCCTTTCGCCTGTAGCAACCAAGCTAAACACTTATTCGCATCAAGTACCCCAAACTCGCCCAAAGCACCGGTAGGGCAGTCGGTGCTGCACCGGCGACAACTTCCGCAGCCGTCGGATAGACCTTCAGCCGGCTCGCCTATCTCGAGGTCAGTAACCAATGACCCAATGACAGTCCATGATCCAAGCTGGGGGTGAATAAGCATTGTATTTCGAGCAAGCCACCCCAACCCCGCTTTAGCTGCAACAGCCCGGTCAGCGAGCCTATTGTCATCAAAAACAATCTCAGTTTTTGCACCAACCGCTTGCAGGTGAAGCTCAATCGCCCTCAACCCCTCGCGCAAGGCCCCGTACTCATCTGACCTCACGTAAGCCGCAACTTCACCTCGCGGCCTAACCCGCAAACTGTTCGCTTGCACCGCTGGAATAGGTGATGGCGCTCGATAACGACGAAGCGCAACGACAACTGTCTTCGCTCCGTTAAATAGAAGACTGGGGTTCGCAGCACGTGCAGGATTGCCAAAAGTAAAATTCATTCCGCCATGCAACCCACGGCTCTTACGTTCCTCAATAGCCATCTGGGCTTCGACAATCGGTGCCACTCCTGCAACCGACACGTCATCCAAACCTGCAGCCTGCCCGACCCGTCTTAGCTCGTCGATATCAACAATGCTTCGCACAAGAGATCCAAAACGTTCGGGGCAAGTTATTCGCGGAAGCTCTACTTCATAGATCCGCAATGTAGAAGTTACCGTTAGGGAGCGTGTCTCATCGAATTTCGCAATTTCAACTCCGGGACTAACCCCGCTCTACTGAGTTTTCTTAACGCTCTAACTTCCGAAAGCTCGACCACTACCGAAGTACGGTCTGCCCTGCATAGATAAGTAACCATGCAATCATCACAAGCTTGAGTACCCGAGTAGTCGCACAAATCACAGTCGATAACTAATGCGTCATCGGATGGGACCTGATTTAAAGCATCCTTGTAGCCCACGTGACCAATCCCTTCATCAACCAACGCCTACACGATAAAACTGAGGTGAGACAGTCAACTCTTAGTTCCTGTTTCGTTTCCCAATGACAGGTAGTGTTTGAGGCAGGAGATCGAAGTGTTTGCGGACGAAGCCGACATTTGGGTAGGCCGCCAGTACGGGCCTTACAGCATCACTGAGCTACTGGGTCGCGGAACAGTGGCCAACGTCTACCGTGCATCATTGCGAGACGGCAACGAGGTTGCTCTGAAAGTTCTCACACCATTCGCCGAAGCGAGACAGGAAATCCGTTCTCTCTTTGAGCAAGAATTTGAATTGATGGTTCGCTTGGATCACCCGAACGTCGTCAAAGCCTCTCAATCAGGAGTGATAGCAGGCACCCACTACATGGAGATTGAGCCCATAGAGGGAGAAACGCTGTTAGACCGCGTTGAGTCAAATAAGTCGCTCGAGCTCGAGGAGATAATCGCCGTCTTGCAACAAATGTGCTCAGCGCTTGACCACATACATGAACGTAAGATCGTCCATAGAGACGTCAAGCTTTCAAACATCATGCTCGACTACGCGAACAATCGATCCGTTCTTTTCGATTTTGGTTTAGGCCACGACCTTAATGGGCCACCCCCACCAGAGGGTCGCGTTTACGGCTCGCCTATGTTTCTTGCGCCCGAACAAGCGGTAGGCGGTCCCGTCGATGCCCGGACCGACCTCTATAGCCTCGGAATTACCCTTTACAGGTTGACAGTCGGAGCCTTGCCGTTTTACGGAGAGCGCAACGAGCTACTCCACGCTCATCTCAAGTTAACCCCGCCCGACCCCTGCTCCGCTGGTGTCAAAGAAGACCTCGCTCAGATCATTATGCGGTCAATATCCAAAAATGCGTCTGAGAGGTTCCAAAGCGGCGCTGATTTCGCGGCCGCTCTTGCCACAGTTGAACTCGAGCGACCAAAGCATCGGCGACGCAATATACTCAGCCGCATCTCCGGACGGCACTAATCAACAGAACTTCTTCTCGCTCAAGTTACCTAACACCGAACACCTGTTCGCTATATTGGTACTCGTGTTTCAGCAATCCCTCGAAGACCTCGGCACTCCATTACGGGATGTGACGTTTTGTGTTATCGACTTAGAAACAACTGGCGGCAAACGAAACGCTGATGAAATCACCGAGATCGGTGCAATCAAATATAGAGGTGGAGAAGTTTTAGGAACTTTCCAAACATTGGTTGACCCCGGGCGTTCCATCCCACCAGAAATAACAGTTTTGACCGGCATTACGAGTGCGATGGTTGATCGAGCCCCGAGAGTCGAGCAGGTTCTGCCAACCTTATTGGAATTTCTTGGAGACGCAGTGATAGTCGGCCATAACGTCGGCTTCGACCTAGCATTTCTCAACTCCGCTCTAGCCAGGTCAGGCAGGAACGCTTGGGCGGGCACGAAAGTCGACACGCTTGCCATTGCACGTCGACTCATTCGAGATGAAGCACCAAACCACAAGTTGTCGACGCTAGCCAAATACTTACGGTTCCCAAATCAGCCAAGCCACCGTGCGCTGGACGACGCAAAGGCGACCGGAGACCTTTTGCATTACCTTTTGGAACGGGCTTCAGCTCTCGGTGTGCTTGGATTAGATGACCTAACGCAGCTACCTAAAATCCAACGACACCCCCAAGCAAAAAAACTTCGGCTTACCGAAAGCCTTCCCCGCAAGCCAGGCGTTTATCGCTTCCTCAACGAACGGGGTGAGGTTTTATACGTTGGCAAGGCAACAAACCTAAGGGCTCGAGTTCGGTCTTACTTTTCGAGCGACCGCAGGCGGAAAGTCGAGCAGCTTCTTCGCGAAACTCAAAAAATCGAGCATGACATCTGCTCGGGAACCCTAGAAGCCGAGGTCCTTGAAGTTCGACAAATTCAAAAATTCCGTCCCCGCTTTAACCGCAGGTCAAAGAATTGGTCGAAATACACATACGTGAAACTGACTTTGGGCGAGCGTTTCCCCCGACTGTCTGTGGTGAGAGAACAAAAGGACGACGAGGCGTTTTACCTCGGCCCCGTTTCCTCCCATAGCACGGCCCGCGATATCGTGGACGCCATAGAGGCCGTTGTTCCACTGCGGCGCTGCACCCAGCGAGTTCCCAAAACTGCTACATCTGGACCCTGCGTCTCCGCCCAAATCGGCACGAGTGTTTGCCCATGTTCCGGGAAAGTCACTGAGGAGTCATACTCCGAAATTGTTGATTACGCATTATCAGCTCTCAGCAAGCACCCAGAACGACTTCTACATCCATTGCGCGAAAAGATGACCGCCCTCGCAAGTCAACAGCGATTCGAAGAGGCGTCTGAGCTAAGGGAGAGGGCGGCGGCGCTGTCAAATGCCCTGCAAAAGGCCAACCAGGTGCGAGTGCTTCGGTCAGCGGGGCGAATAGTCCTGGAGGTTCCCGATGAGGGCACAACGACATTGCTTCAGGGGCAGCTCGTCGAGAATATCGCCGACCCTAATGGGTTAGAAAGTTGTCACATTTCGAATAACCCATTGAAGACAACGGACAAGAAGGAGATTGATGAACTCTGGTGCGTAGCAACTTGGCTAAACGCTCGAGCTCCCGAATTACGCCTGCTTCATTGCGACGCACCATTGTTTTCCCAATACCCATCCCTAGATGATTTCCGGCAAACCAAAAGTCGCCTAACACGACCGGGCAGGTAAAGCTAACTGCGGTCCTTGCGGCCCAGAAACTGAACCCCATGACCGTAGCGCTCGACGAGTTCCAACTCATCAACCTTGTAGACCATCGTCCAGCGCTTATCACTATCATCAAATTTGACGGCTGCCATAACGAAACGATTGCCGGGCTGGACGGCAACCACTGTCCCCCGCTTTCCCACCAAGTGAATCCGACTCTCGTCGGAAGTGGCGCTTAAACGGACCACATCGCCTACTCCGAAAGGAAGAGCTTGGCCTATGACCATATTATCGACTGGCCAACTCTCGACTCAACTCAAGCACATCATCTACTTTTTTTGCCGCTTGACCATTGCGCATAACACTTCTAGCGGCCTCAACACCTGCTTCCAGGTCTTCTACTAGGTCAGCAACGAGCAGGCCTGCGGCGGCATTTAACGCGACTATGTCAGCACGCGGACCCTCCTCTTCCCCAGCAAATATCCGACGCATGATCTCAACATTTTGTTGAGCGGAACCGCCTTGGATTTCAGCTCGATTAACTCGCCGAATTCCTACCGACTCAGGTTCGAAATCGCGCTCACCGATTACAATTCCGTCGCGCACTTCATAAATTCTTGTTGAGTCAGTAATGGTGATTTCGTCGAGACGGTCTCCGCCATGAACCACAAGTGATCGCTTGCTACCCCGCTGCGCCAAAACGCCCGCCACTCTCGGCGCCATGACTGGGTCACTCACACCAACTACTTGACGCTCTACGGCTCCAGGGTGAGAAAGTGGGCCCAAGAAGTTGAACGTAGTAGGCACTCCCAACTCAGAACGCACCGGTCCCACATACCGCATTGCAGGATGGAAGTTTTTTGCAAAGGCAAACCCGAGGCCACTCCTATTTACACACTCCTCCACCTTGGGTCCGTCTAAATTTATTTCTAGACCAAGCGCTTCCAGAGTGTCGAAGGATCCGCTGCTTGAAGATGCCGCTACAGAGCCGTGCTTACATACGACCGCACCGGCCGCAGAAGCAACGAAACAAGCCATGGTTGAAACACTCAAGGCGTGCTTTCGCCGTGAGGGAGCCCCTCCGCTTCCGACAATATCGATAGTGTTCTCGGGGACATTCAGCGGAGCGGCTGCGTCCATCATCGCGTCCACGAGACCAGTTAATTCGAGAACCGAGCCGCCCTTCATGCCTAATCCAATAATGAAACCTGCCACCTGCGCATCAGAAGCTTCGCCCCGCAATATCGAGCCCAAAGCAGCTCGAGATGCTGCGGGCGTCAGATCCACTCCGGCAACAAGGTCCCCTAAAATCGCCGGCCAACCACCAAAAGATTCCAACGAATTGTCCTTATTTGCAGAATCAGCACTCACCATAAGGACTCTAGCGTCGATGACTCAATTAGTTCAGCCGACGGCCCGAGCGCGGGCCGCCGCCCTCCGCCTGCGCCTCACAATACTTCGACGTTCACGTTGGGTTGCCCCTCCCCAAATTCCCTCTTTTTCTCGCACAGAGATGGCGTACTCGAGACACGATAGAGCGACCGAACACGTGCCACAGATAGCCTTTGCTAATTCTGCCCCGTCGTTTTCATCCTCTGGGAAAAATATTGCAGCGTCTACACCCCGACACGCCGCAATCTGCTCCCAGCCTTTCGAACCGGGTTCAAAGATTTCCGCGCTCGGGTACTTCACCACCGCTGTTTTTATACCTCGAGCAGGTATAACTTGGTTTTGTAGCGGTCCCCTGATGGTCATATAGGTCTGGATTCTCGTCTAAAAACATGACGATTGTCCAGACTAATTGATCGTTCGGTAACCATTTTGGAAAGATTTTTCCTTGGCAAAAGAAATTTTGATCTTCGGACGACGAGTTGACCGCACAGCGTGGCTGAGTGGCACCCTGGTGTCACTGCTGGTGGTGGTAGCTTTCGGATTGATAATCGGAAATCTTGTTGATCGGGCCGGCCAAAACTCGCTATTGGTGTCGGCAGCCATATCTATCGGTCTGGTTTTGGGTGCCTTTATTGCCGCTCGCAAAGCGCCCCGATCACATATTTTCCACGGAATGCTCACTAGCGTTGCACCCATCGCACTCAGCCTCTTTATTCAATTGGTTCGGGTAGGCAGGGGAATTCAAACAGTTTCCTGGTTGAGCTTGGTCTTGGTTTTCTTTCTCGCCGTTTCTCTCGCAACCCTGGGAGGGATAGCGGGCGGACGCCTCTCTCCCCACAAGGGTTCCTTGTTCGAATAGTAAGCTTCGCATGACATTCCCCCGACGCCGCTACAGTGATACTGGCGGTGAGTTGGCTGGGTGGCCGCAGTTGGTCTCACCTATCGAGACAAATTGAGGAAGGTCGGGACTCCAAAGGGCAGAGTGCTGGGAAAAAACCAGGCGCCGCGAGGCGACGGAAAGTGCAACAGAAAACAAACCGCCGATGGGTTGGCAACGTCAATCACAGGCAAGGCTGAAACGGTGCGGTAAGAGCGCACCAGCGCGCAGGGCGATCTGCGCGGCTTGTAAACCCCACTCGGAGCAAGGCCAAGCAGGAATCAAGTTGCTCGCTCCACGATTCCGGGTAGGCCGCTTAGATGGATGGTCACCCAAGTGGCCTTAGGCCACTGGACAGAATCCCGCCTACAGGCCGACTCACCGCCACACAACGATTTACGCCACCAGAGCGCTCGTAGCAAAGTATCTTTAGCTACGTGAACCCTGAGGTATCGAAATTTGACTGGCCGGACGCCCTTGCACTGGGACCAGTGACTGTGCTGACCGGTTTAGAAAAAGGAAAATACCCTCACGGAAACTCGCTCATTGTCACCGGCGATGACGACGTAGTCCTAATTGATCCCTCCTTAACCGTTGCCGAAAGAGGAGTTCCGGTAGAGGTAAATAAAATTTTCTTGTCTCACGTTCACGAAGACCACATACCTGGGATGCAACAGCTCCCCGAGCTTCCAGTTTTCTGCCACGAAGAAGACGCCGTGGGTCTATCTTCTCTTGACGGCTTGATGTCGATGTATGGCCTTCCCGACCTAGTCGAAAAGAATTTTCGACGCGAAGTGGTCAATGACTTCCACTACTCGCCTCGGACGAATGTCTCAACGTTTACAGACGGCTCCTCCTTCGATCTCGGTGGAGTGCAGATCCAAGTAATCCATACGCCTGGCCACACAAAAGGTCATTCTGCTTTCCTGATCCCTGAGGCACGCACTGCGTATCTCGGCGACATCGAACTCTCAGGATTTGGACCCTATTATTTCGACGCGTGTTCCTCGCTCGAAAGCTTCGAATGGTCGCTAGACCGTTGCAGCGATTTAGAAGCTGAGCACTTTGTGACTTTTCACCACAAATGGGTCATCTCCGGGAGAGATCACTTCCTTGCAATGTTGAATGAATTCGCAAATGTAATCACCAAAAGAGAACTTGCCCTCCTTCGATTCTTGAAGGAGCCGAGATCAATTTCAGATTGTGTCGCGCATCGATTCGTCTACCGACCTAGCGTCGATATGCAGTTTGTCGACCATGTAGAAACTAGTTGCGCAAAGCTTCATATTGCCCGCATGGTAAAGGACGGCCGCGTTACTGAAGTTACTAACGGCAAGTATCGAGCAACTTAACCATTTTACTGAGCGTGACTCAAATGGCTTGTTTCGTTAAACGACACAAGAATGGGTTTATCTTCACGAATTGCGATTCTTGTAATCTGCGCCTGGGCAACATTCATCCTCCAAGATATTTGCCCCCCAACCCCTAGCGCCCACGCGACAGCAGACTTGATAGGGGAAACATGAGTGAAAACTGCGACATCTTTGTCTCGCGCTTCAGTTAATAGGTCCTCACACGCCGCCGCGACCCTAAGGTCCAAAGCACTCAAGGATTCGCCTCCCGGCGGCGCGAATGAAAGATCGCTCCTCCACTCTGCCCACTCAGCACTGGATACGTCAACCAATGGCCGCTCATCCCATTCTCCGTAATCGAGTTCTGTCCACCTTTCATCGATGCGCAATGGTAAACCGAGCGGCTCCGCCGTCTCACGGGCACGGATCAGAGGTGAAGACACCACCAAATCCACTTTGCCCAATGCTTGCGCGATCAGTTGCGCCTGCCTCAACCCCAAGTCATCTAAAGCGTTATCAACTCTTCCTTGGAGTAGACCACTAGCGTTAGCGACCGTTCGCCCGTGCCGAACTATCAATAACATTCTTAATCCTCCGACCCTCGCTCCGTTACATCTCGATCAAGACGGCCAGCACGTAGAAACCTCTGTCGCCGATCTCTATCGTTCAGACCAGCTAGGAGCCAAAACCATCCACAGAGAAATAGGCCTAACGACTCTAGAAGAAGCATTATCCCAAAGCCTCGTTCCCCGACTGCAACGGGCGTTCCTTTACCGAAGACGCTTCCCAAGGGCCACCAAAAAAGCGAAGCATTCGCCCAAGCTCCGTCAAAAATCAAATGCCAAAACATTCCTATCGGAATTGCTATTCCCTTCCTTCGAATCTGCCTGCGCCCAATAGTCAAGAGCATAAGGACTCCCATTAGAACTATCGGAATGAAGAGGTTGTGCGTGAACGACGCTTGGGCGGAAAACGCACTTACAACCTCTGGAATCAAAGCTCCGACAATGACAAAACGATGATCGATCGCTGGGTCGCGAAAGGTGAACCACATAGCGATCATTGCAGTGCCGGTGAACCACAAAACCACTGCGAACCTCTAGCGCACTAACAACGCGCCACACTCAGGGCACTCGGAGGGCTCGCCGCTCGGCAGGCGCCGAATTCGATCTACTTCCACCGCCGATATTTCGAGAAAGCACGCGCCGCAGGATGCACCAACCAAGCGACCCACTGCGGTGTGGTCTCCCATTCTGGAACGATGCTCAACGTACAGATCAGCCAGGGTCGTGCCTGCCCGTTCAAAGACAGCCTCTTTCTCCCTTCTCAGAGAATTTGCCTGCGAAACCAACTCAGCCTGCTGCTCCGAAATCTTACTTTCGGCTTCACCCATAGCGGTTCGACATGCACCTTGCTCAAGCAAGAGACGACTCTCTTCTGCAGCTAGCGGCTCAATCTGCTCCATCAACTCGATGATCTGGTCTTCGAGAATATTTTGCCTACCGGCTAGAGAATCAATTTCATTTTGCAAGACCGTTGCATCTTTGGGTGATGTCATGTCACCCGCGTAAAGCGAACTTGTGGCTTTTGCAACTTTGTCTTCAAGCAGTTGAATCTCATCTTCTCGATCTTGCTGGTCCTTTCGGAGCACTTCTAGATCCACAAGCAGAAGCTCAATGGCGCTTTGGAGGGTTGCGTCTTCACCTTTGAGAGTCATCAGCTGCTCGTGTTCTGGCAAATTATCCGACCGGTAGGACAACTGCCCAATCCGAGTATCTAGTTCCTGAAGTTCGACCAATACCTCAAGCTCGCTCAAAACCATCTCCTCATAAGCAAATCAATGCTGTCGCGTCACTGTTCGTTCTATCACGCAACTAGGACTACTCCCCAGCCGATGTCCCAACAGGCGCTTCAGGAGCCTCTATTACAGGGTTTCGCGAAGGCACTAAGCCACAATTAAGGTACTCGTTGCGATAAGCGCCAGAAGCAGACAGCTCAGTAATCCTGCAGTTCGCTTCGGGGTGCGGCAGGAAAATTCCCTCTTCAAGGTCAACCTTGGTCATCGCACACGGCAAGTCGAATTCCATTGCTCCCCGACCAGGTCCCAGTTCAATACTGACCGCGCACCTCTCGTCCGACAGGTACAAAAGTTGTGAGCTTCGCTGAGGAGGAGGAGGCTCAAGAAGCGGCAGTATTTCCTCCCCTTCAAGAGCTTTTGACATGTAGCTACCCCAAATTCGAGCCGGGACCCAGCCACCGGTGCCGGCTCGACCTTGGATATCGACCATAGAGACTTTTTCTTCAGGGTGTCCCATCCATACTGCGGTACTGAGCTGCGGAGTAAAGCCGACGTACCAAGCATCACTGAAATCTTGAGCCGTGCCAGTTTTGCCCGCTGAGGGTTGACCGCTTTCAAGCGCAGCTCGGCGACCTGTCCCAGCAGTCACGTTTTGTGCCAACACTTGCGAAACCCAAGCTGCCGTGTCGCCTTTGATAGCTCGGCGCCCTCGGGGAACATGCTGATAGATCACTCCACCCTCAGCATCTTCTATTTTGCTTATGAAGTATGGCTCCATGCGCAATCCCCCATTCGCAATAGCCCCATAAGCCACAGCTTGTTCCAGTGGTGTCACTTCTTGCGCACCCAAGGACATTGACAGGTATGGCCGAAATGAATTTTCGGAATCACGGCCAAGTAATCGGTTGGACACTTCGACCACATTGTCCAACCCCGTTCTAAGCCCAAGCCGAACAAAGCCACAGTTGGAACTCTTTAGAACCGCGTACTGAACCGTGCCGACAACCCCTGCATTCTCATTAAAGTTATTTACTTCGTAATCAACGTTGGGCGGGTTAGGGAAGGCACATGGACCGATACCGCTTATTGTGTCATAGGGCAGCAGACCTGCTTTCTCGACGGCCGCAGCAAGCACATAGGTCTTGAACGAAGAACCTGGCTGCCTTCTCCCTTGCGTAACAAGGTTGAATTGAAAGTCCGCGAATTCAGGACCGCCGATGAAGGCTCGAACTGCTCCACTGGCAGGGTCCACCGAAGCCACCGCTACTTCGAAATCACCCGTTCCTTCGGGCAAAACGTCCACCACCGCTTGTTCCATTTTCCTCTGGAGCAATGGATCAAAGGTTGTCCAGACTCTAAGTCCGCCGTTGTAGACCTTCGCAAATCGCTCTTGGTAGCTCTCACCAAGCGCGGGGTGCGCAAGCAAAGCTTCGGTAACTTCATCTAAGAAGTAATCGCGTCGAAGCGTTTCGTCTACTTTTTGCGGGCTTAAGTTCCGATCCGGGAGACCTCGCTTTTCAAACTCTTCTCGCTCGTCTGCATCGATAATTCCCGCCGCTTCAGCACTCTGCAAAGACATGCTCCGACGTTTCCCGACTATCTCAACGTCACCAAAACCGTCGAAGATACCTGGGCTTCTGATCAGCCCTGCAAGAAGCGCCGCGTCTCCGACGTCAAGTTGATCGGCATCTTTACCAAAGTATGTCTCCGCCGCGGCTTGGAGACCATATGCTCCGTTGCCGAAATAGATTTCGTTGAGATAGAACTCTAATATTTGTTCCTTTGAGAACTCTTCCTCCAGACGAGCTGCCAGCACTGCCTCACGAATTTTCCGAGAAAGTGAACTTTCGTTTCCTACGATACGTAGTTTCACTATTTGCTGGGTAATGGTTGAGCCACCTTGTGTTATCGCTCCGCTGGTTAAGTTTTGAATCATTGCTCGCGAAATTGCTCGAATATCGACTCCGTTATGGGTCCAAAATTTATTGTCCTCAACAGCGAGCAGCGTTCCCAAAACATCGTCAGGAACCTGCGAAATAGTGATTAGTTCGCGGTCTATGTCGTAGCGCAATATTCCAATTTCTTTGCCATTACTGTCATAGACCTCTGTTCGTTGAGCTCCCGGCGACAGGTTAAGTTCGACCTCACTTCGTTCTCTGTCAACAGCAAATAACGCTTCACGACTATGAGGACCTATCGCTA
>DKNM01000139.1:0-563 GCA_002470695.1 Candidatus Neomicrothrix sp. UBA7388
GTCTATGTTCCGGCGCTCTACGAAGCTCAGTATGACGGTAATGAGTTAATTGAGGTCAAACCCACAGGTGAGCAAGCTCCGCATATGGTTGAGAAGCGAACGGTCGCTGATTTGGCGGATTGGCCCTACCCCCGTAACCAGCTGGTGCCACTTACCGAAGTTGTGCATGACCGGCTAAACGTCGAGGTCTTTCGCGGATGCACGCGAGGATGCCGTTTCTGTCAAGCCGGAATGATTACCAGGCCGGTTCGAGAGCGTCCCGCAAGTCAGGTACGAGAAATGATTTCTTCGGGCCTCGAGCGAAGTGGCTACGACGAGGTAAGTCTCACTTCGCTCTCCACAGCGGATTTCAGCGATATCGAAGAAGTCGTTACTGAAACCATTGAAGAGCCCGGCACCTGTGGACGTGTCAGTATTTCTCTTCCAAGCCTTCGAGTTGATGCCTTTACGGTAGGTGTTGCAGCACAAGTATCAAGGGCTCGTAGAACCGGACTCACTTTCGCCCCCGAAGCCGGGTCATGGCGAATGAGGCAAATCATTAACAAACTAATCACCGAAGAGGA
>DKNM01000139.1:898-10698 GCA_002470695.1 Candidatus Neomicrothrix sp. UBA7388
CTCTATGCCGCTGTTCGCTCTGCCTATAGCCAAGGTTGGCACAGAGTAAAGCTCTATTTTTTGACCGGCCTACCTTCGGAAATGGACGACGACACTCTAGGGATAGCTGACCTCGCGGAAAACTGTGTATCGATAGGGCAGGAGTACACCAAAAAAGCATCTGTCACAGTGTCGCTGGGTGGTTTCGTGCCAAAACCCCACACTCCGTTCCAATGGTTTGGACAAAACGAGCCTGAGGAACTGCGACGCAAAGTCGAACTTCTCAGAAATCGGCTACGACGAAATAAACGAGTCCACCTCAAATGGCACTCGCCGGAGGCATCCACTGCTGAGGCGATAACCAGCAGGGGAGACCGGCGAATAGGAAAAGTAATTGAGCACGTCTGGCGACATGGCGGAACATTCCAAGAGTGGAGCGAACATTTCGACTTGAATCTCTGGAAACAAGCCATGGCAGCAAGCGGCCTAGATATCGAATGGTACGTATATCGTCACCGCGGAGAAGATGAAGTCTTGCCTTGGGATCACATCCACGCTGGCCTTCACAAAGATTTTCTGTGGCAAGATTGGCAAGACGCACTATCGGGGTACGGCATAGAAGACTGCCGCTGGACGCCCTGTTACGACTGCGGTGCCTGCACTGAATATGGGATCGAACACGTGGTTGCGTCCCCGACACCACCCAACGGTGGAAGTCAAGGGACGGGCCAAGACTTAGCGATAGGCCACGTAGTGCCTGTCGAACTGCGCTCACGAGCGAAGGTAGGGGGGACAAATGCGTAAATTCCCCCAAGGTCAACGTGAAACTCCCACCCCCGTAGGTGGGAGTCTCCCGTGCGGCTAAGAATCCGATTTTCCAAAACAGGCAAAGTTAGATTTGTTGGCCACCGCGACGTTGCCAGGATTATGGAGAGAGCTCTCAGGCGTGTCGGAGTGCCCGTCACGTACAGCGAAGGATTCTCGCCGCGACTCAAAATGAGCTTTGGGCTTGCGCTGCCAACTTGCTATGAGTCCGGAGCCGAATACTTGGACGTCCCTCTCGAGTCCGAATCAGTCGAACACCAGACCATCGCATGCGTTGGTTGGGCGAAAGGCGAGAGGCGGAATGAGCAGCAAATGCAAATCGCCTTAAGTGAGGCTTTGCCCGAAGGGTTCGAGGTGATTGCATTGCGAGTAGAACCCAGTGGCGGAGTCTCACTCCAAGAATCGGTAATGAGTTGCGGCTGGGAATTCGATATTCGCGGAATCAAACCGTCACAGGTCGAGGAAAAAGTTGAGCAAGTCCTCTCGTCTACAACAGTAGAAGTCGAAAGAAAGAAAAAAAACGAACTCGTTCGCGAGAATATACGTGCCGGAATAATGCATCTGAGTGTTGATGGCGAGTCAGAACGAGGCGTCATTATCGCAACTGAGTTGGCCGCCAAACCTCGAGTAATTCGTCCCAGCGAATTACTCAGCGCACTTGCGCCGAACTCCGAAATTGGAGTCGCACGGCGTACCCATCAATGGATTGAACAGGACGGACAAAGGGTCGAACCTTTGTTGCTGTCAAATTGAAAAAGATTTAAGGAAAGTCAGCATGACTGAAGAAGAACCTAAGAATTCAAACAATGAAGGCCCCGTGAGAAGGCGACGAACGATCGGCGGAAACGGGGAAGCCGAAAAACCCCCGATCGAAGAAAAAAACGCTATCAATGCTCCGGAAGCAGTAGAAAATGATTCACCAAAACAGCGGAAAAGAACGCTGTCCGCTGACTCCGCAGCTCAACCAAAGCAAAGTTCGACATCTTCGAACAGGCGAACCGTTAAATTAGGCGACTCTTCAGTGAAGCAGTCCGACTCGGCTAACCGTCGCTCGCAACGACCCCCTAGAGAACCAAAACCCAAAGTTGGTGATACGCGACGCCCAGCCGCTCCTTCTAGCGAGGCAGCAGAAAACGACAGTTCCAACGAGCCGAAAACAGATCGTAAACGCCGGCGTAGAGGTGGGAGAAATCGCGCAACTACAAACCGACGCCCGGGCACGCCCGTCGAAGCCATCCTTGATGACGCCCCAGTTACCCTCGACGAAGCGCAATT
The DNA here is from genome assembly GCA_002470695.1 of Candidatus Neomicrothrix sp. UBA7388. Lineage (GTDB taxonomy): Bacteria > Actinomycetota > Acidimicrobiia > Acidimicrobiales > Poriferisodalaceae > UBA7388. The sequence continues at coordinate 2,978 of DKNM01000139.1, forward strand.
AGAGCGTCGAAAGGGAAGAGAGCGAAAAGGTAAACCCATCGGTAGGTATCAGATGTTGGTGCACGTCGACGAGGGAGTTACCCATATTGCGGTACTCGAGGGCCGATCCCTTATTGAGCACTACGTAAGTCGACCGTCAGATGATGTGAGCGAAATCCATGGAAACATCTATTTGGGCAAGGTCCAAAATGTGCTTCCAGGAATGGAAGCTGCATTTGTTGATATTGCTACCCCTAAAAATGCGGTGCTCTATCGAGGAGACGTCACGTACGACCGTGAGGATCTCGACGGAGACAAATCGCAGTCCTCGTTACCGAAGCCCAAAAAACAACGATCTCGTTTTAGTAGGAAGCAGGACGGAGCGCGAATAGAAGACCTCCTGAAAGCACACCAATCAATCTTGTGTCAAGTAACTAAAAACCCCATTGCTCACAAAGGTGCGAGGCTGTCAACAGAGGTGAGTCTCCCGGGTCGATTTGTTGTGTTAGTGCCGAATAGTGACACCTACGGCATTTCCAAAAGGCTTGGCGATCGAGAACGTAAGCGACTCAGGGGCATCCTCGACAAAGTAAAGCCAGCGGAGCATGGAGTCATTGTCCGAACCGCAGCACAAGACGTGACCGCTGAAGAGATAGAGCGAGATGTTCGAAGGCTCCTAGATCAGTGGCAGCAAATAAATGAGCTAGTGACCTCAGCGAAGGCCCCATCGCTTCTATTTAGGGAGCCGGAACTCGCTGTCCGAGTTATCCGCGAAGAGTTCAACAAAGACTACCGAGGAATAGTTATCGATGACCTAGCTCTTTACGAGCAAGTAAAAGGCTACATGGAAGCTGTTACACCTGCCCTAGCAGATCGAATTGAACTTCATGACAAAGCGATTGAGCCATTACCGCTATTCGAAAAACATCATGTCGCTGAACAGCTGCGAAAAGCTGTCGACCAAAAAGTATGGCTCCCTTCGGGAGGATCACTTGTTATCGATTACACAGAAGCGCTAACCGTTATCGATGTGAACACTGGGAAAAACGTAGGAAAATCAAACCTTGAAGAGACTGTCTTCCAAAATAATTTGGAAGCAGCTGAGGAAATCGCCAAACAACTGCGTCTGAGGGACATAGGCGGGATCATCGTTATCGACTTCATTGATATGGAAATACGAAAGAATCGTGATGAGGTAGTCAAATCCTTCGAAAAAGCGTTGGCAAGAGACAAGACTCGAACGCATGTGTCAGGAATCTCAGAGCTAGGACTAGTCGAAATGACGCGAAGAAGAACCGGTGAAGGGCTGCAGCAGTGGCGGGAGGCGATTATCGCAGCGCTCTAGGAAATGGATTTGTCCCGCTGCTGACTCACAGTTCTGCCGTTCGGAATTACCGACACGGGTTGCTTCTAGGGCCAGTCAGTGATTCTTGTGAGCCCTCAGCGTAGCGCAGGGTAGTCTTCCGTCAATCTGTAATTCGGGCCCGAGCATCGAACGCGGTTTCGGTAAATCAATACAACCGATAACATGAGAGCCTTATGTATGCAGTGATCGCTACCGGCGGAAAGCAAGAAAAAGTCGAGCCTGGCCAGGTTCTGAACGTTGAACTCTTGCCGGGTGATGAAGGCGCCGAAGTTAATTTCAGTCCGATTCTCCTAGTTGACAACGAAGATGTGATGTCGACCGAGGATGAGCTATCGGGTGTAACAGTAACTGCGCGAATTTTAGGTGAAGTCAAAGGGCCAAAGATTGAAGGCTTTACCTACAAAAATAAAACAAATAACCGCCGACGATGGGGACATCGCCAGCGTTACACGACTATCGAGATTACTGAAATTGTGAGAGGTTGAAATGTCCAAGACCAAGGGCGGCGGCTCTACTAAGAACGGACGCGACTCCAATGCTCAGCGCCTTGGGGTAAAAGTCTTTGCAGGACAAACCATCCACGCCGGCGGGATAATCGTTCGGCAGCGCGGAACTAAATTTCATCCAGGCAGGAACGTAGGCATAGGCAAAGACGACACACTTTTTGCTACAAGTAACGGCGTCGTAAAGTTCGGTTACAGAAAAGGCCGTCGCTTAGTAGACGTCGTGTCAGATTGATTGAACTTGCCCGCAAGTGCAGTTGAAAACTAGATGCTTGAAATTTTAGTTCTAAAAGCGTTCCAGCCTTAACCCAATCGCCACGTATCCTCTGACGCTATGACGGGCTTCGTCGACGAATGCAATCTTCACGCAAAGGGCGGCGATGGCGGCGCCGGGTGCGTCTCATTCCGCCGCGAGGCCCACGTCTCGCGAGGAGGACCAGATGGGGGCGACGGAGGATCAGGCGGCGACGTATGGCTAGTGGCCGACCGCAACGTCTCATCTTTACTTGCCTTTAAAGATTTCCCTTTCCGTCGGGGCGACGACGGTTCTCATGGTCAGGGAAAAAAGAAACACGGCAAAAATGGTGGTGACCTAATCGTCAAAGTTCCCGAAGGCACCGTGATCAAAGACTTCGAGGGCGAGGTGTTGGCCGATCTAGTTGGGGCCGGTGACAGGTGGTTAGCTGCTTCTGGTGGCAGAGGAGGGCGCGGAAACTCCCGGTTCCTATCAAATAAGCGACGAGCTCCGGCCTTCGCTGAACAGGCAGAAATAGGTGAGGAACGGTGGCTGCGCCTGGAGTTGAAGCTAATGGCCGACGTGGCTTTTGTCGGGCTACCAAATGCCGGTAAAAGCACCCTTATCTCGAGAATTTCCGCGGCTAAGCCCAAAGTCGCTGCCTATCCCTTTACGACTCTCGCTCCCCATCTAGGCGTAGTTCGACGAGATGATAATTTCGAAATGACAGTTGCTGACATACCCGGGCTTATAGAAGGCGCTGCGGCCGGAAAGGGACTGGGTCACCAGTTTCTTCGCCACGTAGAACGGGCGCGTGTGCTGCTCGTGCTACTGGATTTGGCTGAAGTTGAAGGCAAAACTGCGCAAGCTCAGGAAGAAATACTGATCAAAGAATTGCGTGAATATGATCAAAGGTTACTTAAGCGACCGCGATTAATAGTTGGCACCAAGTCCGACGTAGCGACGCTGTCTTGGGATGGGCATCGCATTTCAGCAGTAACTGGAGAGGGTCTTGAGAGTCTCATTGGAGATCTATCCCAGTTAGTAGAACAAGCTCGCCTAGAAGAAGACCAGCCCTCTCAATATGTTGTGCACCGACCTGTGCCTGAAGGGATACAGGTGTCTCGTCTAGACGACGGGTCCTTCGAAGTCTTAGGCCGACAGGCCTTGAGGGCAGTCGCTCTTTCGGATCTCACCGATATCGACGCACTTAATCATGCCCAAGAGCGCTTAGAGCAGTTGAGAGTACCGAGAGCTCTCGCTCGAGCGGGAGCCAAAGCTGGAGACATTGTGGTCATAGGTTCGTTCCAATTTGAGTACGAGCCGGATTTTTGATCGCGGGAGTGAGAAGGGCAAAGTATGCGCGTCATCGTAAAGATCGGAACGTCTTCTCTTACTGCGGATAGCGGAGAAGTAAATTTAGCTGCTCTATCTAAACTTGTTTCCCAAGTGGTAAGCGCTCGTGAAGGTGAACACGAGATCATAATCGTTACGTCAGGCGCGATAACGGCTGGGGTTCAGCGTCTTGGGATAACACGACCCGACGAACCTGAAATTCTCCAAGCAATCTCTGCCGTTGGGCAAATTGATCTTATGCGCGCCTATCGCGACGAGTTCGATGCGCACAAGGTGGCAACCGGACAAGTCCTGCTAGCTCCGCACGACTTTAGAGACAGGAATCAGTATCTCCACGCCGAAGCCACGTTCACACATCTGTTGCGTTTGAGCGTGGTGCCCATAGTTAATGAAAACGATGCCGTGGCCGATGACGCGATTCGATACGGCGACAACGACCGCATAGCTGCACTAGTCGCAAATCTGATGCGGGCTGACCTATTAGTTCTTCTGACGGACACACCAGGTTTACTCACTGCTGACCCGCGCCTTGAGCCCGAAGCCACTCTTATCGAAGAGATAGCCGCAATCGATGAATCGCTCCAAGAAGTCGCAGGGAGTGCCGGGTTAAGAGGCAGTGGTGGTATGGCTTCGAAGCTTGCCGCTGCGAGAATGGCATCATGGAGTGGCGTACGCACTGTGATAGCGGCCGCTGACAGAGACAACGTTCTCGCTGATGCGATGGCGGGTATTTCGGGTATCGGAACAGCTGTGCCCGCCCGCAAGATAAGGGTGTCAGCGCGTAAGCTCTGGATCGGATTCGCAGTCGCCGCCAATGGTCGAATCACTGTGGACGACGGCGCGGCGAAAGCCCTCAGGCAAAGCGGTGGCTCGCTATTGACCGCAGGAATCGTAAATGTCGAAAACACTTTTGGTGTTGGAGAAGCAGTCGAAATAGTCAATTTGTCGGGCGAAGTTTTCGCTAAGGGTCTGTCGGCGTTCGATAGCGCCACCGCTAACCGGTGGAAAGGAAGCAGAACAGAGGAACTTCCAGTGGGTACCTCTCCAGTTGCTATTCATCGTGACGACCTCGTTGTGCTTGACGACCCCGAATAAAGCAGATCTGCATGTACAGCGTAGAAATCGATATCCGGCGGTAGTCTGCGGAAGTGACCGAAAGGCCTTCTACACGCGAAATGGCGCCGCTAACAGAACTTGGCGAGCGAGTTTCCAACGCGTCCGAAGTGTTAGCCCGTAGCTCCTCAGAGCAAAAAAATGAAGCCTTAGTTTGCGCCGCCGATGCGCTTATGGCCGCTAGTTCTGAAATATTGCATTCAAACTCTGTCGATGTGATCCGAGCTGAAGAGTCTGGGACCTCGGCAACGGTAATTGATCGCTTACGGTTGGACGAGAGTCGAGTTGAGGCGATGGCAGGCGGCCTTCGGCAACTGCTCGAATTGTCAGACCCCATCGGGAGAGTGCTGGAGTGCTGGAGTCGCCCCAACGGTTTAGAGATAAGGAAAGTCAGTGTTCCCCTAGGCGTTGTAGCGATCATCTACGAGAACCGGCCGAATGTAACAAGCGACGCGTTTGGTCTCTGTCTCAAGTCGGGAAATGCCGCATTTCTGAGGGGGTCTTCCGGCGCGATTGACTCCAATATCGCGATTGCCAGAGCTCTTCGTAAGGGCCTAGCAGCGGCGGGGCTCCCAGAGGACGCTGCCGTTTTGGTCACGGATGTTTCGCACGAAGCCGCAGTGAAGTTCATGCAGCTTCGCGAACATATCGATTGCCTCATTCCTCGAGGAGGCCCAGCACTCATTAGTTCGGTGCTTGAAAACGCAACGGTCCCTTATGTGATTGACGGTGACGGAAATTGCCACGTTTATGTGGACAAGGCTGCAGACCTTGATTTAGCTACTGACGTAGTCGTAAATGCAAAGATGCAACGACCGTCGGTCTGTAATGCTGCTGAATCTCTAGTGGTTCATTCGGAAATAGCGGAACAATTTCTTCCCCGCGTAGCGAAAGCGTTAACTGGCGTGGAGTTGGTCGGAGATGAACGAGCTCGGAATCTGGTGTCGAGTATTGCCGCAGCTACTAATGAGGACTGGTTTACCGAATACTTGGATTTAAAAATGAGTGTCCGGGTCGTAGATTCTCTTGATGAGGCCATAAGCCATGTGAACACCCACGGCACTGGTCACAGCGAGGCAATAATCAGCGCGGACAACGTCGCGACTGAAGAGTTTGCACATAGAGTCGATGCAGCCGCCGTTCTAGTCAATACATCAACTAGGTTCGTAGACGGCGAAGAATTTGGTTTCGGAGCTGAGATAGGAATCAGTACGCAAAAGCTTCATGCACGAGGCCCTATGGGGCTTCAACAATTAACAACTACTAAGTACATCGTGAATGGGCAGGGTCAGACTCGTGGATGATCCAATACCCGGTACCTGACAAGGAGACACCTAAATGGGCGAGACAATGTTCGGAGACCTCGCGTCTGTCCGTGATGGATTAAAAGACGTCGATTACCTGGCGGATGATGGTATTGCTAGCGTCGTCTTTCTAGCGGAGAAATTGGGGAAACCAGTTCTCGTGGAAGGTCCTGCGGGTACCGGCAAAACGGAGCTGGCTAAATCGGTCGCTGCCATGACAGATGCTCGCCTAATTCGACTCCAGTGCTATGAGGGACTGGATGAGGCGAAAGCTCTGTATGAGTGGAACTACAAAAAACAACTTCTTCGTATACAGGCAGATCGAGGAAATGATGCAAATAACGAAGATTGGGCTGACCTACAAGACGACATCTTCAACGACGAATTTCTCTTGACCCGACCCCTCTTGGAAGCAATCACTGCGGAGGAACGGGTGGTGCTCCTCATCGACGAAGTCGATCGAGTTGAAATTGAAACTGAAGCGCTGCTTTTGGAAATTCTCTCTGACTACCAAGTCTCTATTCCCGAGTTGGGAACTATCGAAGCAAAGCAAATCCCGATTGTGTTTCTTACGTCGAATAACACCAGGGAGCTTTCCGAGGCCCTTAAGCGACGGTGCCTATTTCTGCATATCGACTACCCGCAGCTTGAGCGAGAAAAAGAAATTGTCTTAACCAAAGTAGATGGCATCAGCGACAATCTCGCTGAGCAAGTTGCACGAATCGTGCGATCGATCCGGCAGATTGAACTCAAGAAGAGCCCCTCGGTTTCCGAAACACTCGACTGGGCCCGAACCCTCGTGCTGTTGGGTGTCGAGAGTATCGACGTGGAGCAAGCTAAAGAATCACTGCATATTCTCCTTAAATACCAGTCAGATATTGAGAAGGCTGCTAAGGAATTGACAGTCGAAGGATAAGTCAATGCTGGATCTTATGAGCGGGTTCGTGGTCGAACTCAGAAATGCTGGGCTGCCGGTATCTCTGACCGAAAATCTTGACGCCATGGAAGCTGTAAAACACATACCTATCGAAGACCGGGATGCATTTAAGTACGCGCTTGCGACGACGTTGGTGAAGAACGAGCAGCACTGGAAAGCTTTCGAGACAGTATTCGAGGTTTATTTTTCTCTGCGGGGTCCTGAATACAACGTTCTAGATGAGGATGGTGAAATCGACGAAAACTCGCTCGAAGAGTGGATGTCCCAGCAGATGCGCGGAATGGGAGGTCAAGGGTCTTCCGAGGACATGAGTCCCGAAGAGATAGCAGAAATGTTGTTTCGGGCCTTAATGAATGCGGACGAAGCGATGATGGCGGCAATGGCTCGGGCAGCCGTTACTCAATTCGCTGGTATGGAGCCCGGCCGTCCAGTTGGTGGCACCTACTATCTCTACAGAACGCTCCGCAATCTCGACCTCGACGGGATGATGGATCGACTTATGGAGGAGTCGCAAGGTAAATCTGACGGAGATATGACACCTTTGCAAGAGCGACTTGAGCGTGAGGAGTTCGAAAATCGAATAGAGGACTTGAAGCGCGAAATTGAGGCTGAAATTCGGCGAAGGTTAGTCGCAGATCGCGGGGTCGAAGCAATGGCGAAAACCCTTCGTAAACCGCTTCCGGAAGATGTCGATTTTATGCACGCGTCGCGTGAAGAGATGGCAAACATCCGCAAAGCTATACAGCCTTTGACCCGTAAGCTTGCTGCTCGATTAGCTCGGAAGCGTAAACATAAGCGTCGCGGACCTCTCGATTTCCGAGCCACGGTCCGTCAGTCTCTTAGTTATGGAGGGGTGCCCGCCGAGCCTCGCTTTAGGAATCCTCGCCCAAACAAACCGGAACTTGTTGTTGTGGCCGATATCTCGGGT
>DKNM01000139.1:11126-12388 GCA_002470695.1 Candidatus Neomicrothrix sp. UBA7388
CATATGTTTCAAGACGAGGAAGACATTACTAATGCCGTTCATCGTGTGAATACTGAGGCGGATGTTGTTTGGGTTGATGGCCACTCTGACTACGGGCACGCCTTCGGAGTATTTTGGGAGAACTTTGGGTCGGAAATAAACTCCAAGTCGACTGTGATGTTCTTGGGTGATGCCCGAAATAATTACCACGCCACCAACGCGTGGGTTATCAAAGAGACGGCTAAGAAAGCTCGATCTGTCTTTTGGCTTAACCCCGAACCAAAGTCTTATTGGGACACCGGTGATTCAGTGATCACCGAATACGGGACCCACACCGATGGCGTATTCGAATGCAGGAATCTTCGCCAGCTTGAAGGTTTTGTAGACCATTTAGCGTGAGCGCCGCCGGCGTGCGCGGGTTAGCGGAAGTCGGTAAGTAGTTCGGCGACTCGGAACGCCAAGTCCAGAGATTGTCGACCGTTTAGACGCGGGTCACACATTGTTTCGTAGCGATCCCCGAGCTGTTCAGCCTCAAGTGCATCGCCTCCACCAACACATTCAGTGACCTCATCGCCTGTCAATTCGCAATGGACTCCTCCTGGCCAAGTGCTTTCGGCGCGATGAACATCGAAGTATTGGCGGACCTCTTGAAGAATGACATCAAAGTCACGTGTTTTTATACCGGCATCTGTTTCGTAAGTGTTCCCGTGCATCGGATCGCACTCCCAGACAACGGGATGACCAGCGTCTGTCACTTTTCTTAATATCGACGGCAAAACATCAGCAACCTTGTCCGCGCCCATCCTGCTAATCAGGGTGATGCGTCCAGGGATTTGATTGGGATTGAGGGCCTCGCAAAGTGCAACGGCATCTTCAGGCGAGGTGGTAGGGCCGATTTTGCAGCCAATTGGGTTGTGGACTCCTCGGAGAAATTCTACGTGGGCTCCATCGAGTTCGCGGGTTCGTTCGCCTATCCACAGCATGTGAGCCGAGCAGTCATACCAGTCTCCTGTAAGACTGTCTTGGCGGGTTAGTGCTTGTTCATAGCCTAAGAGCAAAGCTTCATGGCTGGTATACAGCTCAACTTGACGCATCGCGGCGTCGTCGGTGTCAAAGCCGCATGCCGTCATAAAGTGAAGCGCTCTTTCTATTCCGCCGGCGAGCCTCTCGTAGCGTTCCCCTACAGGACTAGATGCAATGAATTCTTGATTCCAGTTGTGAACTTGACGGAGGTCTGCATAGCCGCCCCTTGTGAAGGCTCGAAGAAGGTTCAGTGTCGCTGC
>DKNM01000139.1:12771-17055 GCA_002470695.1 Candidatus Neomicrothrix sp. UBA7388
AATGTTATGTCATTAACAATGTGGCCTCTGAAGCTCGGGAGCGTTGCCCCATCTCGCGTCTCCGTTCCCGATGAACGTGGTTTAGCGAACTGACCGGCAATTCGTCCAACCTTCACAACGGGTAAACCCGCTGAATACTGCAGCACCACCGCCATCTGGAGAATGACCTTCAGCTTGTCTCTGATGGCGTCAGCGCTACTTAAATCGAACGATTCGGCGCAGTCACCGGCCTGCAGAACTATTGCCTTCCCCTTAGCGACTCGCGCCAGCTGATCGGTGAGACGTCGGGCTTCCCCGGCGAACACGAGGGGTGGTCGCGTTTCTAGCTCATGCAGTGCTTCATCAAGCGCGCCGAGCTCAGGCCAGTCTGGTTGTTGACCAGCGGGACGTTCGGTCCAGGAATTTGGGTGCCAGGTGGTATTCACAATATTAAGTGTGCAGGTTCGGAGGGCCTTATGCCAAGAACTTTTTCTTCCCAGCGGACAGCAGCTATCAAGCCACTATTACGAGGGCATCCTCGCGTAGTTCGTCAACTGCTCTCTTGACGAGACGTCGAGCGGCTTCAGCGGTCACTCCTAGTTCCTCGCCGACCTCACGATAGCTATGGCTTTCGCCGTCAATCAGTCCGAACCTTCGAGCTACAGCTAACTGGGCCCGAGGGTCCAAACGATCCAAGAGACCGCGGATCATTTCCTTTCGGTCGTTTTCAAGAGCGTGATCTTCAGGGCTTGGCGCATCATCGCCAATGAGATCTACAAGAGTGCTGTCGCCTTCGTCGCCAATGTTCTTATCTAGGGAAGTTGGAGTACTGATGCGTTGAAGCCATGCGTTTTCATCGTCTAAGCCGTCGCTATCCCCGCCGCTATGTCGAAGCGCAGCTCTGAGGCTTGCGGATCGGTCGCTGGGAAGACGGATCAGGCTGGCTTTCTGGTCGAGAGCACGACCTATCGATTGGCGAATCCAAAAAGTTGCATATGTGGAGAACTTGAAACCCCGACGCCAGTCGAACTTCTCTACCGCATGCTCTAAACCGAGATTGCCTTCTTGAATCAAATCCAAGAGTTCCATAGCCGGAGGAAGGGGATATCTGCGGGCGATGGAGACCACTAAACGAAGGTTGGCCCTTATGAATCGGTCTCGGGCAGCCTCAGCGTCTCTAACAGCGGTCCTTAATGACCTGCGCTCTGCTGTAGTTACCTTTTCTTCGCCATCGAGTACGAGTTGTGCATCGCGACCCTTCTCGATTGCTTTTGACAGCATCTTCTCGTCGTCGGCGGTCAATAACGCTACCGCTCCAATTTCATTGAGATACTGGCCTACTGAATCACTCATTATTCTTTTTCTCCACCGGCGGGGGACCGGATCTTTCTCACCTAAGCGGGGGACCTAGGGTTATGCACTTCGTCTGTCGAAGTGCGAGTTATATGGACTGCTCGGCCGTCTAAGCCGGAGCGGGTTCGGTTGTCGTGCTAGCTTTCTTTCTGGTTTCTGAGCAGGGCAGCGACGCGATGGCGTCACCACGCAAGATAAATTCGGTTGGGTCTGCGACGTCAATAAAGCAGCCAGACATCTGTCAGGGGCCCGGCTGAATCACAGACCAATCAACAATAGTAGAGAGCGCAAGGAAATGCTAGTCCGATCGACAGTAAACTTTTAAGATGGGGCAGCGGGTAGGTGTATTCGGCGGCACCTTTGATCCACCCCACAGCGGCCATTTGGCTGTTGCGCGGGCAGCGAAAGACTCGTTGGGGCTTGATTTGGTATTGCTAGTAGTAGCAAATCAGCCTTGGCAAAAAGTCAATGACCGAAAAATTACGGCTGCTTCGCATCGGTTGGCAATGACGGAACTGCTGGTCGAGCATGTAGATGGAATCGAGGCGAGTGATATCGAGATAGTTCGTGGAGGTGTCAGTTACACGTTTGACACGGTTGAACAGTTGAGCAAGATGGACTGCGAGAGTGTTCTGATCCTCGGCTCTGACGCCGCCGCTGAGTTGGATAGCTGGGAACGAGCAACAGAACTCCGAGCCTTGGTTGAAGTGGCTGTGGTCCCGCGGCCCGGACATGTGATGCCAGCCTTAAGAGATTGGAAAATACAGTTAGTGAATGCTGAAGTTGTGGACATATCAAGCTCGGAAATTCGAGCGATGTCCGCCGACGACGTTGACCTCGACCCGAGAGTCCCACAAGCGGTGCGCAACTACATCTCAGATAATGAATTGATTTAGGACATTCGGAACTGATGTTTGATTGCGAAATGACAGCAGCTTCTTGCCGATAATCAAGGCATCCTTAGAAAGAAGATGCGAGGATGCTTGCAAATGAACAACCGTGTGAGTTCGAATATTCTGCCAAACCTATTGAGAGCGGCCGCGCAAGGCGCGGCAGATTTGCAGGCCTCTGACCTTGTGGCACTTGAGGTTGGGGATGTCATGGGGATTACTGACTGGTTTTTGATAGCCAGTTCTTCGAACGTCAGACAAGTGAGACGCGTAGCTGAGGAGATTGAGTCTGCTGTAAAGAAATCTGGAGGAGAAGGACCAATTCGTATCGAAGGCCTGGAAGAAGCGAAATGGATTCTCATGGACTTTGGCATATTCGTGGTGCATGTCTTCCACAAAGAAACACGCGATTTTTACGACATTGAGCGACTCTGGTCAGATGTACCCAGGGTCCGATTCGACGTTGATGGCCAGCCAACGAATTGATCGAGAGGCACAGTGAAAGTTCGATTTGGATTCACGTGCAGGGGGTCAAGCGATATAGCAATAGAGGACTTTGGGCAACTCTGTGAAAGCCTAGAAACTTTCAATTTCGATTCAATCTGGCTTCCTGAGACCATGCTAGGGGGGTCGTTTGACCCAATTGTCGCTTTAAGCCACGCTGCAGCTCGAACGAAAAAGCTAAAAATCGGTAGCCACATGGTTTTGCCCGGAAGAGACCCGTTCAGATTGGCTAAGGAGTTAGCGCACCTTGATCGAATGTCCAATGGGCGACTACTTCTGATCGCAGTTTTGGGACTGCCAGACGATCGGGAAATAGCGGCGCAAGGCGTAGAGCGTCCTGAGCGCGGAGCTATGCTCGCTGAAATTATTCCGCTGCTTCGTCGGCTGTGGTCAGGGGAGACCGTGAGTTGTGAAGGCGGCTATTACAAGTTGCTGGAGGCCAGAGTTGATTTATTGCCCAAGCAGAAACCGTTGGAGATCTGGCTTGGGGGCACGGTTCCGAGTGCGCTTCGACGTGCTGGCGAACTAGGTGATGGGTACATTCCCGGACTCTCTACTCCCGAGGAAGGCAGACAGAAAAAACAACAGGTGGAGGAAGCTGCGCAAGAATTCGGTCGAATTATGGACCCCGAACATTTTGGAGTGAACCTCAGCTACTCGAGGGTCCCTCTTTCTTCTGCCGCTCGCGAATCGTTAAGGATTCGCAGGCCGGATGTTGAACCTGAAACTCTGGTGCCCACGTCATCAGCTGCGTTGAGTGAAGCGATCGATCAATGGATTGCTGCTGGGTACTCTAAATTTCTTCTGCGACCCATGGAACCACCCGCGAATTGGCATGAAGAACTAGAACGCCTCGCCTCAGATGTGCTGGGGATGCAAACGTGACACCCACAGCACGTGAAATGTGGGAAGCGGTAGAGCGTTATCATCAACTGTGCTACTGGGCGCCCGAAGTCAGAGAAGAGGGAGCGAAGGCCGGACTAAAAGGCTTCTGGATGAATTATTTCGCAAGCCGCGCAGCTCCGCTGGGACCTGTTAGCGCCGCAACTGTTCAGGCATTGTTTTTCTATTACTCGTCTGACCGTGTCAAAAGGGCCATTCCTGATGCGTGGAACTATGCGTCTCCCGAAAAGATCCTTTTGGCCCGTTATCGAGCTATGGATCGAGCACTTAGACGGGAACTCGATTCGCTTGTTGCATCAGAAACTATCGAAACAGCTGCGCAAATGATTCGAGAAGTTACCGAACGCATATCTGGACTCGGCAAAACGCTCTTCGAAGGATGGAATTCGCTTCCCTGGCCCGAGCAGCCCCACCTAGCGCTCTGGCATGGCTGTACTGTCTTGAGGGAACATCGAAGCGGCAGTCATTTAATAGCGTTGGCTATCGAAGGTTTGAACGGTCCGGAGTCAGTCATTTCTCAGGTAGCCGTGGGTGAGGCGCCAGCGCAATGGATTCAAGATGAAGCGGGATGGTCTAATCAATCGGTCGAGGATGCGAAAAAAAATTTACAGTCAAAGGGATGGCTTGATGTCGATGGCCAAGCAACCTCACTCTG
>DKNM01000051.1 GCA_002470695.1 Candidatus Neomicrothrix sp. UBA7388
GTCAGGTTCAATTTGAAGAGGGTTCCCGCCGACGTGTAGGAGAAACGGCATGTTGGCCTCAGCTAGGCGAGACCAGATCGGGTCAAGTAAATCGTGACCAGGCGATCCGCCTCCTGCTGGACGATGCGGAACCCAAACTGCTTTTAGCTCTAGAGAAATTGCCAATTCAAGTTCTTCTAGTGCGGCCTGAGGATCATCCAAGGGCAGTAGGGCAACTCCAACGAGCCGATCATCAGCTGAGCAAAAATCTGACATTGCCCTGTTGTGAGCTCGCGCGGCGCCGTAACGGAGCTCTAAGTCGGAATTTGGATCAAAAGCGATTGGGGCGCTAAAAGTCGAGAAAACAAACTGTTGGTCAAATCCAAGTAGGTCTAGTGCGGTTCGCCGCTCCTCTTTGTTGAAAGCCCCGAGGGCCAAGTAGCCCTTCGGACCAGCGATTAAATCGTCGCCTAAGGCCACGAGTTCAGCAACGGTCTCAGAAGAGTGAGCGCCGGTTTTTGCTGCGTTTTCCAAAGAGTCACTGCTTCTTCCCCCTGACTCAAAATTGATTCTGGGCAGCCGCTCCCGAACAGATGGGTCTGCATGTGACGTAAGAAAATCAGGTAATTCCATCAGGTGGCTGTCAGCATCCAGATAGATGCGGTCCTTGGCATAGGTCATGACCAGAGGCTAGTTCCCTGAGCTAGCTGAATGCTTAACCGATGCAGACGCTAGCCTCCGACTATGGCTGAATTTGAACATCCCGCCGAGTCTCATAGCAGCTCTGATACACAGACCCAAGCCGGCGATGCCTTGTTAGCTAAGATCTTGACCGTTTCCGACGGTGTAGTCGAAGGCGTGCGCGAAGATCGAAGTGGCGAGGCTCTGTTTGCCGCTCTCACTTCGGACGGATACAAAATCGTTGAACGTAAGGTCGTTTCAGATGGTGTGGGGCCGGTCGCGGCTGCTCTAGAAGAGTTGGTTCAAGATTTCTCCGGGTTAGTGGTCACTACGGGAGGAACAGGCTTTACCGCTAGAGATTTAACTCCCGAAGGTACTCTCCAAGTAGTTGAAAGAAGCGCTCCGGGTCTTGCTGAAGCGATGCGTCTCGTGAACCCATTGGGCCGTCTTTCGCGCGCTGTCGCAGGTACTGTAGGCAATGCGATAATTATTAACACTCCAGGCTCAACTGCAGGCTGCGTGGAGTGTTATGGCGCAGTGGCCGACGTGCTGCCCCACGCTCTGCGTCTTCTGCACGGCGAACGGCTTCACTGAAATGAGTACCCAGTTTTCGGACGAATCTCTTATGCAGCGGGCGGTGGCTACCGCGGATGGTGTCAGAGGCACAACGGCTCCCAACCCATGGGTGGGAGCCGCAGTATTAGGCAATGATGGAAATGTTTATGATGGCGCCACCCAAGCACCAGGTTCGGCCCACGCGGAGCGTGTTGCGTTGGAAGCAGCTGGTCCCAGCGCTCAAGGCGCGACCTTGTACTCGACCTTGGAGCCTTGTTGTCACTACGGCAGAACGCCTCCTTGCACCGATCTCATAATTAATTCGGGAATCCGCAGGGTGGTGTATGGCGTCCGCGATCCTGACCCTAACGTCTCCGGAAGAGGCTTAGAAATGTTGAGCGACGCAGGCATTGAAGTTGTGGAAGGCGTCTGCAGTGAAGAGGTGAAAATTCAACTTGAGCCTTATCTTCACCAGAGGGTTACGGGCAAGCCTTGGGTTGTCCTAAAGATGGCCATGACAATCGATGGGAGAACGGCGGCCGCTGATGGCTCATCTCAGTGGATTACGAGCCAAGAGGCGCGAGTAGACGTTCATGGCCTCCGCGCTAGGTGCGACGCAGTGTTGGTAGGGGCAGGGACTATCCGTGCCGACAACCCTTCGCTTACCACTCGTTTGGTTTCGGGGAGTGACCCCCAAAGAATCGTGTTGGGTGAAGCTCCCTCGGCCGAGTCCCTGGTGCATCCTTGCTGGGAGGTTTCGGGGGACTTAGAAAATATTCTCCGTGATTTAGGAGGTCGCGGCGTAGTCGACCTTCTGGTCGAAGGCGGTCCGAGAGTTGCGGCAGCATTTCACGAAAACGGATTAGTCGATGAGTACATTTTCTACCTGGCGCCAGCGTTGATGGGTGGTGATGATGGTGCTCCCGTCTTTCAAGGCCTAGGGTCTGCGACAATGGCTGATATCTGGCGTGGACGTATTCAAAATCTGCGACAGGTAGGCCCAGATCTCCGCATAGATATGCGACCCCAAAGAGGAGTTTGATGTTTACCGGACTAATCGAAGAGCTTGGATCCTTCGTCAGCAGCGAAGGCCTTCGCTACCGATTTGCTGCGAAAGAAGTAATAGAAGGAACCAAAATTGACGATTCGATCTCGGTAAATGGCTGCTGTTTGACCGTTGTTGCTTTGGGAGAGGATTGGTGGGAGGCAGACGTTGTATCGGAAACCGTAGATCGAACCTCGCTCGGAAAACTTCAATCCGGTGACCCGGTGAACTTCGAAAGAGCTGTCAGATATGCCGACCGCCTAGGTGGCCATATGGTTCAAGGACACGTGGATTGTGTCGGCACTGTGCTGGCACCAGGTTCTGATTTCAGGGTTCAGATCCCTCGCGACTTTGATCAATATTTGGTGGAAAAAGGTTCGATTACTGTCGACGGAGTTAGTCTCACTTGCTTTGGCGTAGAGGAAGGGGCGTTTTCGGTAGCTCTAATTCCACATACCCTCTCAGTTACGACTCTCGGATCTTACTCTGAGGGCGATAACGTAAACATTGAAGTAGATGTCATCGCAAAATATGTTGAACGGCTTTTAAAGCCGCACAACGAGTAGATCGCTCAACCGCTTCTCAGAGGTTTGAAAATGCCTGGTAAAAAATCAAGGAACCAAGTTTCAGGAGATCCAGACTCTCCGTTAGCAGCAGTCGAAGATGCTATCGCTGCTATTGGTCGCGGAGAGATTGTGGTGGTCGTCGACGACGAAGATCGCGAAAATGAGGGCGACCTCATCATGGCCGCAGAGCATGCCACTCCAGAACAAATAGCGTTTTTTGTTCGATATACGTCAGGTGTTCTTTGTGCCCCAATGACCGGCGAAAGACTCGATGGCTTGGCGCTTCCGTTAATGGTGTCGGTAAACACTGAACCGATGCGAACTGCGTACACAGTCACTGTGGATGCTGCGGAAGGCACTACGACAGGCATTTCGGCCAGCGACCGATCACTTACGCTGAACCTTTTGGCCTCGGAGGAAAGCGAACCTCATGACTTTGTGCGGCCGGGGCATGTGTTGCCTCTTAGATACCGTCCAGGTGGGGTACTCAAGCGAGCGGGTCACACTGAGGCAGCCGTTGATCTAGCACGGCTTGCAGGTTGTGAACCGGCAGGTGTTTTAGCTGAAGTCGTAAATGATGATGGGACGATGTCCCGGCTTCCCGAACTAATCGATTTCTGCGAGGAGCATGATCTTCTTCTCATCTCTATCGCTGATTTGATCCGCTACCGGAGAGCCAACGAGCGTTTAGTTGACCCTGTAGCGCAATCGCGGATGCCCACTATTTATGGAGATTTCACTAGCCACGTCTTCAGAGATTTTGATGGACAAGAACACGTTGCGCTTGTTCATGGTCAAATTATGGGAGCTGATCCAGTCCTAGTTCGGGTCCATAGCGAGTGTCTCACGGGTGACATTCTCGCTTCGATGCGATGTGATTGCGGTAGCCAACTCCATGCCGCTATGGAAGCGATAGCGAAGGAAGGTGCCGGTGTTCTTGTCTATCTCCGCGGCCACGAAGGAAGAGGTATCGGAATCGGTCATAAAATCGCTGCCTACTCGCTCCAAGATGAGGGACGCGACACTGTTGATGCGAATCTTGAACTTGGCCTTCCTGTCGATAGTCGAGAATATGGCATTGGAGCGCAAATTCTTGTAGAGCTTGGCGTGACAAAAATGCGGCTGATAACAAATAATCCGAAAAAAATTGGTGGGCTCTCGGGATACGGTCTAGAGATAGTTGAGCGTGTATCGACGCTAGATGGCGCTAACCCCGAGAACATGGCCTATCTCAGAACTAAACAGCTTCGCATGGGCCACCTAATCGATGGCCTAGAAGACGTAGCTATAGATTGATATCAACGGATGCCCGCTTGGCATTCTAGGCGGACCGAAATCGCCAAATAGATTAATTGATTGCGGGATCTGGTCTCTCGACCGGTACCTTCAAGAATGTGTTGAAAATCGTTTTGCCTAAGGGGTCGCTGGAAAAGGCAACTTTTCAATTGTTCGAAGATGCTGATCTCGCAGTTCGACGCAATAGTGAAGTTGACTACCGTGCCACCGTTGATGATCCGAGAATCGCAGACGTCAGAATTTTGCGACCGCAGGAAATACCCAGTTACGTCGCAGACGGACTTTTTGACCTAGGCATAGCCGGTAGGGATTGGATTGAAGAAACTTCGAGCGAAGTTGTTTCGTTAGG
The DNA here is from genome assembly GCA_002470695.1 of Candidatus Neomicrothrix sp. UBA7388. Classification (GTDB taxonomy): domain Bacteria; phylum Actinomycetota; class Acidimicrobiia; order Acidimicrobiales; family Poriferisodalaceae; genus UBA7388. Next base: position 4,472 of record DKNM01000051.1, read on the forward strand.
GCAGTTGAGATACTCAAAAGCGACAGCAAAACCGGTGAAAATCGTCGTTGCAGTTCCAGAAACCAGTGATTACGAAAAGCTTTCCGATCTGCCCCAGGGCGTGCGGGTATCTAGTGAATATCCGGAGCTAACAGCTCGACATTTTGCGGCTGCGGGAATTAAAGCTGACATTCGACTTAGCTACGGGGCCACGGAAGCGAAGGCTCCGGAAATCGTTGATGCGGTCGTAGATCTCACAGAAACAGGAAGCGCATTAAGAGCTGCCGGACTCAGGATCATTGATGAGATTCTGACTAGCTACACAGAACTTTTTGCAAATGCTGAGGCATACGAAGATGCTGAGAAACGTAAAGCCATGGAGCAGATCAAGACACTCCTTGACGGTGTTTTGGATGCGCGCGGTCGCGTTTTGATGAAACTTAACGTTGGCGCCAACGAGCTAGATCGAGTGATCAACGTATTGCCGTCTATGAAAGCCCCGACCGTCAATGAGCTGTGGGGTGGTAACGCCTTTGCTGTCGAAACGGTGGTCAATAAAAATGATATTAACGTTTTGATTCCGCAGCTTTTGGAGCTCGGCGCAACCGATGTAATCGAGCTTCCAATCTCCAAGATTGTTCCTTAGTGCAAAGGCTTTAATCTTCGGAGTCGTCCGTCTGGTTCTGAACTTCGACAAAAGCGAGGCGGATCTGGTGTAACGCCGCAGCGAGGGTTTGGTGGTCAGGCAATTGGTCCCCTAATTGTTCGACCAGAATCCCCATAGCGTCTATTGGTAGCCGCGCCTCCTCTAAATTGGGAGGGTCGACCCTTAAGTGGATGGCGGCAAGCTCAAATAGGCCGATGATGTGGTTAGCGACAATTTGGCTAGCAGGCACTGAGAGAAGCTGCTCCTGCGCTTCGCGAAGCTGCTGTTCCATGGCAGCGGCTGCGGCTGGATCTATCTCAGCTTCTTCCGTGAAATTATCCGACGTTGCGGTTGACGAGCTTTCGTCGGTTCCGTTCGGAACTTCGTGTTCTCCCGAGGGTGTCCAAAAGCTACTCACAGGTGCCTCTTTCGTAAATGTTGATTGTTCATAAACAGCAGTCTCCGGTCAGATTCAGCCCTTACCCTGCTACCATACGCCTGAACAATAGATGCAAGCGGGGTTCCGCCCCCACCGTTCCACCGAAAGGTGCGTATCGGTCCCTGATAGTTGCGCTAACAACGCGAGTTGTTGTGCGATCTCTCATGCGAGGCGGGCACCAAATGTGTCCGTCTTTCCTGTTTCATGGAAGGCGCCGCAAACGGACTAGGAGAATGTCCTTGGTTAAGCGAGTAAGGCCATAGCACGCCCAGATGAAGGCGATGCCCGGATTAATGACGAAATTCGGGTTAAGGAAGTCCGGTTAGTCGCCCCAGACGGGGAGCAAATCGGAATTAAACCATTGCCAGAAGCATTGAACATTGCGCAAGACCTTGATCTTGATTTGGTGGAAGTAGCGCCAGATGCGAATCCGCCAGTCTGTCGGATCATGGATTACGGAAAGTTCAAATATGAATCATCCCAACGGGCTAAAGAATCGAGAAAAAAAGCGAGTGCGATCTCTCTAAAGGAGATGAAATATCGCCCCAAAATAGGGCAAGGAGACTTTGACACGAAGACTGCCAAAGTAGAGAAGTTTCTCTCCGGTGGACATAAGGTAAAAATAACCATCATGTTCAGAGGGCGAGAAGTTTTCCACCCCGAATTAGGGAGAGAAATTCTTGAACGTGTGGCAGAAAATGTTGAAACTGTAGGAAAAGTTGACCAGTTTCCAAAGCTCGACGGTCGCAATATGACCATGGTGCTCAGTCCGGACAAAACAGCAAAGCAACGACGCAAAAACTCTGAGGAAAAACCCGAAAACTAAGAATTCAGCTGGTTGCAAATTTGATTAGCCCTTGATCTTAATAAGGAAACGTTATGCCCAAAATGAAGACCCATAGTGGAGCCAAGAAAAGGTTTAAAACCAGTGGTTCGGGAAAGCTTGTTCGACGCAAGCAGGGACGAAATCACATACTGGAAAAAAAATCCGCCAAGAGAAAGCGCCGTCTGGCGCAAGAAGGGGAAATCAGCAAAGCCGACCTTCCCCGAATAAACAAGATGCTGGGCAAGTAAGCCCACAGTTGCAGAGGAGATCGAAAAGTGGCACGAGTTAAACGTTCTGTGGCTGGAAGAAAAAGTCGCAAAGCTACCTTGCAGAAAGCTAAGGGTTACTACGGCAATAAAAGTCGCTCGTATCGAGCTGCGAATGAGCAGGTCATGCACAGTGGCAACTATGCCTTCAGGGACCGCCGTGCGCGTAAAGGCGAGTTTCGTCGACTGTGGATTCAACGTATCAACGCAGCGGCACGCGAGAATGGCACCAGCTACAGCAAGCTTGTCAACGGCCTAAATGCTGCTGGGGTTCAAGTGGATCGAAAGATACTGTCTGATATGGCAGTGAACGACCCAGAGGCCTTCAGCAAGCTTGTTGAAAAAGCTGAAGCCGCTCGTCAAGCAAGCTGACTCTATCTTCAAACTCGCCGCGGCTGAAAAGTCTGCGAAAACTGGTCAGGGACAGGCGGTATCGCGCTCTTGAGGGGCAGACCGTTATTGAAGGTCCGCGGTCAATTCTCACGGCGCTACAGATAGGGGCGAATATAAATGAGGTTTTTGTCAGGTCGGATCAAGTCGAATTCGGCGAGTCGCTAGCGAAATTCGGGATTCCGATAACTGAGATAGAGAATGCCACTTTGGACGATATCGCCGAAAGTGGATCGCCTCAGGGAGTGCTCGCCAGAGCCTCTATTCCTGAGGTTGAAGTTCACGACATAGCCCAGCAACCTCGAGTCGTAGTCGTGGACTCGGTTCAAGATCCAGGCAACATCGGAGCAATTGTTCGCACTGCTGCGGCTGCGCAATTTGACGCGGTGGTCGCGACAAAGGGTTCTGCTGATCTTTGGAGCCCGCGGGCAATACGAGCGAGCGCTGGAACCATTTTTGCATTAGACGTGTTGGGGAATGCCGAGATGAGTTCGGTTCTAGATCTGCTCCTCGGCAATGGGCACACCATCGTTGCGGCGGGGGTCGACGGCCCAAGCGAGCTCAAACAACTGAGAAACACGGAGCGCATGACGCTGGTAGTTGGAAGTGAAGCGCATGGCCTAACAGCCGTCGCTTCGCAGACAGCGAGTTCCTATGTGCGCATACCTATGGGCCCTAATGTGGAGTCGCTAAATGTTGCGGTGGCGGCTGGACTCATCATGTACCAAATGCAAGATAACTCAGTTGGCCAGTAAGTCATTCGCTTATTGACTTCTGATCTGTGGCTCACTAGTCGTATCCTTCTCAGTGTGAGTGTGTACGACCAAATCGCTGAAGCCGAGACAAAAGCCGTTGTGGAAATTGAACAAGCCGCCGATTTGGCAGGCTTGACTGCGATCGAACCTATGCTATTTGGCAAAAAATCCGAGCTTGGGGGGCTCAAGCGGCTTATGGGTGAAGTCGATGCCGGAGAAAGGCCCAAAGTCGGGCAGGCCCTAAACGAAGCCCAATTGGTCGTTCGGGAGGCGCACGCCTTAGCAAAGGAGAAGTTCAGCAAGGCTCAGCGCCTGGCTCAGCTTGAAACTGAACGGCTAGATCTGACCGAATCTCTGAACTCGACGCAGCGGGGTCACCTTCACCTTGTGACACAGACAATGGAGCGCTTAGAAGATGTCTTCGTGGGCATGGGTTTTACGGTATCCGAAGGCCCTCAGGCTGAAACAGACTGGTACAACTTCGAGGCGTTGAACCTTCCCGCAGCACACCCGGCGCGCTCCATGTTCGACACCCTCTATCTGGACTTAGGAGAACGAACTGAAATTGGTGATGGTGAAGGTGGTGAGGCGACGAATATTTTGCTTCGCACACATACTTCCCCCGTTCAAATCCGAGTCATGGAATCGACGCCTCCGCCTATCTATACCGTCTGTCCGGGACGCGTGTTTAGAAGAGACACAGCAGATGCCAGTCACATGCCTGTCTTTCATCAGATAGAAGGTCTAGTGATCGATCGTGGTATTAGCTTGACGGATCTGTCCGGAACGTTGAATGAGTTCACGGCGGCTTATTTTGGTGGGGCGATTAGTAGTCGACTCCGCCCCTCTTATTTCCCATTTACTGAACCCAGCGCAGAATTCGACATCACCTGCGTCATATGCGAGGGCGCTGGTTGTCAGACTTGTCAGCGAACAGGTTGGATTGAGCTAGGAGGGTGTGGGATGGTCCATCCCAACGTTTTAGCTAACTGCGGTTTAGATAGCGAGGAGTGGACGGGCTTCGCATTCGGATTCGGGATTGATCGACTTGCTCTCATGCGCCACGGAATTAAGGACTTGCGGGACATGTACACCAACGATGTTCGTTTTCTCGAGCAGTTTTAGAGGGATGTCGATATGAAAGTTCTTTTGTCCTGGCTCCAAGAGTTTGCACCCATCAAGGGCACCGCTCTTGATTTAGGGAATCATATGAGTGACCTTGGGATGGCAGTCGAGGAGATGAGGGTTCTAAATAACTTGGATGGAGTGGTGGTTGCCAAAGTCGCCGATCTGCGCCCTCACCCCAAAGCAGACCGAATCCAGCTTGTTGATGTAGATACTGGTGACGATGAACCACTCCAGGTTTGTTGTGGGGCCTTCAATATGTCGGTTGGGGATCTGATTCCTTTTGCCAGCATTGGAACAGTAATGCCTGACGGTATGGAGATAGCGCAGCGAAAAATGAGAGGCGAGATATCCAACGGCATGTGTTGTTCGGCCTCGGAGCTGGGTTTAGGTACAGATCACGACGGAATCATGATTCTCCCCGATGAGCTGCAGGTAGGTGAACCGCTCCTCCATGAGTTGGGTCTTGCCGGCGATGTGCTCTGGGATTTGGAGATAAATCCCAATCGTCCCGACGCGATGTCGGTTTCCGGTGTGGCGCGTGATCTAGCAGCAAGGCTTGGAGTCCCATTTCGAATTCCTGAATGGTCCGTGGAAAGTGTCAGCGGGAGCGCAGAAGACCTCGCAACCTTCAACATCGAGGACCCCGTCCTGTGCCCGAGGTTTACGGGCCGGGTGATAAAGAATGTCTCGGTCGGTAGCTCTCCACTGTGGATGCAGATGCGACTCGTGCTATCCGGTATGCGTCCGATTAACTCGGTCGTCGATGTTTCTAACTACGTCATGCTCGAATTAGGAACCCCGAACCACACATATGATCTTGCGCTTGTCCCCAATGGCCATATTGGTGTTCGAGGAGCTTCCGATGGAGAACAAATTACTACTCTTGATAACCAAGAAAGGACACTGGTCGCGGGTGATGGAGTTATTGTCGATGAATCAGATCAGGCAATTGGTATTGCCGGAGTAATGGGTGGTGCATCGACTGAAATTTCTTCGTCAACCACAGGTGTTCTTCTTGAACTAGCGAGCTGGAACCCTGAATCAATAGCGAGAACCTCACAGCGGTTGGGCCTCCGTTCCGAGGCCTCGGCTCGTTTCGAACGAGGTACCGATTGGGGTATTAATCCTTTAGCTGTTGAAAGGTTTTGTCACCTTCTTAATCAAATAACACCCGGCGGCATTGAAGTAGTAGGAGAGGTTATTGATGTCGAAGGCGACCTGCCAGAACAGGCTCCTGTTTCAGTACGAACATCTCGCATGAGTGCGTTGCTGGGTCGGAAATTTGAAGCTTCTGAAATTCGGAATCTTTTGCGTCCTATCGGCTTTGAGGTTGCAGAAACGTCAGACGCAGACGTCCAGGAAGTGCGCATTCCCTCGTTCCGACCCGACACTCAAACCGAAACCGATATAGCTGAAGAAATAGCCAGACATTTCGGCTACGGCAATCTAGGAACATCGGTTCCCAGGTCGCCCGATGCGGGACGTTTATCGCCTGAGCAGAAACTGAGGCGCGGCATTCGACAGGTAATGGTGGGCTCAGGCATGGTCGAGGCAATGCCGAACCCCTTCCTGGCGCCAAGTGATATAGGTAAATCGGGTCTGGAGGTTGCCGAACCTGTTCGATTATTAAACCCTTTAGCAGTCGAAGAGTCTGTCTTAAGGCCGTCCTTGTTGCCAGGGCTGTTAGCAGCTGTTGGATACAACTACTCGCACCGAAATATAGGGGTCAAACTTTTTGAGATCGGAGCCGTTTTCGAACTTGGACTGACTAACTCTTTGCCCGACGAAACCGAGCGTCTAGGGGCGTTGCTTGCCAACGAGGAAGCATTTGCTGCCATCGACTTGCTGCGTGAGTTGGGATCAGCGTTGAAGCTCAGTTTCGAGGTGCGAAATCAAGATGGGCTCCCTGGTATGCATCCGACGCGTTGTGCTCAGGTGAGGCTGAATGGCTCAGTCGTAGGGTCCGTCGGCGAAGTGGACCCTGATGTGCTCAAAAGCTATGAAGTCGAAGATCGCTGTGCTTGGTTAGATTTACGTCTCGATTTCTTGGTTGCAGGGGCCATTGCAGCTGATTTAGCCCCGTACGTGCCTGTATCGACTTTCCCCTCCAGCGACGTCGATCTCGCTTTTCTTGTTGAGAACCAAGTGCAAGCATCGGAAATAGAGGCCACTTTGCGCAAAGCCATAGGGGAAGAATTGCAGTCTGTGCGTCTTTTCGATGTTTTTCGAAATGACCAGCTTGAGAGCAGTTCGCGCTCTTTGGCGTTCTCGTTGCGTCTTCAAGCGAAAGACCGGACTATGACTGATGAGGAAGTCGGAAAATTAAGGCAACGGTGTATCGATGCCGTTGAAGGTTCGCATAAGGCCACGCTGCGTTCCTGACAAAAAAATTAATAGCCGAGTTCAACGTCAACGAGGCCGATTAGAGGTTGGCCCAAAACGAGTTGTTGTACGTTGCGGGTGATGCGCTGCGCTAGCAGGGGCAGGCCCATCTCGGGAGTATTCCCTATGTGCGGCGTGATCAGACAGTTATTGAGGTCCCATAGGGGGTGATCTTTCGGCAGAGGCTCAGGCTCGGTGACATCGAGAGCGGCCCCTCCGATGATTCCGTTCCTCAGAGCACTAACGAGGTCATCTGTGACAATGTGAGCGCCACGTGCCACGTTAACTATCCATGAGTGTTCAGGAAGTAGCTGCATCTCGTGTTTGCTGATAATGCCCTTTGTTTCGGGCGTTAAGGCAAGCGCCAGTACCAGCAGGTCCGTCTTCGGAAGAACGTCGTGCAAGTAAGGTGTTTGGATCACCTTTTCCGCGCCCTCGATGTGAGAGATCTGATTGCGCACGACGGTCGTCTTGCAATTAAATGGGCGGAGAAGCGGAAGTAGCTCCTGGGTTATCCCACCTCCCCCCAAAATGGTCACGTTTGCGCCCAAAAGGTTTTGGCCCTGGGGGCCTTCCCAGTGCTTAGCTTGAGCGTATGAATGAAGACCTCGAAAGCCAGCGAGGGCGAGCGCTAAGGCGTGCTCAGCAACTGGTGACGCGTAAACGCCTTTCCCGCAAGTCCAGGTGAGTTCGGGTCGAGAGCGGAGCATTTGGAGGAAGGGTTCGATTCCGGCGTAGGGAAGTTGAACCCACCTGATGCCGGGATTGGCGTCGAGCACTACAGGAAGCAGATCCGCTCTAGCCGGTTCCGCCCACACCAAGGCTTCGGCGGCTTCCGGCCCGACAACTTCTCCGCCTCCGGCCTCTACAGCTTCGGCGAGGTAAGTGCGACGCCAACAATCGGGTTCAACTGCAACTTTAACCATGGTCATTTATTTCACAGCTTTGGGATGAAGGCAAAGTCACGTTCTTCTCCGTTGCTCGGGAAATTGTTCAGATTAGTGGCCGCAACGATTAGAGACGGCGCTTGTTCGGAAGAATCAAAGCCTGGTCAATCGCGTCGACCTATCAGGCTCGGCTATCGGCAATCAACCCGCCGTCTGGGAAGATGATCTCGCCGGTCACGAAACTTGCTTCGTCGCTGCAAAGATAGAGACATGCATTGGCAATATCGGAGGGCTCCCCAAGTCGGCGGAGAGGTGTCTCTTTGATTCGATCTTCTACCCAGGCGTCATTGCTTGTAGCTGCGCCACTCATTGATGTTTTGATATACCCCGGGCCGACGGCGTTAACCCTGATTCCGTGGCGCGCGAGTTCGATAGCTCCGCACTTAGTCAACATCCAAACGCCGGCTTTCGACACGCAATAATCGGATGCTCCCATCAAAGCTGTTTTTCCAGCGATCGAGGCTATGTTCACGATCGCTCCGCCTCCAGACTCCTGCATTTTCTTAGCAATTGCCTGGTTGGTGAGCATCACTCCGGTGAGGTTCACGTCGAGAACTCGCTGCCAATTTGCTAACGACTTGTCGATAAGCATCATGTCGTGACGGTCATGACGGTCCGCGCCCGCTTGTTCCTGAGGCTCCCTACTTACGTAGGAAGCGTGTGAAATTCCGGCGGCGGCAACGCATGCATCAACTTGCCCAAATTCGTTCATCGCGGCGTCAGCCATCGCTACAACGTCTTCGGGAATTGAAGCGTCAACTGCGAAAGGTACCGCTTCGTTACCTGCCGCTTTAATCTCTGCGCACACGGAGCTTGCTCGATCTAGGTTGATGTCAGCGACAACAATCTTGGCTCCTTCTTCGGCAAACCTGAGAGAGCACTCCCTGCCGATGCCCGATGCCCCTCCTGTGATAACCGCTACTTTCCCAGCTAGTCGCTTAGTCATTTGTTTTCCTCCCCAGTTCCTTAAGTCAGCGTAGATCTCTAAGATAATTTCTGCTCGCAGACACTTGCCCCTTCTGGCGGTGGTCAAACTATTTGCAAGCTTGAAATTTGACCCACTCTGTCTTTGTCTTTAGGGGCAATCTGCCGTCGAAAATGATGAACTGTTGTCTTACCCCTAGGAATTGCATCATTATGAAAAACGAAGACGCTGAATTCGACCCAGTCGCTGACCTTCACGAGAGGCAACGGCGCATCCGTCAGGAAATGGGTGGAGCTGACCGTGTTGCGAAAATGAAAAAGGATGGAGTGCCAACAATTCGCGACCACATTGAGGGCCTCTTGGACCAAGGAACGTTTCGTGAACTAGGAACGCACAGCCGTTCCATGAGGCTTGAAGACCGATCAAGCACTCCGGGTGACGGAAAAGTGGGTGGGGAAGGTGAAGTAAATGGGAAATCAGTAGCTATTGCGGGCGATGACATTACCGTGAAAAAGGGGTCGAGTTCCATTGTTGGTAGCCGGAGGCTCCACCGGCTCTACGAGCGAGCTATAGAACGGGGTATGCCCTACATCTACGTGGGTGAGACTGGTGGCGGGCGAATTCCCGACCTTATAGGAGCCGAAGGGATCTCGGACATAGCCCCGTCTCCTGAGCTAGCTCGACGCCGCCGCCAAATTCCGATGGCGACGGTTATTGTCGGCCAAAGTTTCGGTGGCTCCTCATTTCAATCGGCCTTTTCCGATTTCGTGGTTCAAGTGCGCGGCTCTGTGTTAGCTGTCACTTCGCCTCGAGTTTTCGAAGTGGCTACCGGCGAAATTATCGGCTTCGAGGAATTGGGCGGAGTGGATGTTCACTCGCGCATAACAGGCCAAATCGACATTGGAGTTGATTCGTTTACTGAAAGTTACGACGCCGTTCGGCGATGGTTGTCCTACCTTCCTCAGAATGCTTGGACACCCGCCCCTAGAAGCTCTAACAGAGCCAATCTGGATCCGGATCAGTCGCTCGCAGATATGGTCCCTTCGAAAAGGACACGAGGGTACGACATGCGTAGATTCGCCGCAGCGTTGCTGGACCCAGAAAGCTTTATGGAGCTCCAACCTGGGTACGCGCGCAATTTGACCGCTGGTTTAGGTCGTTTAGATGGCTTTTCGGTCGGCGTTATCGGGAACAACCCGATGTTTAATGCAGGAGTTTTGGACCCAGAGGCGTGCCGCAAAGCTATTCGTTTGATGTGCCTATGTGACGCGTACAACCTTCCGGTGATCTTCCTCATGGATGTGCCGGGTTTCATGGTCGGTAAGTCCGTTGAACATAATCGAATTTTGTCTCTTGCGATCAGGTTTGTTGAGGCGCTCGGGAACATGTCGACCCCTACGTTGACGGTGACTCTACGCAAAGGTTTCGGCCTGGCATTTCCTGCGATGAATGGCTCCGGTCTTGGGTCTTCGGGCTTGTATTCCTGGCCGGGCGCTGAGATTGGCTTTATGGACCCAGAAGTCGGAGTCAACGTTGCTTACGCAAATCGTTTAGAGGGTTTGAGTGAAGATGAAGCTAATAGTGAGCGACAACGCTTAGTTTCCGAAATAGGTCTTGCCACCTCGCCTTATGAGGCTGCGGGAACATTGCGAATTGACGAAGTGATAGACCCCGCTGACACTCGTCGAATTCTCGTGGAAGATTTACGTCAGTTGGCAGGCCGTCGAATTCCCCCGCCAGAAAGTCGGCCACTCAGCTACTGGCCTACCGTTTAATAGGACGAACAGGAGAAAAAATGAATGGCGAGATTACAGCAGAGCAAAAAGCTTCCTGCGCCGCTGATGGAGCTGTTGTTCTGCGAAATGTAATAAGCGAAGAATGGCTCAGTGTTGTTGAGGCGGGAATCGAGAGGGATATACAAAACCCCGGTCCCTATTTCCATGGGTACGTTCCAGATAACGGGATAGGCAAATTCCATGGAAATATTCGGCTCTGGGAAACGGATCCTGAAATGGGAAGATTTTGTAAAGAAGGCCCATTGGCAGCTCTAGCTGCCCAGTTTTTTGACTCTTCTAAGGTCAGCCTCTTTTATGACCAATTATTTGTTAAGGAAGCTGGAACCGAAAATAGAACCCGCTGGCACAACGACCTTCCTTACTGGCCAATTCGTGGACAGCAGATAATGTCCTTTTGGGTTGCTTTGGATGAAGTCACGATAGAGAGCGGCGGTCTTGAATTCATCAAGGGTTCGCACCTTTGGGATATTTGGTACCAACCTGAGACGTTTGGAAAAACATCTGGGCACGGTGAATATGAACGAAATCCTGATTATGTCGATATCCCCGATATAGAAGCGAAGAAAGAAGACTACGACATTATTTCCTGGGACTTGATGCCCGGCGATGTCTACGCATTTCATGCAATGACTGTGCATGGCTCTGGAGGAAACTTGAGGCCTGACGTCCGGCGGCGTGGTTACACGGTCCGATATTGCGGCGATGACGCAGTGTACGACAGTCGCAAGGGAACACAATCGCATCTGCGTTCGGATTTACACGAGGACGGCGACCAATTAGACAGTTTGCAATATCCGTTGGTTTGGACCAAACGCTGAAACTACTCGAGGACTTCAGCTGCTGCGAGTTCGGCTATTTGATCGATCGAATAGCCTAAAAGCTCATTGAGAACTTCGAAATTGTCTTCTCCCAAACAAGGTCCACCTCTGTAAAGGGTGGCTGGGGTTCGCGACATTTTGGTTCTGCAAGAGTGGGTCCACATAGACCCTGCATAGCTCTGCGGCACGCGAATTTGGTGTTGTCGATGCTGTAGCTGAGGGTCGGTGTTCGTCCCTTTTGCGTCGTGGACTTCGTACGCGGCGATGCCATTTCGCTGAAGTTCCTCGGCGGCGCTGGTGTTGGATCGGCTTACCGACCAGTCTTCGATAGCCGAGTCAATAAGAGAACGCTGCTCGCGTCTCTCGTCTTGCGTTAGGTCTGAGAGTTCATCGAGATTGAGCAGAGAAGCGAGCACCGGCCAGCGTTCATCAGAGCAGGCAACGGCAACCCAGGAGTCTTGCCCCAGAGATCGAAAGACACCATGCGGGAAAGTGAGCGGATCGTCATTGCCCTTTCTCTGGATTGTCCGGCCGTTCACACTTTGATCCAAAATGGCGGGGGCTAAGTAATGTAAAGCACATTCTGTTTGCGATAGGTCGATGTACTCTCCTAGGCCTGTCGTTTTCCGATTCTCTAATGCGGCCATTAAAGTTGCTACGACCACGCGGGGTGCCAAATAGTCTGTATATGGTCCGTAGGGACCTGCGGGTGGACGATCGGACCACCCGGTCAGTTCGTAATAGCCCGCTATAGCTGCAGCCATGAATCCATAGCCGGCTAGTCCCGAATGGGGGCCGGTTTGGCCAAGTAAAGAACTTGAAAGCATGATCAGTTGAGGGTTGACCTTTGAAAGTTCGTTGTACCCCAACCCCATTCGTTCCATGGTGCCTGGAGCGAACGACTCCGTGACGATGTCTGCCCAGCGAATTAGGTCGAAGACAATTTCTCGCGACTCCGGTTTACTGAGGTCGAGGCTTAAGCTTCGTTTCCCAGCGTTGTACACCCCGTAACCAACACTGTTATCAGGGTGGGCCTCTTCATTAACGAAGGGGTTGACAGTGCGCATGGTGTCGGGTCGGCTGGCAGTTTCGACTTTCACGACATCTGCCCCGTAGTCGCAAAGAATGCGCACTGCGGAGGGAGTTGCAATAACCCAAGAAAATTCGACTACTTTGAGGCCGTCGAGTGGAAGGGCAGTGCTCGTTGGGTCGTGCGTATCCATGTCGGTCGAGCGGCTAATGCTAACTGATGTGTTGTGCTCGCCTAATTTGGGTGGGGTGCCTATCTGTCGTTGAGAGGCATTTTTGAATTTAACAAGATTTCCCGGGTGTTGAGCGGGCCCGGATTCCTCTGTGGCTTGTGTGCTCCAAAAATCCCTCGCATGGAGGTGTGGATATTCGACTAGGTCAGCGATTGTCATCGATGGCGTAATTAGCAGGTTTCGTTGCAAGGCTGCTTCCCACAACTCGATCTTTGACTTGGTGCTCAAAAACTTTCCATAGGTAGCGAAAGCTTCGGCGACCACAGAGAAGTCCACCTCGCCGGCAAATAACTGGACTCCGATGTTTTCCCAGTCAATTGATCTGATGTTGTCGTCAGCCGCACTTTCATCTTCTAACCAATCTGTAAGCCGGCGCGAGAATGGAGCGAAAGCAGCTCCCGGCAAGATGACGCAAATGGTGTAGCCATCTAGGCACGGGAAAAGAATCGGAATATCCATTCCGCCGATACTTATACCTCCGGCCATTCGATCAACCGGTAGAGCATTCTCCAACGGAGCTACATTTTGAGGAAAGCCGATGGTCAGTGATTCTTGAGCAGAGACGTCTATGTGCTGGCCAAGCCCGCTTCGAGATCGCTCTTGAAGTGCAATAAGGCTCGCTGCAGCGGCATCCGCTGCTCCGTGGAGAAAGCTGTGAGGGAGCCCAACGCGAAGAGGAGCGCGGTCGGCATCGCCGCTCGCATACATAAAGGAACTTCCTGCTGCAGCGGTTAGATCGGTGCCTAACCAGTGTGATCTAGGGCCGTTAGAGCCGTAAGGGGTAATTGAGGCATGAATGAGCTTTGGATTAATTTGGCTCAACTCTTTGATGGATAGTCCCAAGGATGCGAGGTACTCCGGATGGCAGTCCTCGAGCAAGATGTCGCTCCCTCGTAACAGGTCGCAGAACTTCTCCTTATCTCTTTGTACTTCGATGTCGAGGATCACAGACTTCTTGCCGCAGTTGTAGGCCCAATGGGTCAAACTGCGGTTTGGGTCAGGTGTGTTGTTCGCGTATGGCCCCATATGGCGTGTTGTAACGCCCGTAGGCGGCTCTACCGCTATGACCTCAGCCCCTAGTCTGGCGAGTAGATGGCCGGCGAATTGGCTAACCCCTGAGCAAAAATCGACGACGCGAATATGACTCAACATGAATTTCCCCCATTTGATGGAGAGCTTAGGAGCAAATAGCAACTTCAAGTACTGGGCGATTCGGTAAATAACGAACTGTGAGTGCGCAACAGATTCACTTTGGCGAATACGCTCCTGGTATGGGGAAGGTTTTAAACGAGGGGCAAATCAGGCAGTACGTGGAACAAGGTTGGGTTTCCCCAATCGATGTTCTAAGTAGTGATCAAGCATTTGAGTGCCGTGTCCGATTAGAGGAATGGGAGCAGATGCGGGGCGGAAAGCTTCCCGCGCACGAGCGATCAAGCGCTCACATCCTGTTCCCTTGGATCGACGATTTAATGCGAAATGGAAAGATATTGGATGCTGTTGAGGACTTAATAGGCCCCAATATTTTGTGTTGGAATTCCGTGTTTTGGATCAAAGAAGCTGAGAGTGAAAGCTACGTAGGTTGGCACCAAGACCTCGAATATTGGGGTCTTTCAAACTCGGAAGTGGTCTCGATATGGGTTGCGATAAGCGATGCAAGTGAGGCATCGGGTTGCATGAGCGTGATACCCGGTAGCCACAAAGAGATCATGGCTCATGATGAAACCTACGAGTCGAAGAACCTTCTAAGTAGGGGACAGGAGCTTCGAATTGATATCTCTCGCCGTTCGATAGTCTCAATGCCCTTAAAAGCTGGGCAGGTCTCCTTTCACAATGTACGAACAGCTCATGGCTCGGGACCTAACACAACGGGTGACCGTCGCATAGGCCTGTCGTTTCATTACATGCCTACCTACACCGAGCAAACCCTCAGCGAATGGGATTCGGCGTCGCTGGTTCGGGGAGTTGATAAATACAACAACTTCGAACACTGTCCGCGGCCGAGAAAGCCTCTTGACAGTAGCTCCGTTGAATTTCACAAGTTAGCTTCCGATGCGATGAGGGAAATCATCTACAAAGGTGCAGATTCTAATCAAAGGACTCTTTAGGGTAAGAAATGCTTGACCTTCATCACGTTCATATATTCGCGAGCGATGTCTCAACAACTCTTCATTGGTGGCAGGAAAATCTAGACGCAGTTGTTAGCTACGATGGCGACTTCGGCGGCGCACGAAATGTGTTTATGAAGGTTGGGAAAGGCCGCATAAATGTGTACGACCAGCCGCCCCGGGGGGATACGAATGGTGCTTTCCATCACGTAGGAATACGTGTTGAAGGGCTTGATAAGTTGAGGGAAAAGATGATGGCGAACGGAGTGGAGTTTCGTTCGGAAATCAGAGAATTTGGATCATGGCGTTATCTAATGTGTTCTGCGCCTGACAACGTACTTTTAGAACTTTTTGAAGCCGACACAAGTCAGATGTCAGAGGATCTTGCTGATTTTTTTGATCTAGGGTGAAACAAGAAAGGCCTTCTTCATGGTTAATGAACAACTCGATGTTGAACATCTCTTTACTCTGGATCTGCAAGTCGCAGAAGGGGTCAAAGTTCTTAAAGACGGCCCTCATGGCACGAGGATTATCGCAGAAGTCGAAGCCGGTACGTTTGCCGGAGATCGACTCAATGGTGTCGTTGTCTCTCCGGGAGGAGACTGGGTGACAGCTCGAGCGGACAGAAGCATCCAACTTGACGTTCGTCTCACGCTGATAACTGACGATGACGCTGTGATCCTGGTGCAATACAAGGGGATAGGTGATCCGTCGTCGGGTGTTGCAAGGTCCGCACCCCAATTCGAGACTGGCGATGAACGCTATTTATGGTTGAATAATGTGCAAGGAGTGGGGATCGGCCAGCTTCATCCAGGGGGTGGGGTCACCTATGAGGTTTATGCACTTACCCAACTCCCTTAGCGCTTTTGGGGTGAAACTAACCAAACATTGGGAGCGCTAAGAAAGGTTTTGACCTCTGGAGCGGCTTCGGCATCTCGATTAGTGATTCTTAAGAGTGGATAGATCGCGATTGTCGCAACACTTGAGATAGCTATCGCTCCTATGATCGCAATTGCATACGATCCGGTTGCGTCGATTATGGCACCAGCGCTGATAGGTCCAATTAAAGCTCCGAACCCTGCTGAAGTGAATTGAACCCCTAAGACGCCACCCATGCCCTCTAGCCCGAAAATGCCGACCATGGCAACGGGGCTCAATGCTACGAAGCCTCCGTAGCCGACACCGAGTAACGCTGCAAAGAGGAGAAGTAGTAAATAATTAGACCCAGCGATCAGCCAGACGATGTATGAGACTGGTTGAATCGCAAAGCAAAAGACAATGAGGGGCAGCACGCCAATTCGTACGCCTAAAATTCCCAAGCCGAGTCGGCCTATTACACTGCCCACTCCCAGTGAAGTAATCAAAAAGGCTGCAGTGCTCGATGAAATTCCCTGATCTTTCGCGTATTGGACGAGAAAAACAAATGGAACGAAAAGAGCGATAGCCATAAAGAAACCCGCTATGTAGAACCGCCAAAATTCCGATCTTTGAACGGCTCGTTTGACAGCTTCGATGCTCGTAGCGACAGAGGCTTGCGGCGTGGGTGGTTTGAAGGAAGCGAGCGCGACTAGCCCATAAACAAAGAAGCTTCCGATACCCATCAGTTCAAATGCAGATCTCCAGCCAGCGGTCCGGATCAACCATTCAGCTACTGGGACTAGCACTAAAGTTCCAAGGCCTATTCCGACAGTGTTGACTCCCAGCGCGATTGTTCTGTGTCTTTCGAACCATGCCCCTGTAGCCGCGTTTAATGGAACCAAATACGAGCCAATTCCCAGACCGACTCCTAAGCCGTATACGACAACACCGGCCGTTAGCGACTGAACTTGGGCAGTTAGCCAAAGTCCTCCTCCCATAAAAATTGCACCTACGCCTACTACTCGGCGAGCGCCAAATCGATCGGCGACGGGGCCAGCAACGATCCCTACGGCAAAAAAGAGAAACGTGGTGATGGAGAAAAAGGCTGCGATTCCCGAAAGATTGGCCTTGAATTCATCGAGCATTTGTTCGAGGGCTGTAGCAAATGCATAAAAGACCCCAAACGTCCAAGTGTTGATTATGCACCCTGATATTGCTACGACCCACCCGCGGCCACTGTCGACTCGATGGGCCCCTTCCATGGATTCACCATAGGGGAATCAGCGAACGGAAACCTGTTGCGACCATGTCTTTCCGTGAGAGGATAAGGGCATGGAAATCGAAAAAGGTCTTGAATACGTTCGAGATAACTCCAGAGCAATTCTGGCAACTCAACGTCGTGATGGTTCGCCTCAAATGTCGCCGGTGACTCTGGCTGTTATGGAAGACGAAATCTGGATGAGTACACGCGAAACTGCCATAAAGACATTGAATCTTCGCCGAGACTCAAAATGTTGGCTTTGCGTGTTCCCCGACAAGTGGCTGGGAAGGTGGATCCAGCTTGAGTGCACGGCTGAGATACTTAGCCTGCCTTTGGCGATGGAGCATTTGGTGGATCACTACAAAACGCTTAGTGGCGAGCATCCCGATTGGGATGATTACCGAAGGGCTATGACCGACGATCAAAGGTGCATAGTGCGCTTTTCGATTGATGCGGCGGGTCCGGATGTTCACGGCTGATTTCTTATGGGGAAAGAATTTGCGACTGACTACTTGGTGGTAGGCGCAGGCGCCATGGGAATGGCGTTCACTGACGTTCTGCTTAGCGAAAGTGATGCAACAATTACTATTGTTGATAGTAAGGCCAATCCCGGCGGCCATTGGAATGATGCCTACCCCTTTGTTCGCCTGCACCAGCCATCTTCTTTCTATGGTGTGAACTCCACGCCCTTGGGTGGTAACCGAAAAGACCTGCATGGCGGCAATGCGGGATTATATGAATTGGCTTCTGGCACAGAACTAGTGACTTACTTCGATCAGTTGATGAATCGTAGATTTCTGCCGAGTGGCCGAGTTCGTTATTTGCCTGTTTCTGAGTTCCTGGGTGATGGTCAAATTAGGAATTTAGTATCGGGCGCTACGACAAATGTGGAAGCCAAAAAAACGGTTGATGCGACGTATATGAATGTCACGGTTCCTTCGGTCACTCCGCCTAAATATGATGTTGCTGAGGATGTTTGGTGCGTTCCCTTAAACGACCTACCGGAACTAGTAGACCTGCCTGAAGAGTATGTGGTTGTCGGTGGAGGTAAGACGGCTATAGACGCCTGCCTCTGGCTTTTAGACAATGGCGTCGATGATGACTGCATTCGATGGGTGGTGCCAAGAGATCAATGGATGCTCGATCGTGCCCATATCCAACCCGGGGAAGAGTTCATTGACTTGGCGATGCTTCGGCAGGCTCAGACAATGGAGTTGGTGGCCGATTCCGAATCGTTAGATGCGATGTTTGATGCTCTCGTGGAGAGTGGTGTGCTTCTTCAGCTCGATGAGAGTGTGCGTCCAAGCATGTATCGGTGCTGCACAGTGACAACTAAGGAATTGGAGCAGCTGAGGCGCCTTAAAAGAGTTATTCGAATGGGACGAGTGTTGCGAATCGAAGAAGATCGAATTCTTATGGAAAAGGGCGAAGTGCCGACGAGCCCGAGAATTGTGCACGTTGATTGCACCGCGGATGGATTGGCGCGACGGCCAATTCGAAAAGTTTTTGAAGATGGCTTAATTACTCTCCAAACAGTCCGCACCTGTCAGCAAGTTTTCAGCGCTGCATTTATTGGACACGTTGAAATAGCGTATTCGGGCGATGAAGTGAAGAACGATTTCTGCGCTGTGGTTCCCCATCCGGATGACTCTCTCGACTGGGTGAGAACTACTCGAGATAACACGTTGAACGTAATTAAGTGGAACGCCGACCCGGAGCTGAAAGAGTGGTTGGCCCAGTCGCGTCTGGACGGTTTTAGTGGTGCAGGTAGAGCCAAGCAGCGAAGTGCCGACCAAAGCGAATTACTCCGGCGACTTATTGACGCCACTCCTGGCGCATTGAGCAAGCTCCAAGGATACATGAAAGAAGCTGATAGGTAAGCCGGCCCGTCGCGAGCGCTTCACGGTTGTTGGGTCAGAGTAACGGGCGATCGGTTGGTGTAACCGGCGACATTAACGCCGTTGATCCTGATAAGTGTTCGTCGACTGAGGCTGCGCAAGAACGACCTTCTGCGATTGCCCACACGATGAGACTCTGGCCCCGCCCCATATCCCCGCATACCCACACTCCGTCGATGTTTGTCGCGAAGTCTTGCTGCCTGGCAACGTTAGAACGGTCGTCAACCTCAACTTCGAGTTGCTGTAGAAGCGAATTTTGCTCGGGTCCTGTGAAGCCCATAGCTAAGAAAACCATGTCTGCTTCAAGCTCGAAGTCTGAGCCAACAACTTTCTCAAAGCTTCCGTCAACCATTTCAACCTCGTGGGCTGCAAGGGCTCTCAGGTTGCCTTCTTCGTCACCTAAGAACTTTTCCGTATTTACCGAGTAGACGCGTTCGCCGCCCTCTTCGTGGGCGGAAGTTACTTTAAAAGTCATTGGGAAGGTCGGCCAAGGGTTACGTTGAGATCGTTCTTCCGGTGGTCGAGGCATAATTTCAAATTGGTGAACCGAAGCTGCGCCCTGGCGATGTGCTGTGCCGAGGCAGTCGGCGCCTGTGTCGCCGCCGCCGATAATTACGACTTTTTTGCCGCTTGCCGAAATCGGAACTTCATCAACGCCCATATCGCCCTGTTGTGCTTTGTTGGCCCATGGAAGGTATTCCATAGCTTGATGAATTCCATTTAAGTTTCGTCCCTCGATTGGAAGATCTCGCCATTGCGTGGCGCCCCCAGCGAGTACGACTGCGTCGAATTGTTCTTTGAGTTCTTCAGCCGTTAAGTCGACTCCAACGTCAACGTTCGTGCGAAATTCTGTTCCTTCGGCCGTCATTTGATCGATTCGGCGGTCGATATGGCGTTTTTCCATTTTGAATTCAGGAATCCCATACCGTAAAAGTCCGCCGATGCGGTCTGCTCGTTCGAAAACGACCACTGTGTGGCCGGCCCTTGTCAGCTGTTGAGCAGCAGCAAGGCCTGCGGGGCCGCTTCCTACCACAGCTACGGACTTTCCGGATTTAATAGTCGGGATTACCGGTTTCACCCAGCCCATTTCAAAAGCGTGATCGATGATGGTCACTTCAATTTGTTTGATTGAGACTGGATCTTGGTTGATTCCCAGTACGCACGCGCCTTCGCACGGGGCCGGGCACAACCTCCCAGTAAATTCTGGGAAGTTATTGGTTGCATGAAGGCGATCGATTGCTTCATGCCAACGGTCTCTGAATACCAAGTCGTTCCAATCTGGAATTATGTTTCCCAGTGGACACCCGCTGTTGCAGAATGGAATGCCGCAGTCCATGCATCTGCTCGCTTGTTCTTGCAATGCAGATTGGTCAAAATCCTCGTAAACCTCTCGCCAGTCCAAGAGGCGAACCGGAACGGGCCTTCTCGTGGGGTTTTCTCGATCATGCTTTAAGAATCCGCGAATGTCAGCCATGTGAAGGCGCTTTCGTGCTCGAAGTAAAAATTGACGAGGCAACTATTTTTAGGTTTGGAAGTAGGCTCATCATCCCAATCACCCTTGAGCAGCTGCCATTACAGCCTCTTCTACGTTGACTCCATGCTCCTCTGCTTGAGCGATTGCGCTCAGCACTCTTCGGTAGTCCTTAGGCATGACTTTCTTGAAGTTTCGTACCTGTTGGTGCCATCGCTCAAGAATAGTTGACGCAACTTCAGAGCCAGTTTCTTCAAAATGGCCGCGAACAATTTCACGAAGTAAATT
Organism: Candidatus Neomicrothrix sp. UBA7388; assembly: GCA_002470695.1. Classification (GTDB taxonomy): domain Bacteria; phylum Actinomycetota; class Acidimicrobiia; order Acidimicrobiales; family Poriferisodalaceae; genus UBA7388. The sequence continues at coordinate 24,912 of DKNM01000051.1, forward strand.
GGCGTCCTCGTCGTCTATCGAGGACTCTAGGTCCACCATCTCGTTGTTTAAGTTGCGATGGAATTCGTCGCTTGGATCATAAATAAAGGCCACGCCACCTGACATCCCAGCACCGAAGTTCCGACCTGTTGGGCCAAGAATTACTGCTGTTCCGCCGGTCATATATTCGCAGGCGTGGTCTCCAACGCCTTCGACTACGGCTGTCGCTCCGGAATTGCGAACGCAAAAACGTTCGCCCACTATGCCCCGTATATATGCTTCGCCGCTAGTTGCTCCATACAAAATCACGTTGCCGGCGATGACGTTGTCTTCGGCTACGAACGACGCAGGCGCGTTGCTTGGAGGTTTGAGGGTTATGCGTCCTCCGGAAAGTCCTTTACCTAGATAGTCGTTAGCGTCTCCTGAGAGTCGCATCGTGATGCCTTTAGGTACGAAAGCTCCAAAGCTCTGACCCGCTGACCCCTTCATCCTGATATCGATAGTGTTGTCGGGGAGGCCATCACCGCCATGATTCTTTGTGAGGTGATGTCCCAGCAATGTCCCGACAGTGCGGTTGACATTTGACACTGGGGTATCGATTTGAACAGGGGCTCCATTGGTAAGCGCCGGCTGAGCCTGACGAATCAACTCTTGGTCGAGTGCCTTTTCTAATCCATGCTCTTGATTCTTGGAACAGAAACGATCTTGCTGCCACGGGGATGTCGGTTCGTGGAGAATGGGTGTTAAGTCCAAGCCTGATGCCTTCCAGTGGTCTACGGCTCGGTCAATGTTCAGGCAGTCAACCCTTCCGATGGCCTCTTCTATGGAGCGAAATCCGAGTTGGGCAAGGTATTCGCGCACTTCTTCTGCGATGTACTCAAAAAAATTGACTACAAATTCGGCTTTCCCGCTATAGCGGCTTCTGAGCTCTTTGTTTTGCGTAGCGACTCCGACGGGGCACGTGTCGAGGTGGCAGACCCTCATCATTATGCACCCGGATACGACTAGTGGTGCTGTTGCAAACCCGTATTCCTCTGCCCCGAGTAATGCTGCAACAATTACGTCCCTACCGGTCTTCAATTGTCCATCTGCCTGGACAACAATTCGGTCTCGTAGGCCGTTGATTAACAAGGTTTGTTGGGTTTCGGCCAGACCTAGTTCCCAAGGCCCCCCGGCGTGCTTTAAAGAAGTTAGGGGAGAAGCGCCGGTTCCTCCATCATGACCTGAAATTAAAACCACGTCGGCTTTCGCTTTGGACACGCCGGCTGCCACGGTCCCCACGCCAACTTCTGCAACGAGCTTGACGTGAATACGAGCATCGGGGTTCGAGTTTTTTAAGTCGTGGATTAGTTGCTTGAGGTCTTCGATTGAGTAGATGTCATGATGGGGTGGTGGTGAAATAAGCCCTACGCCTGGTGTCGAGTGACGAGTTTTCGCTATCCATGGCCAGACTTTTGGCCCGGGCAGTTGACCGCCTTCGCCAGGCTTGGCGCCTTGGGCCATTTTGATTTGGATGTCATCGGAGTTGACCAAGTACTCGGAGGTGACTCCAAATCGACCTGAAGCGACTTGCTTAATTGCGGAACGCCGAGAATCGCCGTTGCTTTCAGGGGTAAAACGATCCGGATCTTCTCCGCCCTCGCCGGTGTTTGATTTACCCCCTAGTCTGTTCATCGCTATAGCTAAAGTTTCATGGGCTTCGGCTGAAATAGACCCGTAGCTCATTGCCCCAGTTGAGAAGCGTTTCACTATCTCGCTGACAGGCTCAACTTCCTCGATCGGTATAGGGCCGTTCGCAGGCGGCTGTAGCGCGAAAAGGCCTCTCAAAGTGGCAAGTTCTTCCGATTGGTTGTCAACTAAATGGGTGTATTCCTTGAAGAGCTCATAACGACCTGTGCGAGTCGAGTGCTGAAGCTTGTAGATGGTCTCAGGGTTGAATAAGTGATATTCGCCTTCGCGTCTCCATTGGTACTCTCCGCCAGCCCATAAGTTTCTGTGAGCGACATCTTCAGGGTTGTCTAAGTATGCGAAACGATGCCGTAGCGCCACTTCTTCAGCGATTACCTCTAAATCGGCTCCACCTAGTTTTGAAGTCGTCCCGGTAAAATAGTGGTCAATGAGTTTGCTGGATAAGCCAACACATTCGAAAACTTGCGCCCCGGTATAACTTGCAACGGTCGAGATCCCCATTTTCGACATAATCTTGAGGACGCCTTTGGAGCAAGCTTTGATGTAGTTCCTTACTGCGGTTTTGCTGTCGATGTCGACTATGGACCCTTCCTCGATTAGGTCCTCGATGGACTCGATAGCCAGGTAAGGGTTGACTGCGCCAGCTCCATACCCGAGCAGGAGAGCCATATGGTGTACCTCTCGGGCATCTCCGCATTCGACGATCAATCCAACTTCTGTGCGAGTCTTTTCCCTGACAAGGTGATGGTGGACGGCTCCCGTTAGCAACAAGGAAGGTATGGGTGCATTGTCTTCGTTGCTGTAACGGTCGGAGAGCACAATGACTTTGGCTCCATTGCTTATCGCCTCCGAGACTTTTTGTTGGATTTCTTCAATGGCGTTTTGCATCCCTGAACCGCCTTCGGAAACCGGATATAGGCCGTCGATCGCGAAGGATTTGAATTCAGGGTGATCGCCATTTTCGTTTAGGTAAACGATCTTGGCTAAATCCTCGTTGGAGATAATTGGGTGCGGTAGAACGATTTGTCGGCATGAGTCAGGTCCTGGTTCTAGAAGGTTTCCTTCGGGTCCAACAACTGATGAGGTGGATGTCACCAGTTCCTCACGGATTGCGTCGAGGGGAGGGTTGGTGACTTGAGCAAACAATTGCGCAAAGTAATCAAAAATTAGTCTTGGCCGTTTTGAAAGGGCGGCTATGGGGGTATCTGTGCCCATCGAACCGATCGGCTCGGCGCCACTTCGCGCCATCGGCGAAATTAAAATTTTGAGTTCTTCTTCTGTGTATCCGAATGTTCGTTGCCGCTTGACTACCGAAGAGTGCTTGGGGGTTAGAAGGAATCGATCAGGTAGGTCATTGAGGTGAAGCAGGCCTTGTTCTAGCCATTCCCCATAGGGAGCTTCGTCGGCCAAGGTTTTTTTGATTTCTTCGTCGTCGACAATTCTTTGTTTTTCTGTGTCGACCAAGAACATTCGACCCGGTTGAAGGCGGCCCTTCTGCACGACCTTGCTTTGGTCAATGTCTAGTACTCCCACCTCTGATGCGACAACTACGAGTCCATCGTCTGTAACCCAGAATCGAGATGGCCGCAGGCCATTGCGGTCCAATACGGCTCCAATGACTGTTCCGTCTGTAAAAGCAATCGAAGCGGGGCCATCCCAAGGTTCAATCATGGAAGCGTGGAATTCGTAGAAGTCTCTTTTCCATTGAGGGAGCCGCTCATGATTTTCCCATGCCTCGGGAATCATCATTAACACAGCGTGGGGCAGTGTTCGCCCGCCTAGATACAACAACTCCAGGGCTTCGTCGAAACTGGCGGTATCTGAGGCTCCCTCTGTCATTATTGGTAGAGCCCGTTCGAGGCCCTCACCGAAGTGCTGGGCAGACAGCTTGCCCTCTCTTGCCCGCATCCAATTTCTATTTCCCATAACGGTGTTGATCTCACCGTTATGGGCGACGAGGCGATAGGGGTGGGCAAGTGGCCATGATGGAAAGGTGTTGGTGCTAAATCTTGAGTGCACTAGGGCCAATGCGCTGGTCAGGCGTTCGTCCTTCAAGTCGGGAAAAAATACAGGGAGTTGCTCGCACGTGAGCATCCCCTTGTAGATGAAGGTTCTGCAAGAAAGGGATGGGAAATAAACGGCGGGATCAGTTTCATGTTCTATGCGTTTTCGGAGGACGAAACACGCCCGCTCGAGATCAAGATCCCGCAGGTTGCCGCCTTCGGATCCTATGAAGACAGTTCGGAAGACAGGCATGGAGTCGGTGGCAAATGACCCGAGTGACTGGCTATCTGTTGGGACCGCTCTCCACCCCAAAACCTTCAGGCCCTCTTCTTCAGCGAGCCCTTCAATGACCTTGGCAGTCTCGTCTGGGCTTTCTGCCGGAAGAAATGCCATTCCGGCTGCGTAGCTGCCTTGATCAGGGAGTTCGAAGTCTGTGGTTGCCCGAAAGAAAGAGTCAGGCAGTTGGATTAACATTCCAGCGCCGTCGCCCACATTCTCTTCGGCTCCTGTGGCTCCTCGATGGTCCAGTTGGTCTAGACATGTGAGACCCCGCTGCACCATTTCATGGGTCTTTCGGCCGTTTATGTCGACCACGAAGGCAACTCCGCATGCGTCATGCTCGTAACGGGGATCGTAGAGACCTTCGGCGAGCGGTAATCCGAATAAATTCTGATCTGAGTCGTGCATGGGTGACGTCCGAGTGCTTGGAACTGGGTGTAAGTGCTGCGTTCAAATGGGACGTCATTGGCCCAGTGGGAACGTTATCAATGCTAGCCCCTGAGTAAGCGGTTGAAACACCGCAAGTGAATAACTATTTTCGGGTGGCGTCTGAAGCTTTCGAAAGAAGAAAAACGGCTGCGATCAAGCTGCAAGTCGCCAGCCAAACTGTCGGAGTCTGACTTCCTGTGAGGTCAGCGGTAAGGCCAGCGGTTATGGGGCCGACTGCGCCAGCGACGGCGAAGATCGTTTGCTGGAGACCCATCAGTAGTCCTAGGTCTTGAGCGTTGAAGTTTTGCTGAGCGTTTATGGCTTGCAGGGGTGTTGAGGCACCGAGGCTGGCCCCGGCAAGTAACGCGTAAATCAATGCAAGCCACAGGTTTCCCGAAAGTAGGGAAAGTGATGCAACAGCAGCAGCTAGATAGCTAACTCTGAGCGCATATGCGGCCTCACTCCTTGCTATGGCGGCGATTACGCCGACTCGGCCGAAGAGCTGGCAAAAGCCTCGAAGTCCCGCGATGCTAGCAGCGGTGCCAACTGCCAGCCCCTTATCCATCATTATGGGCACCTGGTATACGAGCAGAGTGCTGTACGAGAAACCCGCAAATGCGTATGCAGTCAGCATTCGCCTTATCGGGGCATTGGCTAGCGCCGAACGGAGGGCCCTTAAGGCCTGATTTGATGGGCCATTGCAACTTTCTGACTTGCCCCCTGCTGCGAAATGCGATGCTTGCAGGGCGCCAGCGAATGCGACTAGTGCAAAAATCCTAATTGTTGGGCGCCAACCATGGGCTTCGATGAGTAATGCGCCGACCGGAAGGTAGACGGGGCTGCAGAAGGCTCCGATTGCGGTCAGTACGGTTATCGATTTGCCGGGACTTGAAGGCCCGACACGGCCGGCTATAGCGGTGGAGATGTGGTAGAAACCGCATGCGCCCATCACTCCAAGTGAGGTGGATGTCAAAACGGCGAAAGCGAAAGCGTTTTCCATCCAACTTGCAACCAGTAGCCCAATCGACGCTAGTGCTTGAAATTGAAAGATGAGCTGCCCGCCCCATCGGTCGAGAAGTCTTCCCGCCAACGATGCCCCGAAGCCGCCAATCAATTGTGATACCGCAAATATGCTTCCAAGGAACGTGAGAGACCAGCCGGCGTCACCGTGGATTGGGCCGATGAGTATCCCGTAGGCGTAAAACGCTGCTCCGTAACATGTGCAGGTCATAAGGCCGAGCGACACGATGGGGCCCCATCCCCGAATAACGCCACTCTGTTCATCCATTGTGACTATTTTATGCTCGTTGAAAGTGACGCTACGCCACGAGCATATGCATAATTATGCAATGAAGTGAATAAATATGCATTTGGTCATCTTTGCTGTACCCTGTCCTTCATGTCGAACAGTGAGAAAATTAGAGTTGGCATCGTGGGAGCCTCCGGCTTTACCGGAGCTGAACTGATGCGCCTCCTCGGCAATCATCCCGAGATGGAACTTGTCGCTGCTGCAGGCGACACGCAAGCGGGGATAGCTATCAAGTCCCTTTACCCGAGTCTTGCGGCGTCATATGGAGACATGCTGTATTCGGCCTATGACCCTGACGATTTTCAGGGACTTGACATAGTGTTCTTGGGTCTCCCTCATATGGCGAGTCAGCCAATCGCCGCTGACCTATATAACAAAGTCGGCTGTTTGCTCGACTTGGGATCTGATTTTCGACTGAAAGATCCAGCGCTCTACCCAGAGTGGTATGGAGCAGAGCACTCAATGCCTGACTTGCTGGATGACTTCGTTTATGGCTTGCCTGAGATTTTCCGTAACGAGCTTAAAGACGCCAAAGCCGTGGCTGTGCCAGGTTGTTACCCGACCTCAGCAATTCTTGCTCTAAAGCCCTTTGTCGACGCTGGTCAAATCCTCACCCACGGCGGAATTGTCGTCGATGCGGCGTCCGGAGTTAGTGGAGCTGGCCGGGCACCGAAACCTAATACGACCTTCGCTACTGTTGATGAGAACTTCAGCGCTTACGGTTTGCTGACGCATCGACACACCCCTGAGATAGAACAAGAAACAGGCTGTCAGGTGCTCTTTACGCCTCACTTAGCGCCCATGGTCAGAGGTATTTTGTCGACGTGTTATGCGCGTCCGGCAAACTCGGGGTTCTCGACGGAAGATGCACTTGAGCTACTTTGTAACTACTACTTTGAGGAACCGTTCGTCGTCGTAGACGAGGCATCGCCGTCTACTAAAGCGACGCTTGGCGCCAATACGGTTCACTTGACCGCCAGGGTTGATCAACGAACTGGGTGGCTAATTATCATCAGCGCATTAGATAATCTCGTCAAGGGGGCCTCCGGTGGTGCGATCCAGTGCGCCAATATCGCCATGGGTATTGACGAGAGTGCGGGGCTGCCCGTGAGCGGATTAATGCCGTGATTGGAGAACTTCATGAGTGACAAAGTTCCGTCGCTGCGGCTAGTGGATTCAGACGAGAGTTCACGAGCTGAAACTACTCACCGAACCGTGGGTCAGCATCTAGAGCAGGCTGAGTTGTTGGTTGAAATTTTGCCTTATATTCAGCGTTGGAGAGGCAAAGTAGTCGTAATTAAGTTCGGCGGAAATGCCATGACGGACGCTTCCTTAGCTGAACGTTTTGCCGAAGACGTCGTTTTGATGCACCAAGTGGGAATATTGCCGTTAATCGTCCATGGCGGAGGACCCCAAATAGGGGAACTTATGGAGCGCCTAGGGAAAGAGCCAGAATTCAAGGACGGCCTGCGAGTAACCGACGCCGAAACTTTAGATATCGCCAGGATGGTTCTTGTCGGAAAAGTCAATAGGGAGATTGTGAGCTCGATAAACGTTCACGGTCCTTTGGCCGTAGGAGTTAGTGGCGAAGATGGCGGTTTGATAACTGCTGCTGCGAGAAACCCAGAGCTCGGCTTTGTCGGCGATGTAACGGCTGTCGATCCCACTTTGCTGCAGAAACTGTTCTCAGAAGGTCTCATACCGGTTATGTCCACAATCGGTGCTGATGAGACCGGTCAGGCCTACAACATAAACGCGGACACTGTCGCAGGGGCCGTTGCCCAAGCGATGGAAGCTGAAAAAGTTGTCTATCTGACTGACGTTGAAGGCTTATACGAAGATTTGAGCGATGAAACTTCTCTTATACGCCAGATATCTGCGGCAGATTTATCGCAGAAAATCCAAAGCGGCCAAATCACTGACGGCATGATCCCCAAGACAGAGGCATGCGTGCGTGCGGTGCAAAATGGGGTAACTAGCGCACATTTGGTTGACGGCAGGATTCCTCATGTCGCCTTGCTGGAACTTTTCACCGATGCTGGCATCGGAACAATGATTTCGGACTGAAAAAAGAAAAAGATTGTGTCAAAGGAGTTCTGAGATGAGTAGCACGACAGTTGCGGCGGATCGCCCAGACGAATATCCCCTCATGCCAACCTATGGTCAGCCGCCAGTCCAGTTTGTCCGGGGTTCCGGCACTGAGTTATTCGATCGCGATGGAAATCGATACCTCGATTTTTTGTGCGGACTAGCCGTTACTTCGCTTGGTCACGCCCATCCTGCGGTTGCTGAAGCGATAGCGGAACAAGCTAGAACATTGCTCCATGTGTCGAATCTCTATGAAACGGTTCCCGGACTTGAGGTAGCTGCAACTATTGATCGATTACAGGGCGGAAATGGCCAAGTTTTCTTTTGCAACAGCGGGGCGGAGTCTCTTGAAGGGGCAATAAAACTTGCCCGACGCAACGGAGGTAGAGGCAAATATGTGGTCGTAAGTGCCCTGCGCTCATTCCACGGTCGAACTCTTGCAACGCTTCATGCCACCGGGCAGACCGAAAAGCATGAAACTTTCCAGCCATTGCCTGATGGATTTCGCCATGTTCCGTACAACGATTTTGAAGCTTTGGAGAACTCGATAGATCCATCTTGTGCTGCGGTTCTATTAGAAGTCGTTCAGGGTGAAGGCGGGGTGAATGTCGGAGACGGCGACTACCTAAAGAAAGTAAGACAACTGTGCGATGAGCGCGACATGTTGCTCATGTTTGATGAAGTGCAAACCGGATTCGCTCGCACCGGAGAGTGGTTTGCATGGCAGCATCATTTCGACTCCAAAGGTGATGTCAGGCCTGACGTTGTGACTATGGCTAAAGCGTTGGGGAATGGAGTGCCGATAGGAGCAATATGGGCGAAGCGTGAAGTAGCCCAAGCGTTCCAACCTGGAGACCACGCAACCACTTACGGCGGTCAGCCGCTTGCGACATCAGCTGCTCGCGCGGTTTTGCGCATTATGGAAGCCATAGACGCGCCGTCCCTGGCTCGTGAAGCTGGTGACCAATTGATGGGAAAGCTCTTGCAAGTCCCGAATGTGACCGATACCAGGGGCCTTGGGTTGTTGATCGCAGCCGAAATTGACACTGAACAGGTAGGTATGACTGGGCCTGAGATAGCGCTTGCGTGTCTTAAAGCAGGACTCGTAGTGAATGGAATCAGTCCAACCGCAATACGACTTGCACCACCTCTCACTGTCTCAACTGATGAAATAGATGAGGCGATGGAAAAGCTTTCAGTGGTGTTGGAGGGTGACTCGTGAGGCATTTCTTGGAAATCGACGACCTCACACCCGAGGAACTTCGTCTTGTTCTAGAGCTTTCAACCAAGACGACTTTGCCGGCGATTCTTGATGGGAAAGGCGTCGCCTTGATCTTTGAGAAACCCTCCGGCAGAACTCGAAATTCGATGGAAATGGCTACTGTGCAATTGGGCGGCCATCCTATGTACATCAAGCCCGAAGAGCTTGGTATCGATAGTCGTGAAACTGCAGAAGATGTGGCCAGAGTTATGGCCGGCTATCACTGCGTTATGGCAGCTAGAGTCTTCGACCATAGTCGGCTCGAACGTATGGCCGCCGCGGATGCAATACCGATCGTTAACTTATTGTCAGATCAAGCGCACCCCATGCAGGCCTTGGCGGATTTGCTAACTATCGAAGAAGAGATAGGGCTCGCGCAGGTGAAACGAGTCGCCTATGTGGGAGATGCCAACAATGTTTGGCGGTCTTTGGCGCTTGGCTGCGCAATGCTTGGTATTGACACCAGTGTGGCTTCTCCGGCGGGGCACGGACCGACGCCTATAGACATCGATCGCATCGGATCACTTGGCGGCGCATTGCTTGTTACCGATGATCCGCAAGAAGCTGTCACGGAATCTGATGTCGTTTACACAGATG